>JAOHKR010000009.1 GCA_028101445.1 Candidatus Pelagibacter sp. | reverse complement strand
AAGACAAAAAGCCTATTACGTCTGTGATTGTTGTTACAAAAACACTTGAAGCTAAAGCTGGATCAATATTTAATTTTTTAAGAGAAACAGGAACAAGTATTCCAAATAATCCTGCTACAATCATGTTTAAAATCATGGATACTCCTATTAAGAATGATAAATTTAATTGTTTAAACCATAATTGAACTATTACAGCAGTTATGATGGCGAAAATAATGCCATTCAAGATTCCAATTAGGAATTCCTTTCCTACTACACGATTAAAATTACTTTTTGATAATTCTTTTGTAGCAATGGCTCTGATAGTTACTGCTAGTGTTTGCATACCAGCATTACCACCCATTGATGCAACTATAGGCATTAAAAATGCTAACGCTACCATTTGTTCAATTGATGCACCAAAATTACTTATCACCCATGTTGCTAATAAGGCAGTAAATAAATTTAATAAAAGCCAGTTAAACCTTCTTTTTGTTTTAAGCATTACACTATCAGTAATCTCTTCATCGCCAACACCTGCTAAACGTAATGCATCTTCCTCTGCTTCTTCTTGTACAACAGTAACAACATCATCTGCAGTTATCATGCCTACAAGTTTGTTGTTTTTATTTACTACACCAGCTGAAACAAGATTGTAGTTTTCAAAAGTATGTCCAACTTCTTCTTTATCCATATTTGCTGAAATTAGAACAGGCATTTCTATCATAATCGAATTCATTTTTAGGTCTCTCGATGTTCTCAATACTCTTGACGATGGGACAGTTCCAATCGGCTTAAAATCATTGTCTACTATAAAAATTTCTAAAAATTCTTCAGGTAAATCTTTATCCTCTCTTAAATAATCTATTGTTTGACCAACAGTCCAATTACTTGGAACTGCTGTAAATTCTCTTTGCATAATTCTTGCAGCTGAATCTTCAGGATAACTCAAGCCCTCCTCAAGTAAAAATTTGTCTTTTGGAGGTAATTTATCTAATACTTTTTCTTTAGTATCTTTTTCTAAATTTTCTAAAATTTTAATAGCGTTATCAGATTCGAGTCTTTTAATAATTTTTATTATTGAATCAATAGAAAGCAGTTGAAGAACTTCACTTTGAATAGACTCGTTTAATTCTACAAAAATTTCTGGATTAATATTAAAAGCTTCAAGTTCTATTAATTTAATTCTAGTATTTGGGTTTAAATTTTCAATTAAATTAGCAACATCAGCTTCATGTAAATCTTTAAGAGTTTGATTGATAAACTCTATATTACCATTCTCAATTTTTTCACTAAAAGTATTGATAAATTCTTTGTTAAAATCTAAATTTACTTTTTTATTTCCAGTCGACTTTAACAAAGCCATAAATACCTCTTAAAGTTTTCTGAGACTAATAGTCTATAAAGTGATAAAATTCAATTTAAATGAGTGTTGAAATTAAATTAACCAAAAAACCTATACCTTACGAAAAAGCGATGCTTTTTCTGAATAAAAGAGTAAAGGAGGTAAAAAATGGAGATAATAAAGAATTAATATGGATTTTAGAACATCCAAAAACATATACAGCTGGGGTAAGTTTTAAGCAAAATGAAATAATCGATAAAACTATTAAAATTATAAGAACTAATAGAGGTGGAAAAATTACATTACATAACCCAGGTCAAAAAATTATATATTTTGTACTAAATTTGAATAATCGAAAAAAAGATATAAGAAAATTTATTAATACAATTGAAACTACTATAATTGAATTTCTTAAAATTTTAAAAATTAACGCAAAAAAAGATAAAAAAAATATAGGTATTTGGGTTAAAGGAAAAAAAATAGCAGCTATAGGATTGCGTATTTCTAGATGGGTCGCTTTTCACGGATTCTCTATAAATATTTCAAATAACCTTAAAGAATATCTTAAAATTGTACCATGTGGATTAGACAACAAAAAAGTTACGTCTGTTTTTTTGGAAAGAAAAATTGTTCCTAAAAATTTTGAAAAGAAATTAGTTAATATATTTGTAAAAAATATAAATAAAATTTAAAAATTTTTTTTTAGAAAGTTTTCAAATTCACTATCGTACTCTGCTTTAAAGTTATACTGAATATTATTAATCATAAACTTAATTTTGTATGCATGTAATAATAAATTCTTATTTTTAATTTTCATTTTATCTGCTCTTCTATCAATAAAATATTTGTCGTCTCCAACAATAGGATTTCCAATATTATAAAGTTGTTTTCTAAGTTGATGTTTTCGTCCAGTAATAGGGTTTAATTCCACGTAAGAAAAATTTGAAGATGTTTTGAGTAGTCTCAAATGTGAAATAGCTTTTTGAATTATTTTTTTACCATTATCAATAATAATCAAGTCATCTTTAAGCGTTTTAAGATCTTTAGAAATTTTCCCATGCGTTAACGCAATATATGTTTTATGAATTTTTCTAATTCTAAATAAAGAAGTAAAAAGTTGCGCATATTCTCTATTTTTAGCAACTATAAGAACTCCAGAAGTTTCCTTATCTAATCTATGAACAATAAATGGTTTAGTGTTTTCAAAATATTTTGAATCTTTTAAAACATCTATAATATTTCTAAATGATTTGGTTCCAGCTTGTACGGCTATTCCTCTAGGTTTATTAATGACTATAAAATTATTATTATTTTCCAAAATATAATCATCGTAAATATCAACTTCTTTACGAGAAGGTTTGTATTTTATTTTTTTTGGGCGATCAGAAATTTTAAATTTAGAAATATCATAAATCTCTACTAAATCACCCGACTGAACACGATATGATGTCTTAACTTTTTTTCTATTTACCTTTACTTTATTAAGCCTTAAAATTTTTTGAATTAATGATTGAGGTAGATCAATTACATTAGTTTTAAACCACCTGTCAAAACGACTATTATGATAATCCTTTTTAACTTTAACTTTTTGGGGCATGCATAGCTAAAACTATTTGCTTAATGCTTTTTGTTCAGTTTGAGTAGTTTTTGTTTTCTCTTTAGAATCTATTTTTTTGGGTTTATCAACCTTTTTAGCTTCAGGATTTCTATCCACTAATTCTATTACAGCCATAGGAGCGTCATCACCTGTTCTGAAACCTGCTTTTAGAACTCTAGAATAACCACCTTTTCTAGAACTATATCTTTTTGAAAGTTCGTTAAAAACTTTAATTACTGATTTTTTATCCTGCAATTTTGAAAATAATCTTTTTTTATTGCTTAAAATATTTTTTTTTCCAATAGTTATAACTTTATCTATCTGGGGTTTTAATTCTTTTGCCTTTGGCAGTGTGGTGATAATTTGCTCATATTTGATTAAAGAGTTAAGCATATTCTTAAATAATGCCTTTCTGTGTTCACCTGTCTTATTTAATTTTCTATAACCTACGCCGTGTCTCATTAGTAATTATTTTCCTCTAGTTTCTTTGACATTTCAGCAATATTATCAGGAGGCCAATTAGGTATTTCCATACCTAAAAATAAAGACATTGTATTTAACACTTCTTTAATTTCATTCAGAGACTTTCTTCCAAAATTAGGTGTTCTTAACATTTCTGGTTCAGTTTTTTGGACTAAGTCACCAATATAAATTATATTATCATTCTTCAAGCAATTCATTGATCTAACTGATAACTCAAGTTCCTCGACTTTTTTAAGTAAATTTCTATTAAATTCAGGCTCCGAAGATTTTACTTCTTGAACAATTTCCTGAGGGTCCTCAAAATTTACAAACATAGAAAGTTGATCTTGAAAAATTCTTGCAGAATAAGCGATAGCTTCTTCAGCATCAACAGTTCCGTTAGTTTCAACAGTCATTAGCAGTTTATCATAATCTAAAGCACTTCCAGCTCTTGTATTTTCAACTGAAAAAGAAACTTTTTTAACTGGACTAAATAAAGAATCGATTGAAATTAATCCTAATGGGCTATCATCTGATTTATTTTTAGGAGATTGGACATATCCCTTTCCATTACTCACAATTAATTCCATATGAAAATTTGTTTTTTCATCTAAGTTACAAATTGTTTGCTCAGGATTTAAAATCTCAATTTCAGGTACTAGAGTTATATCTTTAGCTTTAACCTCTTTTGGTCCTTTAATATCTAAGATAATTTTTTTGGGATTAGACGTGGAAGATTTAATTGCTAAATTTTTTACATTTAAAACAATATCAGTAACATCTTCTCTAACACCTTTAATAGATGAAAATTCATGTAATACACCATCAATTTGAATAGCTGTCACAGCAGCGCCTTGTATTGAAGAAAGTAAAATTCTTCTTAAAGAATTTCCAATTGTCTGACCAAAACCTTTTTCCAATGGTTCTGCTACAACTTTAGCAATAGTTTTATCTTCATTGCTAGTAATGTCGAGTTTATTAGGTTTAATCAAAGCTTTCCAGTTTTTGTCAATAACATTAGATGTGGTCTCCATTATACTCTCCTTCTTTTTGGCGGTCTTGCACCATTATGCGGCATAGGCGTAGTGTCCTTAATTGATAAAATTTTAAAACCTCTTGACTGCAATGAACGTAAGGCTGTTTCTCGTCCTGAACCAGGTCCTTTTACTTGAACTGTCAAAGTTCTTAATCCTTGTTCAAAAGCTTTTGCACCAGCATCATCTGCAGCTACTTGAGCTGCATACGGAGTTGATTTTCTTGAACCTTTAAAACCTTTTGCACCAGCTGATGACCAAGAAACTACGTTACCATTCTCGTCAGCGATTGATATAATTGTATTATTAAATGTTGAATAAACATAAGCTATTCCAGAAGTAATATTTTTTTTAATTTTTTTCTTTTTTTTTAAAGTAGAGACTTTTTTTGTTTCTGTTTTTTTTATTTCTGTTTTTTTTTCAACTGTTTCGTTTTTTTTATTCATACAAAACTTATTTTTTAAGTGGGGTTAATTTTTTTCCAGCAATAGCGATTGCTTTTCCTTTTCTGGTTCTTGCATTACATTGAGTTCTTTGGCCTCTAACTGGTAATTTTTTTTTATGCCTCGTACCTCTATAACACGCAAGATCGACAAGTCTTTTTATATTGATTGAAACTTCTCTTCTTAAATCACCTTCTACTTTATGATTGGCGTCTATGAATTCTCTTATTTTTAAAACTTGTTCTTCGGTTAATTCATTAACTCTTTTTGAATTAGGAATATCTAGTTTCTCACAAATTTTTTTTGAAAAATGTGGGCCAATACCATGTATGTAAGTTAGAGCAATGCTAACAACCTTATTTTGTGGAATATTTATTCCTGCTATACGAGCCATATTTTAATGAATTCTATTTTACTGCGTATTTATATTGTGTAATTACTTAAAGTCAACCCTTTACACCTTCAATTAAGTCGCTAATTTGTTTAGTAATAGCCATTATTGAGGTTTCTCCATTTACCATTTTCAATAATTTAGTTTCTTTATAAAAATCTGTTACAGGTTTTATATTCTTTTCATAATTTTCATATCTGGATATGGCGATATCTAAAGTATCATCAGATCTTTTTTGTAAATATTTTGAGGAACAGCAATTGGCATTAATTGGAGCCGGATTAAAAAACTCATTATAAATTTTTCCACATATTGAACAAATTGATCTACCAGTGATTCTTTTTTTAATTATATCAATTGATACTGATAATTTTAAAACTAAATCTATTTTTTTATTAAATTTTTTTAAAAGTAAATTTAAATTTTCAGCTTGACTTATATTTCTTGGGTAACCGTCAAAAATAAGCCTATCATTATAATCATTATTTGAAATATATATTTCAATTAAGTCACTTACAATTTTATCTGAGACTAAATTCCCACTATTCATTGTTGAAGAAATATTTAGGCCTAATTTAGTTTTATTAATAATTTCGTTTCTTAAAAGTTCACCTGTAGAAAGTTGAAATAGATTAAATTTTTTAACTATGAATTTTGATTGAGTTCCTTTACCAGCACCAGGAGGACCAAAAATAACAATATTCATTAATTTAACTATTTACCAAATTTAGTCTTTTTAATTAGTGACTCATATTGAGAGCTCATTAACCTTGTTTGCACTTGTGTTACGGTATCCATTGCAACAACTACTACAATTAAAATTGAAGTACCGCCCAAATAAAATGGTATAGGATATTTTGCAATTAAAAATTCAGGCATCAAACAAACAAATGTTAAGTATAAAGCTCCAACAGTAGTCAATCTTGTTAAAATTGTTTCAATATATTCTGCCGTTCTTTCTCCAGGTCTTATGCCTGGGATATATCCTCCATATTTTCTTAAATTTTCTGATGTCTCTTTTGGATTAAAAACAATTGACGTATAAAAAAAAGAAAAGAAAATAATTCCTGATGCATAAAGTAACATGTACAAGGGTTGTCCTTGTGTAAACATTGATGAGATTTTTATAAATGCATCAGATTCTGCAAAACCAAAATTTGAGATTGTGACCGGTAATAACAGTAATGCAGATGCAAAAATTGCTGGTATAACTCCAGCTGTATTTATTTTTAATGGTAAATGAGAAGACTCACCACCATACATTTTATTTCCAACTTGTCTTTTTGGGTAATTAATTAAAATTTTTCTCATAGCTCTTTCGAAAAAAACAATAAATAAAACCGTAAAGATTACCAAAATAAAAATAGCAACAATCATTAAAGCAGATAAAGCGCCTGTTCTCCCTAATTCAAAAGTTGAAGCCAAAGCTCTTGGAATTTCTGCTACAATTCCAGAAAAAATAATTAACGAAATTCCGTTTCCAACACCTCTTAAAGTAATTTGTTCACCTAACCACATTAAAAAAGTTGTACCGGCTACTAATGAAATTGTTGTTATTATTCTAAATGACAAACCTGGGTCTATAACTAGGTTCCCCGCATTTTCTAAGCCAACCGAAACTCCGTAACCTTGTAAGCAAGCAATTAGTACGGTTCCATATCTAGTAATTTGTGTAATTTTTTTTCTACCAGTTTCACCTTGTTCTTTTAAATTTTTAAAATAGTCAGATACACCTGTTAGTAATTGTACAATAATTGAAGATGAAATATATGGCATAATGCCAAGTGCAAAAATTGCCATTCTAGTTACCGCTCCACCAGAAAACATATTAAACATTCCAAGCAAACCTTTTTGACTTGACGCCATAATTTCTTTTAAAGCTAGTGGGTCGATACCTGAAAGCGGAACGTATGTTCCAAGTCTATAAATTATTAAAATTAATATAGTGAATAATATTCTACTTTTTAAATCATTTGCCTGACTAAAAGCACGGGTAGAGTTAAGTGATTCACTAGACATAATAAATTATTTTTTAACTATGTTGATTTTTCCACCAGCTTTTTCAATTTTAGATAAAGCTTGTTTTGATGCAAAATGAGCAGAAATCTCTATACTGTTTTTTAACTCACCAGAACCTAAAATTTTTAACTTTAAAAATTTATTATTAATTAAATTTTTTTCCTTTAAAATTTTTAGATCAAGAGTATTTTTTAAACCATTTTTTGTTTTTTCGATTATACTTTGAATTTTAGATAAATTCAAAATAGCGATGTTGTTTTTGTTTAATGATTTAAAACCTCTTTTAGGTAATCTTCTATAAAGAGGCATTTGGCCACCTTCAAAACTTTTGATTGCAACACCGGATCTAGATTTTTGACCTTTATGTCCTCTTGAAGACGTTTTACCTTTACCACTACCAATACCTCTTCCAACTCTAATTTTTTTTTTATTATTTTTTACTAAACTATTTAATTGCATTATTTAGCCTCTCTTTTCAAAATTATGTCAGATATTTTTTTTCCTCTTATTGCTGATAAAATTTTTGGAGAATTTTGTGATTTTAATCCATCTAAACAAGCTTTTAATACGTTATGTGGATTTGCAGAACCCAAAGATTTAGCAACTACATCTTGGATTCCTAAAACTTCACAAACAGATCTAATTGGACCACCGGCAATAATACCGGTTCCAGCTGGAGCAGCTCTCAAAATAACTTTCCCAGCACCATTTTTTCCCTTAACATCATGATGAAGTGTTCTTCCTTCTTTTAAAGGTATTTTAGTTAAATTTCTTTTTGCGTCTTCAGTGGCTTTTTTTATAGCATCAGGCACTTGTTTGGATTTACCCTGGCCAATTCCAATTGAGCCTTTTTGATTACCAACAACCATTAATGCTGCAAAACCAAATCTTCGTCCACCTTTTACAACTTTAGTAATTCTGTTTATTGCAACTAATTTCTCTTTTATATCACTTTCAACTTTTTTATAATCAGCCATATTAAAATTTTAATCCATTTTTTCTTAACGTTTCAGCGAAAGTCTTAACTCTTCCATGGTACTTGTTTTCCCCTCTGTCAAAATAAACTTCGCTAATATTTTTTTCTTTAGCTCTTTTAGCTAAAATTTCTCCGATTAAACTTGATTTTTCCATTTTTTTAACCTTTTTAGCTTTTATTTCTTTTTCAGTAGACGAGACTGAAACCAATGTTTTTTTTTGAGAGTCATCAATAATTTGTGCTGAAAGGTTATTTAAAGACTTGGAAACAGAAATTCTTAATTTATTTACACTTACATTCTTAAGTTTTTTTCTATTTCTTAATTTTCTTTTAATTTTATTGTTGATTTTTTTCATATTTCCTACTTTTTTTTACCTTCTTTTCTCAAAACAAATTGACCTCTTTCTTTAATTCCTTTGCCTTTATAAGGCTCTACTGGCTTTAAGTTTTTGATATCTGCAGCAGTTTTTGACACCAATTCTTTATCAACTCCAGTAATTTTAATTATAGTTTGTTTTTCTACAGTAATTTTAATGTCTTTAGATATTTTAAAATTAACATCATGACTAAAGCCAATTTGAAGGTTTAAAATATCACCTTTTAAATTTGCTCTAAAACCCACTCCATTTAATTCTAAAATTTTTTCATGGCCATTTGATACACCTGTAACAGCATTATTTATCAAGCTTCTGTATGTGCCCCACATTATTGAAGTTTGTTTGTCAATTTTCTTTTGTAATGGCTCGATATGAAATTCGCTTTCGTTAAGTTTTGAAGAAAAAATCTTATCATTTATAGTTAATGTTTTTGTGCCTTTAGGGCCTGTAATTGTTAGATTAGCTCCTTCAATTTTAATTGAAGATTCTTTAGGTATTAGTATATTTTTTTTTCCAATTTTAGACATTAAAATACTCTGCAAATTATTTCGCCACCGATGTTATTTTTTCTTGCTTCAACATCACTCATTACACCTTTAGGTGTTGAAAGTATAGCCAAACCAAGTCCATTCATAACTTTGGGTATGCTAGTAGCTCTTGAATAAACTCTTCTTCCTGGTTTTGAAATTCTTTTTATTTCTTTTATAACGGGATACCCTTCGTAATATTTAAGAGTTACCTTTAAACTTGTTTTATTATTTTCTGATTTATCAATATAAAAATCTTTAATATAACCTTCATTTTTTAAGATTTCTAAAATATTTTTTCTAAAATTAGATGAAGGGATTTCAACAGAATTTAATGATCTCATTTGACCATTTCTTATTCTTGAAAACATATCACCTATCGGATCTGTAAATGTCATATTTCTCCTACCAGCTTGATTTAGTCATACCAGGAATTTTACCTGAAGACGCCATGTCTCTTAGTGCTATTCTTGATATTTTTAATTTTCTGTATACTCCGTGAGGTCTACCAGATACCTCGCATCTATTTCTTATTCTAATTTTTGCTGAATTTTTTGGTAATTTATTCAACTTTAATTGAGCTTCAAATCTCTCTGATAGCTCTAATTTTTTATTATTAATAATTGTTTTTAAAGCAGCTCTTTTTTTAGCAAACTTTTTCACTAATTTAATACGTTTTAAGTTTTTTTGTACTGCGCTTGTTTTGGCCATCTATATCCTTAGTTTTTTTTATCATTTAAAGGAAAATTAAATTCTTTCAACATTTCTAATGTTCCTTCTTTACTTTTACTCGATGTTACTACTGTAATATCTAAACCTCTAATTTTATCAACTTTATCAAAATTAACCTCTGGAAAAACAATATGTTCTTTAACTCCAAATGAATAATTGAATGAGTTATCAATACCTTTCGCGGATAAACCTCTAAAATCTTTAATACGAGGTAACGCAATATTAACTAATCTATCGATAAATTCATACATTTTATGTGATCTTAAAGTTACTTTGACACCAGCGTTCGAACCTTTTCTAGTTTTAAAATTTGAAATTGATTTTTTAAATTTTGTAATTATAGGTTTTTGCCCAGCTATAAGTGCCATATCATCAACACATGCTTTAAGTTTTTTACCATCCGAAGCATCTTCTCCTAGACCCATATTTAATATAATTTTTTCAATTTTAGGAACATCATGTTTATTTTTAAGAGACAGTTTGCTCATAAGTTTCGAAACAATTTCATTATCATAAGTTGATTTTAATCTTGACATTATTTTTTACCTACTTGTTTTACCTTTTTTTTAATATCAATATTTTTAACATTTGATTGATGTATGAAACTTTCTTTTGAAATAATGCCACCTTTATTTTCTTTGGTAGGTTTTGTGTGTTTTTTAACCATATTAATTGCTTTTACTTTTATTTTATTAAGCTTTCTATTAATTTCCAATATTTCACCAGTTTTACCTTTATCTTTACCAGAGATAACCTTTACTTGAGCTCCTTTTTTTAAAATCATCATTATAGCACCTCCGGAGCTAGTGATATTATTTTAGTATGTCCTCTGCTTCTTAGTTCTCTTGTAACAGGACCAAAGATTCTTGTTCCAATAGGCTCGCCTTTATCATCAGTTAGAACTACAGCATTTTTATCAAATTGTACTTTAGAGCCATCATTTCTAAATATTTCTTTTCTTGTTCTAACAACAACTGCTTTGTGTACTGCTCCTTTTTTTACCTTACCTTTTGGTATTGCGTCTTTTACACTTATAACAATTATATCACCAACAGATGCATATCTTCTTTTAGATCCACCTAGAACTTTAATACATTCAACTCTTTTTGCTCCAGTATTATCTGCAACAGTTAATTCTGTTTGTATCTGAATCATTATTCTACTACCTGCCAGGTTTTCTTTTTTGAAAATGGTTTGCTTTCAACTATTATAACTTTTTGTCCTTCTTTAAACTTATTTTTTTCATCATGAGCGTGATATTTTTTTGATCTTTTAATCACTTTTTCATAAAATGGATGTTTAAATTTGCGCGTTACTTCAACAACTATTGTTTTGTCATTTTTAGCACTTGTAACAGTTCCTTTTAAAGTTTTTTTTGTCATTTTGTATTCTTTATTGTTGTATATAATCTAGCAATACTTTTTTTTATCTGGTTATATTGTGCAGGATTATTTATTTGGTTATTAATTTTTTTAAACCTTATATTAAATAAGTCTTTTTTAAGCGTTAATATTTTTTTTTCAGCTTGATCTTTGGTTAATTTTTTATCTTCTTTTTTTTTGCTCATTTTAACGTTTCACAAATTTTGTTTTAATTGGTAATTTAGCTGAAGCTTTATACAGAGCTTCTTTAGCGATTTCTTCACTCACTCCATCTATTTCAAATATTATTCTTCCTGGTTTTACTCTACACGCATAGTATTCTGGAGATCCTTTTCCTTTACCCATTCTAACCTCTGTTGGTTTTTTAGATACAGGAATATTTGGAAATATTCTCGTCCAAACCTTACCGGTTCTTTTCATATATCTGGTTAATGCTACTCTCGCAGCCTCTATTTGTTTACCAATTATTCTTTCAGGCTCTATTGCTTTTAATCCAAACTGACCATAATTTAATTTTACGGCTCTAGCTGCTTTGCCGTGTATTCTTCCTTTGAAAGCTTTTCTAAATTTAGTTCTGACTGGCTGTAGCACTTTTCACCCTTTCTTTTTTTTCTTTTTCAACATCTTTAGCCATTAATTCACCTTTATAAATCCATACCTTAACACCAATAATTCCGTAAGTTGTTAAGGCCTCGGCTACACCATAATCAATTTCTGCTCTTAATGTATGTGATGGTATGCTTCCTTCTCTTAACCATTCAGTTCTTGCTATTTCGTTACCAGCTAAACGGCCACTTAACATTACTTTAATTCCTTTAGCATTTAATCTCATTGCAGATTGCATAGCTCTTTTCATTGCTCTTCTGTATGCAATTCTTTTTACTAATTGTTGAGCGATATTTTCCGCTACTAAATTTGAATTTAATTCTGGTTTTTTTATTTCTTTAATATTTATATTTACGTCACTTGCGGTAATTTTCATTATATTTTTTTTAATTTTCTCTATATCGGCTCCTTTTTTTCCAATTACAAATCCAGGTCTAGAGGTGTGTATAGAAACTGTGCATTTCTTTGAGGATCTCTCAATTATAATTTCAGAAACACCAGAGTTAGTAATATTTTTCTTTATATAATTTCTTATTTTAAAGTCTTCTATTAAATATCTACCAAAATCTTTTTTCTTAGCAAACCAAGTAGAGTCCCAGCCTCTATTTATTCCTAATCTTAATCCAATTGGATTTATTTTTTGACCCATTATTTATTCACCTTTTTTTCTTTTTTTTCTTCTAATACTATAGTTATTCTACTAAATGGTTTTTTAATAGGGCTTGCTCTACCTTTTGCTCTAGGTCTAAATCTCTTCATTACCAGTGACTTTCCAACATAAGCTTCTTTTACAAAAAGATTATCAATATCAAATTGATAATTATTTTCAGCATTAGATATTGCTGATTTTACTGTCTTACTAACATCTTTTGCTATTCTTTTTCTTGAAAACTCTAAATCTCTTAAAGCTATATCTGCTTTCTTTCCTTTTATAAAATTACAAACTAGTGCAAGTTTTCTTGGACTTGTTCTCACATTTTTATTTATTGCTTTTACTAAAGAACTATTTTTATCCATTATTTCTTATCTCCTGCTGGTTTAGAGGCTGGTGCAGCTGCTTTTTTATCTGCTGGAGTATGACCTTTAAAAGTTCTTGTTGGTGCAAATTCACCTAATTTATGGCCTACCATTTCCTCTGATATAGTTATTGGTATAAATGATTTGCCGTTGTGTATCATAAAACTATGTCCAACAAAGTCAGGTATAATAGTAGAGTGTCTTGACCAAGTTTTAATTGGTTTTTTGTTAGGCGCATCTTTTAACTTGTCTATTTTTTTAAGCAGACTTGGATGCACAAACGGACCCTTCCACACTGATCTAGCCATTATCTTTTCCTTTTCTTTCTTCTAGTTATAATAAGTTTATCACTTCTTTGAGGTCTTCTTGTTTTTAAACCTTTTGCTGATTGACCCCATGGGGAAACTGGACTTCTTCCGCCCGATGTTTTTCCTTCACCACCACCGTGTGGGTGATCTACTGGGTTCATTGCAACTCCTCTAGTTTGAGGTCTTTTACCTCTCCATCTATTTCTTCCTGCCTTACCAATTTTTACATTTTTTTGGTCTGGATTAGAGACCGTTCCAATTGTTCCTACACAAGAACTGTTTACTTTTCTAGTTTCTCCTGAAGATAGTTTTAATATGGCGTAATCTCCATCATAACCTGATAAAGTAATTGATGATCCAGCTGACCTAGCGAGTTTACCACCATTCCCAGGGATTAGCTCAACATTGTGTATAGCTGTACCTTGAGGGATATCTTTTAATTCTAATGAGTTCCCAATTTTTATTTCAGCATTTTTACCTGATTCTATCGTGTCTCCAATCTTTAAACCTTGCGGAGAAATAATATAAGTTTTTTCCTTATCTTCATAAGTTATTAAAGCAATATAAGCTGTTCTGTTAGGATCGTATTCAATTCTATCTACTGTTGCTTTCATATTTTTCTTTTTTCTAAAGAAATCAATAACCCTAAATTTATGTTTAGATCCACCACCCATATGTCTTGAAGTTATACGACCAGCATTATTTCTTCCTCCAGTAACATGTTGACCTTTAGTTAAAGGTTTATAAGAAGAGCCTTTCCATAATTCACTTTTATCAACTACTACCGTGCCTCTAGTAGATTTTGTGTAGGGTTTAAAAGTTTTTAATGCCATAAAATTAAATGCCTGTTGTTAAATCTATACTTTGACCTTTTTTTAAAGTTATTATTGCTTTTTTATATCCACTTTTTATAGATTTTTTCCCCTGTTTAATCTTAAGTTTAGATTTTTGATTAATTATATTTACTTTAATAACGTTCACTTTAAATAGTTTTTCTATATTTTTTTTAACAGTTCTTTTATTAGCTTTTTCATGAACTTTAAATACAGTTTTATTTTGTTCAGATAATATTGTAGCTTTTTCAGTTATAATAGGATGTCTTATAGAGTCTATGTGATTAATTTTTTTCATTTAAAATCCTATCTTGTATTTTTTTTGCGGAAGAAGAAGTAATGATTACATTTTTGTATTTAAAAAGATCATAAATATTAGTTCCCTCATCTTTAATTAATTTGATATTTTTAATATTTCTTGCTGATTTATTAATATTTTTCATTGAGTCAGAGTCAGAAATTATCAAAGCGTTATCTAATTTATTTTTCTCTAAAAAATTATTAAATTCTTTAGTTTTTTTAACCTCTTTTTTTACATCAGCTAATATATGTAAACTCTTATCTGAATTCTTTTTAGAAAGTGTCTGTGCTAATGCTAATTTTCTTACTTTTTTATTAATCTTTTTAACTTTATATTTAGATCCTTTGGGACCATGCGCTACACCACCGCCAACAAATAATGGAGCTTTCTTACTTGCATGTCTTGCTCCTCCACCACCCTTTTGAGGGGCTATTTTTTTTGTAGATCCTCTTATTTCATTTCTCTGTTTTGTCTTAGCTGTTCTAGGTTTTGCATGATTAAATTGCCAATCTATTACAAATTTAATCAATTTATGATTTACCTTAAGTTTAACAATTTTATCTGAAATTTCGATCGTTTCAGCTTTTGAACCGTCAATATTTAAAAGTGGAAATTTCATTTATTTCTTACCCTTTTTTGCAGCTGCTGCTTTAACTTTAGCTTCATGCTTTTCTTTTAATGTTTTTCTAGTTATGTCTTTAACTGCCTCTCTAAGAATTACTGTAGAATTTTTAGAGCCTGGTATTGATCCTTTTAAATACAATAAGTTATTTTCTAAATCAGATTTTACAATTTCTAAATTTAACATTGTTCTTAATTTATCGCCCATATGGCCAGCCATTTTTTTTCCTTTAAAAACTTTACCAGGATCCTGTCTTTGACCTGTGGAACCATGTGATCTATGTGATACAGAAACACCATGTGATGCTCTTAACCCACCAAAATTCCATCTTTTCATCACACCTGCAAATCCTTTACCTATCGTTTTTGATCTTACGTCTAAAAATTTTTTATCTTTAAAAATTTCTAATCCTAATTCATTTCCTTCTTTATATTCTTCAGTGTTTTTAACTCTAAATTCTTTAAGAATTTTTTTAGGTTCAGTATTTTTTTTAGTAAAGTAACCTTTCATTTGTTTGGTTAATTTAGAATTTTTTAATCTAAAAAAACCAAGTTTGATGGCGCTGTATCCTCTTTTATCCTTAGATATAATGTCTAAAACTCTACCTTTTTCAACTTTTATAACTGTGACAGGAACAGATTGACCGCTTTCCATAAACTCTCTGGTCATTCCAATTTTTGTTCCTATTAATCCTATGGTCATAATTTTAAATTTTTATTTCAATATCTACACCTGAAGCTAAATCTAATTTCATTAGAGCTTCAACTGTCTGCGGTGTTGGTTCTATAATGTCTATTAATCTTTTGTGCGTTCTTGACTCAAATTGTTCTCGACTTTTTTTATCAATATGAGGAGATCTAAGTACTGTATATCTCTCAATTCTAGTTGGTAAGGGTATTGGACCTTTAACTTGTGCGCCAGTTCTTTTTGCTGTATTTACAATTTCCTCAGTAGATAGATCTAGTATCTTGTTGTCGTAAGCCTTCAGGTGTATTCTAATATTTTGGTTTTCCATAAAATTAAGCTAATTTCTTTGTTACTTCGTCCTGAACATTTTGAGGAACTTTATCATAATGACTAAATTGCATTGTATATTGAGCTCTACCTTGCGTAGAGGATCTTAAATTATTTATGTAACCAAACATGTTTGCTAGCGGTACTGTAGCATTAATAGCAGTTGCGTTTCCTCTTGCTTCTGTAGAAGCGACTTGACCACGTCTACTATTTAAGTCACCTATAACATCTCCCATAAAATCTTCTGGTGTAACCACTTCAACTTTCATCATTGGCTCGAGTAATTTTAAAGTAGCTTTCGTACATGCTTCTCTAAAACACATTCTTGAAGCAATTTCGAAAGCCAATACACTTGAGTCAACATCGTGATGTAAACCGTCTAAAATTGTAACTTTATAATCGATCACTGGAAAGCCTGCTAATATTCCGCTTTCAGCAACACTTAACACTCCTTTTTCTACACCAGGTATGAATTCTTTAGGTATAGATCCACCTTTAATCTTATTTTCAACTTCTCTGCCTTGTCCTGGTTCTAACGGTTCTACACTCAATGTAACTTTTGCAAATTGACCTGATCCTCCACTTTGTTTTTTATGAATGTAAGTAACTTCTGTGGCGCTGAGTATTGTTTCTCTATAAGCAACTTGAGGTGCTCCAACATTTGCTTCGACTTTAAATTCTCTTTTCATTCTATCAACAATAATATCAAGGTGTAATTCTCCCATCCCTTTAATAATTGTTTGACCTGACTCCTCGTCTGACGTGACTCTAAACGAAGGGTCTTCTTTTGCTAGCCTACCTAGTGCTTCACCCATTTTTTCTTGGTCAGCTTTTGTTTTTGGTTCTACAGCAATTTCTATAACGGGATCAGGAAATTCCATCGGTTCTAACAAAATAGGTTTATTTTCGTTACATAATGTGTGACCAGTGATAGTATGCTTTAATCCAGCTAATGCTACAATGTCACCTGTAGTTGCCTCTTTAATATCTTCTCTACTATTAGCATGCATTAAAAGCATTCTTCCTACTCTTTCTGTTTTTTCTTTTGATGAATTATATACAGATGTACCTGCTTGAATTTTACCTGAGTAAATTCTAATGAATGTTAGTGATCCTACAAAAGGGTCATTGGCTACTTTAAAAGCTAAAGCTGAAAATGGTTCATTATCATTAAATTTCATTTCTAATTTATCATCAGAATTTAGTTTAGTTGCTTCTATCGATCCAATATCTAGAGGACTTGGCAAATAATCTATTACTGCATCTAGTAAAGGTTGAACGCCTTTGTTTTTAAAAGCTGATCCTGTTGTAATTGGAACAAAACTAAAACCTAGTGTTCCTTTTCTAATACATTTAATTAAGTCTGATTCTGAAGGTTCTTTACCATCTAAATATTCTTCCATTAATTTTTCATCTTGCTCAACTGCAGCTTCAACAAGTTCTTTTCTATATGTATTCGCTTTTTCTTTAAGGTCATCAGGAATATCAACAATATCAAATTTAGCACCAAGATCCTCATTCTGCCAAATAACAGCTTTCATTTTCACTAAATCAATTACCCCTTTTAAATCAGCTTCTGAGCCGACAGGAAGTTGTAAAACCAAAGGTTTACATCCAAGTCTATCTTTAATCATATCAACACAACGATAAAAATCGGCACCTGTACGATCAAGTTTATTAACAAAACATATTCTTGGAACTTTGTATTTGTCAGCTTGTCTCCAAACTGTTTCAGATTGAGGTTCAACACCTGCAACACCATCAAAAACACAAACTGCACCATCTAAAACTTTTAAAGATCTTTCAACTTCAATAGTGAAATCAACGTGACCTGGTGTGTCTATAATATTAATTCTATGATCATTCCAGAAACAAGTTGTTGCGGCAGAAGTAATTGTGATGCCTCTCTCTTGTTCTTGTTCCATCCAATCCATTGTTGCGGCACCATCGTGAACTTCACCAATTTTATGACTTTTGCCCGTGTAATATAAAATTCTTTCTGTCGTAGTTGTTTTACCGGCATCTATATGAGCCATGATACCAATGTTTCTATATTTATCTAACGTATATTTAGTAGTCATAAAATTTTACCATCTAAAATGCGCAAAAGCTTTATTGGATTCTGCCATTTTATGTGTGTCTTCTCTTTTTTTAATTGCTGAACCTTTGTTTTGAGAAGCGTCTAAAAGTTCTGCGTATAATTTTTCTGCCATTGTTTTATTTTTTCTTTTACGTGTTGCATCCATCAACCATCTCAAAGCTAAAGCTTGGCCTCTTTTTGCTTTAACTTCTACAGGAACTTGGTATGTGGCTCCACCAACTCTTCTAGATCTACATTCCAAATTTGGTTTAACATTACTTATAGCTGTATTAAAAAGTTTTAATGGATCTTCGTTATTTTTTGATTTAATTTTATCTAAAGCATCATAAAGAATTTTTTCTGCTGTCGATCTTTTGCCGTCATACATAATTGAATTTATAAATTTTGAAACAACTTCAGAATGAAATTTTGGATCAGGATAAACTTTTCTAACTGGAGCTTTTCTTTTTCTAGACATAAATTATTTTGGTTTTTTCGCTCCATATAACGATCTTCTTTGTTTACGATTTGCAACACCTTGTGTATCCAAGTTACCTCTTAAAATGTGGTAACGAACACCTGGTAAATCTTTTACACGACCGCCACGTAATAAAACTACAGAGTGTTCTTGTAAATTATGTCCCTCACCTGGTATATAAGCTGTAACTTCAAAACCGTTAGATAGTCTAACCCTTGCAACTTTTCTTAATGCTGAGTTAGGTTTTTTAGGTGTTGTTGTATAAACTTTAACACATACACCACGTTTAAGTGGTTGTTTTTCAAGTGCTGGAACTTTATTTCTAGCAATAGGTTTAATTCTACTTTTTTTAATCAATTGATTAATAGTCGGCATAATAAAATTTTGAAGTTAAAGCGAAGACAGCCTTGATATATTTTTAGTTAGTGTTTAAGGTTTTAATACGCCTTACTTCTAACATTCAAAAATTGTCGTAAACTAACATTGAATGCATAAAAGTCAATATTTAATAGGGTATTGATTAAATTTAAGCCGGTTGTTCTGTCGCTGTAGCGGCGGATTCTAGCTCTTGTTTTTTTAGTTCCTCTATTCTTGACTTATCTAGCTCCCTAGCCTTCTTATCCCAATCTATTTTTGTTAATCCCGTTCCAGCTGGAACTAATCTTCCAACTATAACATTTTCTTTTAGTCCTTCTAGGGAGTCTACTTTACCTTTTATTGAAGCATCTGTTAAAACTCTAGTAGTTTCTTGAAAAGACGCAGCAGAAATAAATGAATTTGTTTGTAAAGAAGCTTTAGTTATTCCTAATAGAATTCGTTCAAATAAAGCAGGTTTTTTCTTCTCTTCTCTCAATTTGTCATTTATAAAATTAATGTCTAACAAATCAATTACTTCTCCGGAAAGTAAGTTGGACTCACCTGGGTCTTTAATTTCAACTCTTTTTAACATTTGTCTTACAATTGTTTCTATGTGTTTATCATTTATAACTACGCCTTGCAGTCTATAGACTTCTTGTACTTCTGTTATGAAATATTCAGTTAGTTTTTCAACGCCCAAAACTCTCAAGATATCATGTGGTAAAGGAGCTCCATCTAATAAGTATTCACCTTTTTTTATTTTTTCACCTTGGTTAAAATTAACATGTTTTCCTTTTGGTATAAGGTAATTTGAAGTTTCTCCGTTTGAAGCAACAATAGAAATTTTTTGTTTACCTCTAACTTCTTTTCCAAATTCTATAACACCATCATTTTCAGCTATAATTGCGCTATCTTTTGGTTTTCTTGCTTCGAATAATTCAGCTACTCTTGGTAATCCTCCTGTAATATCTTTTGTTTTTGATGTTTCTTTTGGAAGTCTAGCTAAAACATCACCCGCTGATATTTTTTGACCATCTTTAACTGAAAGAACAGTATCTGGAACAAGATAATATCTAGCCTCGTTGCCATCGGCTTTTTTTATTATTTCACCTTTATCATTTCTTAAAGTAATCCTAGGTTTTAACTCTGAATTTTTTGAAGAAGATTTCCAGTCAGTTACTGATTTTGATGATAATCCTGTTGCATCATCTAATGTTTCAGTAAGGGAACTACCTTCCATTAAATCCATGTAATTAACTACACCGCCTGTTTCAGCAATTACAGGTAGTGTATATGGATCCCATTCAGCAATTTTTTTTCCTTTTTCAATCATATCACCATCTTTAAAAAATAATTTTGAGCCATAGTTAACTTTATAAATTCCAAGTTGTCTTTGTTGATCATCTTCAATGCTTAATTGGGTGTTTCGACCCATCACTATTATATTTTTTTTAGAGTCTTCAATTAAATTTTTATTAATAATATTAAGTTTACCTTTAGTTTGAGCAATTATTTGAGACTCTTCTTTAATTTGAGCTGTGCCTCCCACGTGAAAGGTTCTCATTGTTAATTGTGTGCCAGGTTCTCCAATAGATTGAGCAGCAATCATTCCCACCGCTTCACCAATGCTAACTAATTTACCTCTTGCTAAATCTCTTCCATAACAAATTTGACATACACCTTTAGTTGATGCACATGTAATAACAGAATATACATTTACTGATTTCACACCTGCTGCATCGATTTTTTCACAGTCAAATTCATCAATTAATCTGTCTTTTTTAATTATAACTTCACCAGTTACAGGATTTTTTATATTTTCTGCAATAACTCGTCCTAAAACTCTTTCGGATAAACTTACCAAAATATTTCCCCCTTCTATAATTTCAGAGATGAAAACTGATGATCTTTTTTTTGGGTCACAAGCTGCTTTTGTTATTTGAACATCTTGTGCTACATCACATAACCTTCTTGTTAAATATCCTGAATTAGCTGTTTTTAGAGCTGTGTCTGCTAAACCTTTTCTAGCACCGTGAGTTGAGTTGAAATACTCAAGTACTGATAAACCTTCTTTAAAATTAGATATGATAGGTGTTTCAATAATTTCTCCAGATGGTTTTGCAATTAATCCCCTCATGCCAGCTAACTGTTTCATTTGAGCTTGCGATCCTCTCGCACCGGAATCAGCCATCATATAGACGGAATTTGTTTCAATTCTATCATCTTCATAAATTTTTTCTGCTGATGAAATTTCTTTCATCATTTCATTAGCAACAGTGTCAGTACATTTAGACCAGATATCAACTACTTTATTATATTTTTCACCTCTAGTAATAAGGCCATCTGAATATTGTTTTTCATATTCTTCGATTTGTTTTTTTGTATTGTTAATCAAAGATTCCTTCGTTTTAGGTATTAATAAATCATCTTTACCAAATGAAATTCCAGCTTTAAATGCGTGTTTGAACCCTAACGTTTTTATTTTATCACAAAAAATAACCGTTTCCTTTTGACCACAAAATCTAAATATTGTGTCAATAACTTCAGATACATTTTTTTTTGTTAAAAGTTTGTTTACAATTGAAAATTTTATATTGTTATTAATTGGTAAAACATTTGCCAATAAAAATCTTCCAGCTGTACTTGTATATTTTTCTATCACTGGATTATTATCTTTGTCGACAGTTTTAAATGTTGAGATTATTTTTGAGTGTAAACTGATTGATTTATTTTCAAGAGCTTGTTCTATTTCTTCAATATTTAAAAATACGCCTTTTGGTTTTTTTTCATTTTCATCAGCTTGTGATAAATAATAAATTCCTAAAACAATATCCTGACTTGGAACTATTATTGGCTTTCCATTTGATGGACTTAATATATTATTAGTAGACATCATTAAAACTCTTGCTTCTAATTGTGCCTCTAAACTTAAAGGTATATGAACAGCCATTTGGTCTCCATCGAAATCTGCATTAAATGCAGCACAAACTAATGGATGTAGTTCAATCGCATTTCCTTCTATAAGTTTAGCTTCAAAAGCTTGTACACCTAATCTATGAAGTGTTGGTGCTCTATTTAAAAGTATTGGATGTTCTCTAATAATATATTCTAGAGAGTCCCATACTTCACTTTTTTCTTTTTCTACTAATCGTTTTGCTTGTTTAATAGTAGTAGCTAATCCTAACTTATCTAATCTAGCGTATAAAAAAGGTTTAAATAATTCTAATGCCATTTTTTTCGGTAAGCCGCATTGGTGCAATTTTAATTCAGGACCAACTACAATTACTGATCTTCCAGAATAATCTACTCGTTTACCTAACAAATTCTGTCTAAATCTACCTTGTTTACCTTTAAGCATTTCTGCTAAAGATTTTAATGGTCGTTTACCCGTACCAGTAATAACTCTTCCTCTTCTACCGTTATCAAAAAGAGCATCCACAGATTCCTGTAGCATTCTTTTCTCATTTCTAACGATTATATCTGGCGCCTTAAGATCTAAGAGTCTTTTTAATCGATTGTTTCTATTAATTACTCTTCTATACAAATCGTTCAAATCTGAGGTAGCAAATCTACCGCCATCTAAAGGCACTAAAGGCCTTAATTCTGGAGGAATTACTGGTACGGAAGTCAAAATCATCCATTCAGGTTTATTTCCAGATGATATAAATGACTCGATTAGTTTTAATCTTTTTATTGTTCTCTCTTCAGTAACTTTCGATTTAATATTTGCTAATGACTCTCTAAGTTTTATTTGTTCTTTTTTTAAATCTAAATTGATTAAAATTTCTCTAACTGCTTCAGCTCCCATACCAGCTGTAAAAGCATCCTCTCCAAATTCTTCTTGTGCTTTAATTAAATCTTCTTCAGAAATTAATTGACCTTTTTTTAGAGTTGTTAATCCCGGTTCAACTACAATAAAACTCTCAAAGTATAAGACTTTTTCAACTTCTTTCAATTTCATATCAATTGTTAAAGAAATTCTACTGGGTAATGATTTTAAAAACCAAATATGCGCTACAGGACATGCTAAATCAATATGTCCCATTCTTTCTCTTCTAACATTAGATTTGGTTACTTCCACTCCACATTTTTCACAAATTATACCTCTAAATTTCATTCTCTTATATTTACCACAAAGACATTCGTAGTCTTTGACAGGTCCGAATATTCTTGAACAGAATAATCCGTCCTTCTCAGGTCTAAAGGTTCTATAGTTTATTGTTTCTGGTTTTTTTATTTCACCGTATGACCAAGATTTTATTTTTTCAGGGCTTGCTAAAGTAATTTTAATACTATCAAAATTATTCTCCTGGGTAATATTTTGATTTTCAAAGTTTTTTGTTAAATTTTTTTCCATAATTAGTTTAATTCTATGTTTAATCCTAATGCTCTAATTTCTTTAATTAAAACATTAAATGACTCAGGGACACCTGATTCAAAATTATTATTACCTTTTACGATTGTTTCATACACCTTTGTTCGACCTGCTACATCATCTGATTTAACGGTTAATATTTCTTGTAAAGTGTAAGACGCACCATAAGCTTCTAAAGCCCACACCTCCATTTCACCAAATCTTTGTCCACCTAATTGAGCTTTTCCACCTAATGGCTGTTGAGTGACTAAACTGTAAGGGCCTGTCGACCTAGCATGAATTTTATCTTCAACTAAATGATTTAATTTAAGCATATAAATTATTCCTACGGTTACTGGTCGATCAAAACGTTCACCAGTTTGTCCATTCCATAAATGAGTTTGGCCAGAATTTGGAAGTTTAGCTAAATCTAACATTTTATTTATATCATCTGTGCTTGCTCCGTCAAAAACTGGGGTTGC
The DNA here is from genome assembly GCA_028101445.1 of Candidatus Pelagibacter sp. The sequence continues at coordinate 12,083 of JAOHKR010000009.1, read as the reverse complement.
GATCGGAACACCATTAGATAAATTTTGAACTAACTCAGCAATTTCTTTATTAGATAATTTAGAAATTATGTTATCGTAATATGTTGCGCCGTAAATTTCTTTGAGTTTTTCTTTAATTTTTTCTATTTCGTTATCAAAATTTTTTAAATATTGTTTAATTTGATCTCCCAGTTCAGAACATGACCAACCAAGATGTGTCTCAAGAATTTGTCCAACATTCATACGACTTGGAACACCTAAAGGGTTTAAAACAATATCAACAGGCTTACCATTTTGCATATATGGCATGTCTTCTACAGGGACTATTTTACTGACAACACCTTTGTTTCCATGCCTACCAGCCATCTTATCTCCAGGCATTAATCTTCTTTTTACAGCAACAAAAACTTTTACAACTTTCATTACAGTTGGCAATAAGTCATCACCTTGTTGTATTTTTGTAACTTTATCCTCAAATCTTAATTTTATATCTTCCGATGCATCGTCAAATTGATTTTTTAACTTCTCTAAATCATTATTTAGTGCCTCTTTTTCTAAAGACAATTTCCATAAATTGTTTAAAGTTAAATTTTCAAAATCATTAACATTCAGTGTTGTTCCAGGTTTTAGATTATCAAATTGTTTATTAATACTTTGGCCATTTAGTAAATCAACCGCACGTAATTTAATATTTCTATTTAGTATTTCTTCTTCTACTTTTTTGTCTTCTTGAACAGCTTCTATTTCAGCTCGTTCAATAGCTATAGACCTCTCATCTTTTTCAATACCATGCCTGTTAAAAACTCTTACATCTATTACTACACCTGTACTTCCAGAAGGAAGCTTTAATGATGAGTCTCTTACATCTGTGGCTTTCTCGCCAAATATAGATCTTAATAATTTTTCCTCTGGGCTTGATGAGGTTTCACTTTTAGGTGTAACTTTACCAACTAAAATATCACTTGGTTTAACTTCTGCACCAACATAGACAATTCCGGACTCGTCCAAATTCCTTAAACTTTCTTCGCTTACATTTGGTATGTCTCTGGTAATTTCTTCGGCACCTAATTTTGTATCTCTTGCCATCGACTCATATTCTTCAATATGTACTGATGTAAATACATCATCTGTTACGCATCTTTCAGAAATTAAAATGGAATCTTCGAAATTATAACCTTGCCATGGCATAAAAGCGACTGTTACGTTTTTTCCCAAAGCTAATTCACCTAATTTTGTAGCAGGACCGTCAGCAATTATATCTCCTTTTTTGATTTTATCTCCGACTTTAACTAAAGGTTTCTGATTAATGCATGTATTTTGATTTGATCTTTGAAATTTAGACAAATTATATATGTCTACTGTAGATTGAGATAAATCTGTAACATCTGTTGCTTTAACAACAATACGTTTACCATCAATTTTATTAACTAAACCACTCCTCTTTGCAACAATTGTTACTCCAGAGTCCAAAGCAACATCTGCCTCGATACCAGTGCCAACTAAAGGTGCTTCTGGTTTTAGTAAGGGAACAGCTTGTCTCATCATATTTGATCCCATCAAAGCTCTATTCGCATCATCATTTTCTAAAAATGGAATTAATGCGGCTGCAACAGATACTAACTGTTTAGGAGAAACATCGATATAGTCAATGCTTTCTCTCGTAGATAATTCAAAGTTTAGATTTTTTCTACAAGCAACTAATTCCTCTGAAAAAGATCCATCTTTATTTAAAGCTGAATTTGCTTGCGCAATTGTAAATTTTTCTTCTTCTATAGCTGAAAGATATTTAATATCTGACGTAACTTTTCCATTGACTACTTTTTTATAAGGACTTTCAATATAACCAAATTTGTTTACCCTACAGTAAGTAGCTAAACTATTTATTAAACCGATATTTGGTCCTTCTGGTGTTTCAATAGGGCAAATCCTTCCGTAATGAGTGGGATGCACGTCTCTAACCTCAAATCCAGCTCTTTCTCTTGTAAGTCCTCCTGGACCTAAAGCTGATACCCTTCTTTTATGTGTAATCTCCGATAAAGGATTTGTTTGATCCATAAATTGAGAAAGTTGTGATGTCGCAAAAAAATCTTTTAAAGATGTAGTTATTGGTTTTGCGTTAATTAAATCCTGTGGCATTGCTGACTCAATTTCAAGAAAGGTAGACATTTTTTCTTTTACAGTCCTTTCCATTCTTAATAGGCCGATCCTAAATTGATTTTCTACTAGTTCACCCACTGATCTTACTCGCCTATTACCAAGATGATCTATGTCATCAACATCACCTTTACCGTCTCTTAAGTCCAACATAAACTTGATAATTGCAACAATATCATTTGTCTCTAAAATAGTTTTTTTTGCGCTGGTATCTAGATTCAGTTTTGAATTAAGCTTAACTCTTCCTACTTCAGATAGATCATATCTTTCTTTCGTAAAATACAAATTATTAAAAATCTGTTCAGCTATTTCTACAGTCGGTGCTTCACCTGGTCTTAAAATTTTATAAATATCGTTTAGAGCTTCTGATTTATTCAAATTCTTATCTATCTTTAAAGTTTCTAAAATATATGGACCTTTATTAATGGGATCGATATTTACAATATTTAGTGTTTTTTCATCCTGTTCTAAAATTTTTTCGAGCTGTTCTTCAGTAATATCAAAACCAGCTCCTATTAAAATTTCACCGCTTTTATCTTTAATATCTTGAGCTATATATTTACCAATTATTTGTTCATTAGGTATGGTAATGGATCTCAATCCCTTTTCTTGGAGTTTCTTTGCAATAACAATATTTAGTTTTTCTCCAATACCTAGCACTTTTTTATTATTTTTTGCATCTATCAAATCAAATGATAATTTTTGCGGTCTCTTATAATTATCTAAATTAAAGTCAGTTATCCAAGATTTAGTTTCTGCATTATATGAATACTTGCTAGTTGAATAAAAAGTTTCAATTATCTTATCTTTGGAAAAGCCCAAAGCAAATAAAATAGATGTAATCGGAAGTTTCTTTTTTCTATCAATTCTGAAATATAAAATATCTTTCGGATCAAATTCAAAATCTAACCAGGAACCTCTTCCAGGAATTATTCTGCAATTAAATAAAAGTTTTCCACTTGCATGAGTTTTACCTTTATCATGATCAAAAAATACCCCCGGGCTTCTATGCATTTGATTTACAACTACTCTTTCAACACCATTTGTTATAAATGTAGCGCTTGGTGTCATTAATGGTAAGTCTCCAATAAAAACTTCCTGTTCTTTAGCTGAGAGAATTTGTTTTGTATTATTGTCTGGATCAATGTCATAAACTACTAGTCTTAAAGTAGCTTTTAAAGCTGCAGAATAAGAAAGACTTCTTTGTTTACATTCAATTACATCAAACTTAGGTTTTTCAAGTTTATATGAAATATATTCCAAAGTTGATTTGTCGTTTCCATCTTCAATTGGAAAAATACTTTTAAAAACTTTATCAATCCCTTTTGATAAATCTACAAGTTGATCTTTAACAGATTTTGACTTTAAAAATTCATCATAGGAGTTTTTTTGAACTTCTATCAAGTTTGGAATAGATAAACCTTCAACAAGTTTTCCAAAATTCTTTCTAATATGTTTCTTTTGAGTAAAAGATAATTGCATTAAATATAAAAAAATTTTACTGCAAGGTTCAACTCACAGTAAAATCTAGTCTTAAATATTGTTTACTTTAATTCTACTTTAGCTCCAGCTGCTTCAAGTTTTTTCTTAAATTCTTCAGCTTCCTTTTTAGCTACACCACCTTTAATTTCTTTAGGTGCTGCTTCAACTAAATCTTTAGCTTCTTTTAAACCTAAACCAGTTATCGCTCTAACTTCTTTAATTACGTTAATTTTTTTGTCACCCGTAGCTGCTAAGAAAAGAGAAAATTCTGATTTCTCTTCACCTGCTGGAGCTGCTCCACCTGCTGGTGCCGCTGCAGCTGGTGCAGCTGCTGTTACGCCCCATTTTTCTTCTAACTGTTTTGAAAGCTCTGCAGCTTCTACAACTGTTAAAGTTGAAAGTTCGTCTATAATTTTATTTAAATCTGCCATTTTTTGATCCTGTGATTAATTTTTTAAACTCTTTGCGCGGGCTAAATTAGCAATTTTTGAGCCAGGTGCAAGTAAAATACTTATTATTTTTTGTGCTGGAGTAGCCAATATACCTACAATTTTAGCCCTTGCTTCCTCTAAAGAAGGTAATGTGGCAATTATTGCCACTTCTTTTTGATCTAAAACTTTACCGTCCATGAATCCTGCAACAATTTTTAATTTGTCATGTGATTTTGCAAATTTAGTAAGAATTTTAGCAGTTGTAATAGGGTCAGATGAAATAGCTGCAGCTGTAGGACCGGTAAAATATTTTTCTAAGTCTTTAACTGGTGTTTCTTTAATTGCAATTTTTGTAATTCTATTTTTTGTAATTTTAAATAAAATTCCTTTATCTCTGAGTTCTTTTCTCAATTCATCTAATTCAGTGACATTAAGACCTTGATATTGTGCAATCATAACTGACTCATTAGCTGTAAAATTTTTTATCATTTCCTCTACATAATTTTTTTTTGCCTCTTTATTCATCATAATTATTTAGCTCCTGCTTTATAAGAAATACCCATTGTAGATGTTATGAAAATATTTTTAATAAATTCCCCTTTAATAGTGTCGGGTTTTTCTTTTTTAACGCTTTCAATAAAATGGTTATAATTTTCTAGTAATTTTTCATTTGAAAAACTTTTTCTTCCTATTGTTGCAGCTAAGTTACCATCTTTATCATTTCTAATTTCTATTAATCCAGTTTTAATATCTTTGACAGCTTTTGTAATATCTGTAGCGACTGTACCAAGTTTTGGGTTAGGCATTAATCCTTTTGGGCCAAGAACTTTACCGTGTTTTCCTATCTTCCCCATCATGCCTGGAGTACAAACTAGTTTTGTAAAATCAAATTTACCGTTAGCAATTTTTTCTATTAGATCGTCTGATCCAACAATGTCTGCACCACTTTTTTTAGCTTCTTCAATTTTATCAGCTTCACATAAAACAGCTATTTTATTTTTCTTACCTGAGCCATTTGGAAGTTTTACTATTGTTCTCAAGCTTAAATCACCACCTTTTGATTGTTTTAAGTTTATTCTTATAGATAAATCGATTGACTCATCAAATTTAGTTGTAGCATTTTTTTTAACTAAATCTAAAATATCTTTAATAGCAATTTTTTTATCTATTGAAACAGATTTTAAAATTTCTTTATATCTTTTTGATTTATTTTTCATATCTATTCTTTAACTTCAATACCCATGGACCTTGCGGATCCACAAATAATTTTTGTAGCTTCTTTAATGTCAAACGCGTTAAGATCTTTCATTTTTTCTTTCGCAATAGTTTCAGCTTGTTTCATTGTAATTGAGCCAGCAACAACTCTTCCTGGTTCTTTAGATCCACTTTTTAGTTTTGCTGCTTCTCTAATAAAATGTGACGCTGGAGGAGATTTAATAATAAAATCAAATTTTTTATCTTTATAAACTGTTATAACAACAGGAACAGGTTTGCCCATAAAAGCTTTTGTCTTCTCGTTAAAAGCTTTACAAAATTCCATTATATTTATTCCTCTCTGTCCCAAAGCTGGACCTACGGGAGGCGCTGGGTTTGCCTGACCACCTTTAATTTGCAATTTGACATAACCTGTAATTTCTTTTGCCATCTAATTTTTCTCCACTTGATTAAACTCTAAATCTACTGGTGTAGCTCTACCAAATATAGAAACTGACACTTTAAGTCTAGATTTTTCTTCATCAATTTCCTCAATTAAACCATTAAATGAGGCAAATGGACCATCACAGACTTTGACTTTCTCACCTATTTCAAAACTAATACCAGTTTTTTGGTTATCTGCATTTTCTGAAACTTGGCCAAGTATCCTTTGTATTTCCGTATCTGATATAGGTGTTGGTTTGTCGCCTGAGCCCAAAAAACCACTCACTTTTGTTAAGTTTTTAATTAGGTGATAAATTTGAGTAGTTAAATCAATTTTAACCAAAACATAACCTGGAAAATATTTACTTTCTTTTTTTGTTCTTTTGCCTTTCTTAACTAAAGTAATTTGATGAGTTGGAACTAAAATTTCTCCTAGATTTTCTTCGAGTTTATTTTTTTTAAGCTCATCTTTTATTGATTCAACAACTTTTTTCTCAAAACCAGAATATGCTTGAACTATATACCAATTCATATTTAAAAATTAACAGTTAAAACTAAATTTAGAAAAAATCTTAAAATCTGATCTAGGATTAAAAAAAATATTGCTGCAATGGAAGCAAGAGCAAATACCATTACCGCACCCATCATGGTGTCTTTTTTAGTTGGCCAAGTTATTCTAAAAACTTCTTGCTTAACTTCCTGAATAAATTTTAAAGGATTTTTCATAACTTTATCAAAATTTGGCAGGAGCGGAGGGACTCGAACCCACAACCTCCGGTTTTGGAGACCGGCGCTCTACCAATTGAACTACGCTCCTAAGCGTTATTTAATTATTTTAGTTACTACTCCAGCTCCAACTGTTTTACCACCTTCTCTTATTGCAAAATTCAAATTATCATTCATTGCAATAGGTGTAATTAATTTAACAGTGAATTTTCCATCATCTCCTGGCATTACCATTTCTGTGCCAGATGGTAACGTTACTTCACCTGTAACATCAGTAGTTCTGAAATAAAACTGAGGTCTGTATTTAGTAAAGAATGGAGTATGTCTTCCCCCTTCTTCTTTTTTTAAAATATAAGCCTGACATTCAAATTCTGTGTGAGGAGTAATTGAACCTGGTTTACAAAGAACTTGACCTCTTTGCACATCATCTCTTTCTACACCTCTTAGCAAAGCACCAATGTTATCTCCTGCTTCACCACTATCTAAAAGTTTTCGAAACATTTCTACACCAGTACAAACTGATTTCTTAGTATCAGTAATACCAACGATTTCGATTTCTTCACCGACTTTAATAACTCCAGCCTCTACTCTACCAGTTACAACTGTTCCTCTTCCTGAAATTGAGAAAACATCCTCAACAGGCATAAGAAATGGTTTATCTTTTGGTCTATCTGGTTGTGGAATTGTTTCATCTACTGCTTTCATTAATTCCATGATAGCGTTTTTACCAGTTGCCTCATCTTTTCCTTCAACGGCATTCAAAGCAGAACCTTTAACAATTGGAATTTTGTCACCTGGAAATTTATAAGAAGTTAAAAGTTCTCTAATTTCTTCTTCAACTAGATCCACAAGTTCTTTATCTTTAACTGTGTCAATTTTATTTAAAAAAACGACGATAGCTGGAACACCTACTTGTCTTGCTAAAAGAATATGTTCTCTTGTTTGAGGCATAGGGCCGTCAGCAGCGTTAACTACTAAAATTGCACCATCCATTTGTGCTGCACCAGTAATCATATTTTTTACATAGTCAGCATGACCCGGACAATCTACGTGAGCATAATGTCTTTTTTCAGTTTCATATTCAACGTGTGCAGTCGAAATTGTAATTCCTCTCTCTTTTTCTTCTGGCGCTTTATCTATTTGATCATAAGCAACAAAGTTTGCACTAGATGTACCACCTGCTTCAGATAATACTTTAGTTATTGCAGCAGTAAGCGTTGTTTTACCATGATCTACGTGTCCGATTGTACCAATGTTACAATGCGGTTTGTTTCGTTGAAACTTCTCTTTTGACATTTTATTTTTTCCTCACTTTATATTTGTTTAACTTTAAATTTTGGAGCGGGTAAAGAGAATCGAACTCTTACATCCAGCTTGGAAGGCTAGCGTTCTACCATTGAACTACACCCGCAAAATCCAAACTTAACACGCCCTTTATTATCAAAACTTTTTAAGTATGGTGGAGGGGGAAAGATTCGAACTTTCGAAGACCGAAGTCAACGGGTTTACAGCCCGCCCCATTTGACCGCTTTGGTACCCCTCCTTATGCACTGGGATACCCACTAACTTAAAAAGCATTCAACAACAAGCGTTTTATAAGCATTTGTGTAATAAATGCAATCGATCATTTTTCCTTGAAATATGCTAATTATTTAAAAAATTAAGTGCAAATTATGAAAAAAACTACATTTTTAATCGTCGGTAAACATGCAGTTATAGAAGCTTTAAAAAATCCTTCCAGGAAAATAGAGCGTATTTTTTTAACAGAAGACGCAAAAAAAAAAATTAATAGAGAAAATCAATCTTTAAATTTACTTAAAAATGTACATGTATTCTATAAATCTAAAAAAGAATTAGATAATCTTTGTGGTAAAGATGAAACATCTCATCAGGGACTAGTTGCAGAAGTAGAGCAACTTGAAGAAATTACATTAAAAGAATTTATATATTCGTGCACACAATCAAATATAAATTTGATAGCTTTAGAAGATGTTACTGATCCAAGAAACATTGGTTCAATAATTAGGAGCGCCGCTGCCTTTAATGTTAAAGGTATAATTGTTAAAGACAGATCGTTTCCTTCGAAAAGCAAACTTCTTTATAAAAGTGCAAGTGGTGGAACGGAACATTTAAAAATATTTAAAGTTTCTAATGTAAATACAGCTTTAAAATTTCTAAAGTCTAAAAATTTTTGGATAAGTTCCTTTGACTCAAAAGCTAAAAAGGATTTTACAAATCATAAATGGGAAGGGAAAAATGTTTTACTTTTTGGGTCGGAAGGTTTAGGTCTTAAAGATAAAACAATATCTAAATCTGATTTTGTATTTAAAATAGGTATCAATAAATACATCGAAAGTTTAAATATTGCAAATTCTGTTTCAATTGTTTGCCATTATATTAACGACTATTTAGAAAATAAATAAATAACATTATTTCAAACCATATTTTTTTAAAGAATTTAATGAAATAAAAAAAATAGATTTAATATTTTCAAAAAAACTCATCTTATTAAACTTTTTATTTATTTTCCAAAGACTTAAAATACTTTTAACCTTATTTGTAGACCTTGAAGATTTTAAAATTCTATAATAGGCCAACTGTTTATTGTATTTATGCGCAATTACATTTTTTTTTAAAATTTCACATTTGAATAAGTAATCTTCATGTTCAATTTTCTTAAATTTTGTGAAATTAATAACATTTCTTTTTATAATCATTGTTGAGGAATTGATTGAAGAGTTTAGAACAAAGCTATTGTAATCAAAATTATCTCTTATATTTGTGGGTATTAATTTAGATTTTGAACCTTCAAAAAATGAAATATAATCAGAATAAGTAAAATCAAAATCATTTTTTTTCATAAAGTCTATCTGCTCTTCTAGTTTTGAAGTTTCCCAATAATCATCTGAGTCTAAAAATGAGATATAATCAGATTTAGATTTTCGCAAACCAAGATTTCTACAAAAATGAGGTCCTTTATTCTTTTTTAAAATAATTATTTTTATATTTGTCAGGCCACTAAAATCTTCAAGAATTTTGGTGGAGTCGTCATTTGATGCATCATCAATAATATATAAAAACCAATTTTTATAAGACTGGTGGACAATAGATTTAATGCACTTCCTAATAAAGGGACCTTTATTATAATTTGGAACAATTATGTCTATAAAAGGTTTAAGATTTTTTTTACTATTCATAAATAAAATTAATTAATTTGTATCATTTTTTTGGTATATTTTAATTTATTAAATTGATAGAAGAACATAATTCTTTTTTGGCCCTCATAGCTCAATTGGTAGAGCAATTGATTTGTAATCAATAGGTTCGCGGTTCGAGTCCGTGTGAGGGCACCATTATAAGTTTTTAAGCCCCAACAATTTTAGTTCTTTTTTAATTCTGTTTAATGAACATATTAATAATCCATTTTGTGGAATTCTTGATTTTATAAGTGGTTTTAATATTATTTGTCTATGTTTTAGTTTAGCTAACTTTGAAATATTTCTAAATTCCATTCCACCACCTGAAGGTTTAAATTCTAAGACTTTTGTTTTTATTTTACAAAAAGCTAACATCATCATTGCAGCACCATATAATCCTACAACATATTTAGCGCTTGAAAAAATTTTTAATTGGTCTGAGAAAGAATGGTCTTCTGGTTTAATACATATAAATCCAATAGATGATAAATATTTTTTTATTTCATTTTCATTCAATAAAACTCGATAATCAGAGTATTTATTAAGATTGTTTTTATTTATTTGTTTAAATTGATCTCGAATAATAAATATTTTTTCATATTTTTTAAAAATTACATTACATTTATATATTTTATTTAGATAATTTATTGACCACTTTTTTACTTCGGTTGGTCTATGAAAACAGGGATGAGTGGTAGCGAATATTTTATCTGCTTCAATATGTTTATATTTTTCAGATGAAATAATATTACCTTCATTAATACCAAAATAAGACAAAGATTCCCTTTGAAACTTAAATTTAATGCTTGGTACGTAAAATTTATCAATTTTCTTAATATTAAATTTTTGTTGATAAATTTTAATTCTCGGAATGACATCAGTAAACCAGTGAGTAAAATTATTTCGTGATGCACCACCAGAAATCAAACTTAATAAGTTTCCATGAATTTTTTTTTTAAATTTAGGTGTCCCTCTTTTAAGAACTTCATTTTTTGAATTTTTTTCCATTTTACTATTAATAAAATCAAATTTTTTATACTGAAGTGATGCTTTTGAAATGTTATTATTTTTTGATATATAAGCCGTTGTATCATTGCCATCGGTAAAAATTCTACCTTTTGTTAGTTGAAACAAACTGTATAGATTTTTTTCTATTTTAATATCAAATATTTTTTCCGACCAATCTTTTTTATTATTTTTTATTTTTGGCTTCGGGTATAAAAGAAAAAAAAAAAATTCAATATTTTTTTTATAAATAATTTTCAGTTTTTTCTTAATAACTCTATACACTTTAAGTTTCTTTTTTTAATTGTTCTAGTTTAATCTTTTTTTGTAAACTTCTGTTTGCATCATATAAAAGTTTAAATTTGATTTTATGGTTCATTTTAATAGATATAGATTTTGCATTTCTAATTTCAATATTATCAGCAACAGCGCTAATTGGTCTTTTTGAAAAATTTAAATTTTTAATTAATATGTTTGCTTTATCAGTGAGAACTTTTCCTTTCCAGCGTCTAGGTCTAAAAGGGCTTATTGGGGCTACAGAAATTTTTTTAGAATTTAAACTTAATATTGGTCCATGAACTGACATATTATAGGCAGTGCTTCCAGCAGGCGTCGACACTAAAACTCCATCTGAAACTAATTTTTTGATTATATACTTAGAATTGCTTTTTATAGAAATCGATGCAGCTTGCCGGCTTTGTCTCAAAATTGAAACTTCATTAATAGCCAAATATTTTTTTTTATTAACTACCATCTCTAAAGGAGAAATTATTATCATTTTTGCTTTTGTTAGATTTTTAATAATATTATTTTCAAAAAACCTATTCATTAAAAAACCATAATTACCAGAATTAATCCCATAAAATAAATTTGATGGATTTTTATTTTTTTTTAAAGTTTTCAACATGAATCCATCTCCACCTATAACTATTACTAAATTTGATTTTTTAATTTGATTAATCTTTAATATCTTGGTTAAAAATTTTTTAATTTTTAAAGACTTATTGTTTGTATCGGAAATAATTAATGGTTTTGTCATTTTTAAAATGGTGCCCTCGGCCAGACTCGAACTGGCACTCCCATAAGGGCAAGGATTTTAAGTCCTTTGTGTCTACCAATTTCACCACGAGGGCACATATTTTTAATATAATATAATTATTTATATTATAATCTACATATTACAAAGTATATTTATTTCATGAAAAAAATATTAATTTACAATTCAGGAGGCGGTTTAGGAGACTCAATACAAATCATTCCTTTAATTCTTAGTCTTAAAAATCATTTTAGAAGATCAAATATTTCCTATTTAGGAGCCCACCCTAATCACTTTGGTGGAAAATTAAAGGAATATAATATTAAAATTCAAACACTTGAGTTAAATTTAAAGTATTTTGGGTTTAGATGGAGGCACTGGTTTTTAGCTAATAGAAATTTTTACAAAACTAATGAAGCCAAATTTGATTTAATT
>JAOHKR010000008.1 GCA_028101445.1 Candidatus Pelagibacter sp. | reverse complement strand
TTGCCAAAAAATTTATTGAATGAAGCTAAAAGACTTCTACCAAAAACAAATTATATTGGTTTTTCGATAACACAAGGAAATGAATACAGAAAGAAAAGCTGGTCAATATATAAATTTATTTCTCTCGCAAATAAATCATTGATAAAAAATAAAATTCCAGTTTTTTTTATTGAAAAAAACCATGAACAAATTATTGAAAAAATAAAAAACCAAGTTTCTGGTGCAATATTTCCAGAAGTGGATTCTAAATTATCATGCCCCGCCCTCGTAACTGCTTTATCGTCAAGATTAGATCAGGCTGTTACTATTGATAATGGAGTAATGCACATGATGAGTCTAACAAATATTCCAATGATAATTTTGTTCGGACCAACTAACTCAGAAAAATTTGCTCCTAAAAATAATTATACGAGAATTTTAGATAGTAAAAAACTAAACGGCACAGAAGATATTGACTCTATTTCAGTAGATGACGTTTATGATTTGATTTAAATTTTTAAGATTTTAATCTTTTTTAATTTAACTAATTTCATTAATTCAATATGCACATTATTTAATTTTTTTAATGAAGTAGATCTAGTAACTATAGCTACACCTACTTTACCAAGCCTAAAGAAAGGATAGCTACCTATATCGACAAATTTTTTATATTTTCTTTGAATGTTACCTATTTTTTTTGAAATATTGCTCTCTACTGTATAAAGACTAAGTGTCTTACTGTGAATTTTAACGCCTTTAGTCAAATACCTTTTACAATTTTCAATCATTGAATTTAAAATTGACGGTACTCCTGGCAGAGACAAAACATTTTTCGTGATAAATCCTGGTGCAGCACTTGACGGATTATAAATTAATTTTGAACCTTTAGGCATTTTTGCCATTTTTTTACGTCCATCATTAAATTTTACTTTACCATAATATTTTTCTAAAATTTCATACGCCTCTTTATGAAATTCATATTTAACTTTAAAAGCTCTTGCAATCGACTTAGCTGTAATATCATCATGTGTTGGTCCAATGCCACCAGTGGTAAAAACATAATTAAATTTTTTTGATAACAGTAAAATATTATTTATAATAGTTTTTTCAACGTCAGGTATTATTTTAACTTCTTCAACTGATATTCCACATTTAGAATTAAGCCAATTTGCAATAAAAACTACATTTCGATCTTGTGTTCTTCCTGATAAAATTTCATTACCAATAATAAGAATGGCGGCATTTACTTTTTTGTTTTTTTTCTTCATAGAGGTAATAAATACATGAATTTTGAAAATAAGCTAATACCAGGTCAGTTTATAAAAAGATATAAACGTTTTTTTGTTGATATAAAAATCAAAGAAAAAATAATTACCGCTCACTGCCCTAATACTGGTTCTATGTATGGGCTATTAAAAAAAGGTAATAAGGTTTGGGTGACTGAGTCTGATAATCCCAATAGAAAGCTTAAATATACTCTTCAAATAATTGAGGATAAAAAATCAAAAGTTGGAGTGAACACACATTTAACTAATAAAATAGTTTATCACGCACTTGAAAATAACCTTATTAAGGAATTTGATAAAAAAATTGAGATAAAACCTGAAACCAAATTTGGCACAAATACACGGTTTGATTTTTTGATCACACAAAAAAAATTTAAAGCTTTTATTGAGGTTAAGAATGTAACTTTATCACGCATTAAGAATTTAGCTGAATTTCCAGATGCTGTTACCTCAAGAGGTTTAAAACATATAAATGAACTCTTAAAAGCTAGTAATATGGGTTACAAAATTTTTATCCTTTATTTGATTCAAAGAAATGATTGTAAATTATTTAAAATTGCAGAAGATGTAGATCCCGAATATTCAAATTCATTGGTAAAAGCTGTTAAAAAAAAGCTAAATATACTTTGCTATGATTGTAAATTTTCATCAAAAGGAATAAAACTTAATCAAAAAGTGAAATTCAAAATTTAATGAAGACAGATTACAAAGAAGCGTTTGAAAAAAGTAGAATAGCTGGATCTATTGCAGCTGGCGCGTTAGATGAAGTTGCAAAAATAGTCAAACCTGGCATAACAACAAATGAGATAGATAAAGTATGCTATGAGTTTATAAATGACAATGACGCTTACTCTGCTCCGTTGTTTTATAGAGGTTTTCCTAAATCATGCTGCACTTCAAGCAACCATGTTGTCTGTCATGGAATTCCATCGGATAAAATTCTAAGAGATGGTGATATAGTTAATGTAGATGTGACCGCTTATAAAAATGGATGGCATGGTGATACTAGTCGAATGTTTAAAATTGGAGAAGTTTCAATTAAAGCAGAAAAATTAATTAATGCTACTTATGAATCTATGATGAAGGCAATTAAAATTCTCAAAGAAGGAATTCAATTAGGTGATATTGGTTATACAATACAAAATTATGTAGAAGCGAATGGCTTTTCAGTTGTTCAGGATTTTTGTGGTCATGGTATTGGTCAAACTTTTCATAAAAAACCAAACATTCTTCATTACGGGAAAAAAGGAACAGGAGAAAAAATTAAAGCAGGAATGATTTTTACTATTGAACCAATGGTTAATCTTGGTGAATATGAAACAAAAACATTAAATGATGGATGGACTGCAGTAACGAAAGATAAATCTTTATCAGCACAATTTGAACATACAATAGGTGTAACAAAAGATGGTTATGAAATTTTCACTCAATCAAATAAAACTAACTAATATTTAAATGATAGAACGATATTCAAGAAAAAAAATTAGAGAAATATGGGAAGATTATAATAAATATTCCATTTGGTTAGATATAGAGTTAACTGCTGCTGAGGCTATGGAAAAATACAAAATTATTCCTGAAGGCGTTGTTAAAAAAGTCAAATCAAAAGCAAAGATTAATGTAAAAAGAATTTTACAAATTGAAGATAAAGTTAAACATGATGTTATAGCTTTTTTAACTTCGATCACAGAAAAAGCTGGTAAGGAAGCAAGATATTTACATAAAGGAATGACATCATCAGATGTTTTAGACACTTGCTTTAACCTGCAATTAAAACAGTCTGGTGAAATAATTTTGAATGATTTAAGTGAATTATTACAATCTATTAAAAAGCAAGCAATAAAATATAAGTACACTTTATGTATTGGAAGAAGTCATGGGATTCACGCAGAACCAATTACGTTTGGTTTGAAAATGTTAACTTTCTACCAAGAGTTTTTGAGAAATAAAAAACGTTTAGAAGAAAGTATTAAAGAAATTTCAACATGTGCAATTTCTGGTGCTGTGGGAACGTTTGCTAATATTGACCCAAGAATTGAAAGTTATGTCGCAAAAAAATTAAAACTTGATATAGAGCCTATATCAACACAGATAATTCCAAGAGACAGACATGCTCAATTTTTTTGTACATTAGGAATTATTGCTAGTTCAATAGAAAGATTTGCTGTTGAAATAAGACATCTTCAAAGAACTGAAGTTTTGGAAGTTGAAGAATTTTTTGGAAAAAAACAAAAAGGTTCATCTGCTATGCCACATAAAAAAAATCCAATATTAAGTGAAAACTTAACTGGACTAGCAAGATTAATTAGATCAAGTGTAGTGCCCGCTTTAGAAAATGTTGCTCTTTGGCATGAGAGAGATATTTCACATTCAGCTGTAGAGAGAAACATAGGGCCTGATGCTACAATAACATTAGATTTTGCTCTTAGTAGGTTAAGCAATGTTGTTAAAAATTTAAGTATCTATCCTAAGAATATGAAAAAAAATTTAGATATAACTAATGGAATATTTTTTTCTCAGAGAGTTTTACTAGAACTAACAACTGCAGGATTCACAAGAGAAGAATCATATAAAATTGTTCAAAAAAATGCGATGCAAGCATGGAAGGAAAATTCTTCATTTTATAGTAAAATTGTTTCAGATAAAAAAATTACGAATAAAATACCTGTTAATAAAATTAAAAAATTATTTGATTTTAGTTATCATACAAAAAAAATTAATGTAATTTTTAATAGAAGTCTGAAAAAATAATCAAATGAATAAAGGTAATAAATTATACGAAGGAAAAGCTAAAATTATCTATGAGACAAAAGATAAAAATTTAGTGATTCAGCATTTTAAAGATGACGCTACAGCTTTTAATAATTTAAAAAAATCAAGTGTAGTAGGCAAAGGCGTTCTTAATAATAGAATATCGGAGTATATTTTAACAAACCTCTCTCAATGTGGAATTAAAACACACCTAATTAAAAGATTAAATATGAGAGAGCAATTAATTAAAAAAGCCGAAATTTTTCCTATAGAATTTATTGCAAGAAATATAGCCACAGGTTCGTTAACAAAAAGACTGGGTATACCGGAGGGCACAGTTTTAGATAAACCGCTATTAGAATATTGTTTTAAAAAAGATGAACTAAACGATCCTCTAATTGCTAAAGAGCATATTTATAATTTTGGCTGGGCATCAGTAGATGAAATAGAAATTATTGATAAAATGACTTTGAGAATAAATGATTTACTAGTTGGTTTATTTAGAGGTATTGGAATTAAACTAGTTGATTTCAAAATTGAATATGGAAAAGCCTGGAACAAAGATACTGAACAAAACGAGATTGTTTTAGCAGACGAAATTAGTCCAGACACATGTCGTTTATGGGACTCTAAAACTGAAAAAAAATTAGATAAAGATAGGTTTAGAAAAGACTTAGGCAATATTATTCAAGGCTATCAAGAAGTTGCTCGAAGATTAGGTATTATGCCCGAAGAAACAAATATCAGCGAAGTTAATTTTGGTAAAACCACATCTATAAATTTTAAAAAAAAATAATTTGAAATTCTCAGTAACAGTCACCCTAAAAAAAGATGTATTAGACCCACAAGGCAAAGTAGTGCAAAATAGTTTATTAAACCTAGGAATGAATTTAGAAAACATCAGACAAGGTAAATATTTTGAATTAGAGATTAACGAAAAAGATCAAGTTAAAGCTGAAAAGAAAATTGACGATATGTGTAAAAAACTTTTAGTAAATCTTATTATCGAAGACTACAAAGTAAATAAATTATAATGAGATCATCAGTTATTGTTTTTCCCGGCTCTAATTGCGATAGAGATATAGGGATGGCGTTAGAAAAAATGCAATTTAAAAATCAAATGGTTTGGCACAAAGAAACCAGACTTCCCAAATCTGATTTGATAGTTTTACCTGGAGGATTTTCTTATGGTGATTATTTAAGATCAGGGGCTATTGCTGGTAAATCATTAATTATTGATGAGGTTGTTAAAGCCGCTAATGAAGGATGTCTAATACTAGGTATTTGCAACGGTTTTCAAATTTTGACTGAAACTGGTTTATTAAAAGGAACTTTATTAAGAAACAAAAACTTAAAATTTATAAACAAAGATATTCAAATAAAAGTTATAAATAACGAAACAAAATTTTCTAATAAATATAAAAAAAATCAAGTTTTGAAAATTAATATAGCACATAATGAAGGAAATTATTTTACTGATAATAAACATTTACAAGATTTAAAAGAAAATAATTTAATTGCCTTCAAATATTGTGATGAAAAAGGTTCTATTAATGATCAATCTAATCCAAATGGTTCATTAAAAAATATTGCTGGAATTTATAATTCTAACAAGAATATTTTAGGTATGATGCCTCATCCTGAAAGAATGGTGGATGAATTAATTTCTAACACTGACGGAATAAACTTATTTTCGAGTTTGTTAAATTAAAATAAATGGAAATCACAAATCAAATTATTGAGAACCATGGATTGAGTGCCAGCGAATTTGAAAATATTAAAAAACTTTTGAAAAGAGATCCTAACTTATTAGAACTTGGTATTTTTTCAGCTATGTGGAATGAACACTGTTCATATAAATCGTCTAGATTGCATCTTAAAAAACTTTACACTAAGGGCAAACAAGTTATTCAAGGTCCAGGAGAAAATGCAGGTGTAATTGATATTGGAGATAATGACGCAATAGTCTTTAAAATTGAAAGCCACAATCACCCTTCTTACATCGAACCATATCAAGGAGCAGCAACAGGCGTAGGAGGAATTTTGAGAGATGTATTTACAATGGGTGCAAGACCTATTGCTTTATTAAATTCAATACATTTTGGTTCACCTTCTCACCCTAAAACCAAAAGTTTATTGAATGGCGTTGTTTCAGGTATTGGTGGTTACGGAAATTGTATTGGAATACCCACTGTTGCTGGTGAAACTAAATTTGATGAAACTTATAATGAAAATAATTTAGTTAACGCTATGGCTGTTGGTCTAGCTAAAAAAGATAAAATATTTTATTCAAAAGCAAAAGGAATAAATAAATCTGTAGTTTATGTTGGTTCAAAAACAGGTCGTGATGGAATACATGGAGCATCAATGGCATCTGCTGAATTTGATGAAAATACAGAAGATAAAAAACCAACAGTTCAAGTTGGTGATCCATTTACAGAAAAATTATTAATGGAAGCTTGTCTAGAATTAATGAAAGATAATTCTATTATTTCAATTCAAGATATGGGTGCAGCAGGATTAACTTCTTCAAGTGTTGAAATGGCATCAAAAGGATCTTTAGGTATGGAACTTGATTTAGATAAAGTGCCTTGTAGAGAAAAAAATATGACGCCTTATGAAATGATGCTTTCAGAAAGTCAAGAACGAATGTTGATAATTTTAGAAGATGACAAAGAAAAGGATGCTAAAAAAATATTTGATAAATGGGATCTAGACTTTATGGTAATAGGAAAAACTACTGATACTAACAATCTTACATTAAAATTTAATGGAAAAATTGAAGGTGAAATACCTATAGAAGCACTTGCTTCCAAAGCTCCAATTTATGATCGAAAATGGATAAGAAAAAAAATATCAAGAAATAAAATTAATTTAAAAGATTTGAAGAAAATTAATATGGAAGAAGCTTTAATAAAAATTCTATCTTCACCCAATCATTCAAATAAAAGTTGGATCACTAATCAATATGATCAATCAGTTATGTGTGATACAGCTCAAAGATCTGGTTCAGATGCAGCGATAATAAGAATTCACGGTAAAGATAAGGCTGTTGCTGTGTCTGTTGATTCATCAGCAAATTATTGTAAATCACATCCGATCACAGGAGGAAAACAAATAGTTTGTGAGAACTGGAGAAACTTAATTGCGGTAGGAGCAAAACCGTTAGCAATAACGAATTGTTTAAATTTTGGTAATCCAGAGAATGAAAATATAATGGGTGAATTTGCTGAATGTCTAGAAGGCATTAAAGAAGCATGCGAGTTTTTAAACTATCCAGTCGTTTCTGGAAATGTATCATTTTATAATGGTACAAATCAAAAAAATATAAACCCTACACCTGTCATTGGTGGAGTTGGTTTAATAAATAAACTGTCAAAACCTATTAGTCATAATTTTAAAAAAGATAAAAATATTATAATTTTAGTTGGAAAAACTTTCGGGCATCTTGAACAAAGTTGTTTTTTAAGAGAAAATTACAGAATTTTTGATGGTATGCCTCCTGATATCAATCTTTTAAACGAAAAAAATAATGGAGAAAATGTTTTAAAATTAATCCAAAATAAATTAATTCTATCATCACATGATATTTCAGATGGGGGATTAATTCTTGCCTTATGTGAAATGTCAATTTCATCTAGTTATGGTGCAATAATTAAAAAACCTCAAAAATTAACAAATCTTTTCAAATATTTTTTTGGTGAAGATCAAGGTAGATATCTTTTAGAAGTAGAGCCTTCAAACCTAACAAAAGTAGAAAAAAGTCTTAAAGATAGTAATATTTACTATGAAAATATTGGATTTACTCAAAAAGACTTTTTTGAGATTGAAGGTGAATTAAAAATAAATACCAAAGATTTATTTAAAATTAACAATGAATGGTATAATAACTATTAATGTCTTTACCATTAGATGAATTAAAAAAACTAATAAAAGAATCTATTCCAGATGCCTCAATAGAAATTAAAGATTTAATGGGAGACAGCAATCATTATGCGGCAATAATTAAATCCTCAAAATTTAATAATATCAGCAAGATAGAACAACACAAATTAGTTTATAAATCATTAAAAGGCAAAATGGGCAATGAACTTCACGCTTTATCAATAACTACAGAAGGGAAATAATGGATACAAAAGACAAGATTAAAGATTTAATTAAAGAAAATGATGTTTGTTTGTTCATGAAAGGAACACCAGACTCTCCACAATGTGGGTTTTCAATGGCAGTTTCTAATGTTTTAAAACATTTAAATGTAAAATTTAAAGGAGTGAATATTCTTGAAGATGATGAATTAAGACAAGGTATTAAGGACTTTAGTGATTGGCCAACTATACCTCAATTATATGTCAAAAATGAATTTGTAGGTGGCTGCGATATAGTTAAAGAAATGTTTGAAAAAGGAGAATTGAAGGAACTTTTTGTTTCTAAAAAAATTATTTAATGAAAAGTTTTATTTATAAAATTATAATTGCTGCTGTAGCTATAATTTTAGTCTTTAAACTTACTATAGGAAAAGAAATTAGTCAGATTAATCAAAAAATAAATTATTTTTCTACCTCTGATGGCAGGAAGTCAATAATAAATTCTTTAAAAAAAGAAATGAAAAAAGCTACTGATAAAGAAAATTATTTAGATGAGGAAGAAAGAATTTTAATCAATGATTTTATTAAAAAAATAAAAAAAGAACTTGAGCTTAATAATTAATTACACCTAAACACCTTAGCTAAAGTTAATTTTTCATTTGAAAAATTAAGACTTCGTGTCTCTTCATAAATAATTTCACAGTTATTTGGAGTACCTTTTCTTAAGGCTCTTTCCATTAAAACAACATAAAATGGCCGAATATTATTATTGTGTAATTTATCAAATTCTATGAAACACCTCTCTTTATTTACAAAAGGTTTAATCCCATTATTTCTGTTTGTAATTATGCAAGGGCTTTTATCAATAGATTTATTATTTAAAAATTTTGCTATATTTTTTGTAGAAACTCCCCAATAATCTAATTCAAAAACTCCTTGAACTTTTGTTATATGTGAAAAATTATTTACCCAAATGTAATTATACGGAAAAATTTTTACATTTTGAATTAGAAAAAAGAAAATGTAAAACAAACAAGTTATGTTAAATATTTTTTTAGAAAAAATTCTTAAAAATGATAATGAAATAATAAAAATAAGCGGTAATAAAAACATTACCTGACGAATTTCATCATAAAGATTTACATTAAGTAAAATTAATAAAAGAATAATTGCAATTACCGAAAATGATAATGATCCTAAAATTATTAGAAACAAAGGACTCTTGTCGATTTTCTTTTCAATCAAAATATATAAAAATAAGCTTAAAATTATAAATATTGGTAGTTTAAAAAACAGCCATATAAATAAGTAAGATGTTGGAAGATTTTGTGCCTTCATGCATTCACCTAAAGTAATTGTGCAAACTGTTTGTAGGTGCTGAGACATAAATTTAATTGCATCGATTATTAAAAATGGTTCTGACCAATAACTAGGCTGAAGAAATATAAAGATAATAATAATTAATGAAATTGAGATTGATATTTCTTTTATAAATCTTAAGATAAATCTAAAAAAATTTATTTTCATTAAACTTGTGAGTGATAAAATAAAAATTAAATATTCAATAAAAATTAAGAGGCCTGAAATTCTTATTGAAAGCAAATAAGCGGTAAATAAAGAAATAAAAATAACATGTTTTAACAAAATTTTATTTTTCTTATAAAAATTTATTGAAATCCTCACTATAAAATAAGTACAAATTAGCCAAATAGATAAAAAAGGAATATCTTTTACATTAAAAAAACTATGTCCTATCAAGTATGGATAGAATAAATATAATATAGTACTTAACCTAGCAGCATTTTCATCTTGTACTATTAACTTAATAATTTTTTTAAATATTAATCCTGATATTGTAAAAAGAAAAAAAACAGATACATGTTTAATTAATATGCTTTTAATCTCAAAAGAATATTTATCAAAGTAGCCTAACTTACTTAAAGTGAGTTCAAATATTAATGAAAAGTAATGAAAACCACTTCCATAATATTTATTACCTTCTACAACGTAGCTTGTGTCAAAATTTTTATCTAAAATTTTATTTAAAAATAAATTTTTGTTTGATTCTGAAACAAGAAAATCATGAAATTCGTCATGTGTAATTCCAGTGTTAACAGATAAATAAAATCCTATAGTAATAAATAAAATTAAAAATATATTAAAATAGGATTTTTTTAAAATTGTAGTCACTTGAGTTTTTATATTAAAAGATTTTAATATTATCTAGAATAATACTCAATTACTAAACTTGGTTCCATTATTACAGGAAAAGGAACTTCAGAAAATTTTGGAATTCTTACTAGTTTAGCTGTTTTATTTTTATTATCCGATTGAATATATTCAGGCACGTCTCTTTCTGTGCTTTGTAATGATCCGTCAATTACTGTTAATTTTTTTGATTTCTCTCTAACCTCAATTAGATCTGTATCTCTAACAATGTAGCTTGCAATATTAACTCTCTTTTTATTCACTGTTATGTGACCGTGGTTAATCATTTGTCGAGCTGAAAAAACTGTTTGTGCAAATTTTGCTCTGTAAATAACTGTATCAAGTCTACTTTCTAAAAGTGCTATCAAATTTTCTGTAGTGTCACCTCTTTTAGCAAGTGCTTTTCTATAAATATTTCTAAACTGTCTTTCATTAATATTGCCATAGTAAGCTTTTAATTTTTGTTTTGCTTGTAATTGAATGCCAAAATCTGTTGGTTTTCCTTTTTTGTTTTGACCATGTTGACCTGGCGGGTAAGCTCTTGAATTAAAAGGACTTTTGGGTCTTCCCCAGATATTAGCTTTTAGCCTTCTATCAACCTTGTGTTTAGATTTTAGTCTTTTTGTCATAGTTATTACGTGAGTGTTTACTAGGTTTCATGTCTATTTGTCAATTAAGCTTTTATATTTTTTTTTACTAAGAGTACTTATAATACTAGCTAAAATCCTTAATTCTTTGTCATTTGGCTCTAGCCTGTATATCAAATTATTTATATTTAATAACATAGACTGTTTTTTTTCTTTTGGGATAAAAAAATCTTTATTTTCAAGAAGTCCTACTAGATGTTTAATTAAAGAGTTAATTTTTGATTTAGGGGCGATCTTAATTTTTAATTTTTTATTTTTTAATAAATTTTTATTAAATATTTTAAATATTTCATAACAAATTATTGTTACAGAGTGAGATAAATTTAATGACTTAAATTTAAGCGAGGTTGGTATTTGTAAAATATAGTTAGAAAAAGATAAATCTTGATTGGATAAACCAGACGCTTCAGGTCCAAACATTAGACCAAAATTAGAATTATTTTTTTTTTTTATTAAATTCCCAAATTCTTCAAGTGATATGTGTCTTTTATTAATATCTCTTTTTCTTGCACTTAAAGATATTACTATATCGAAATTACTTATCGCTTCATTTGTATCATT
Organism: Candidatus Pelagibacter sp.; assembly: GCA_028101445.1. The sequence continues at coordinate 35,251 of JAOHKR010000008.1, read as the reverse complement.
AAAAACTTTTGCTTTATTTATTATATCAAAAGCTCCAACAGAAGTGGCTTTCGCTTTATGATTTGGGAAGTTGATTTTTGGAGAAACGATATGAAGTTTTGAAAAACCAAAATTTTTCATTGATCTAGCACAAGCCCCTATATTTTCACCTAATTGAGGTTTTACTAAAATAAATCCAAACTTATTTTTCATTTAAATTTGCCGGTGCTTTTTCTTTATAAAGTTTATAATCCAAACTATCTATTAATGCTTTAAAAGAAGCTTCAATTATATTTGGTGACACTCCAACAGTAAACCAGCTCACGCCAGTTTTGTCTGTGCTTTCTATTAAAACTCTAGTTGTTGCTTCTGTGCCGGTATTTAAAATTCTTACTTTATAATCTAATAATTTTAAATCAGAAAAAAAATTATAGTACTTTTCTACTTTTTTAAAATTAGATCTAATAGCATTGTCTAGTGCATTTACAGGACCATTACCTTCACCATTACATTCTATTTTTTTTTTATCAATAAGAAACACTACATTTGCTTTTGTTAAAATTCTATCAGATTTAGAAACATTAACATTATAACTTTCCACTTTTAAATATTCTGGAACTTTGCCAAGTAAACGATTGGCTAATAATTCGAATGAAGCATCAGCACCATCATAAGAATATCCGCTAAACTCTCTTTCTTTAACTTCGTCTAAAATTTTTTGTATTTTAGGATCCTTGGAGTCAATTTTGACACCATAATTTTCTAATCTAGATAAAATATTTGATCTACCCGCTTGATTGGAAACAATGATATTTCTATGATTGCCTATTAATTTTGGATCTACATGTTCGTACGTTTTAGGATCTTTTTGAACGGCTGAAACATGCAAACCGCCTTTATGAGAAAATGCTGATGCACCTACGTATGGCAAGTTTTTATTAGGCTTTCTATTTAAAATTTCATCTAGCAATCTTGAACATTCAGTTAATGTAGATAGTTTATTTTTATTTATATTTAGATCATATTTATCACTAAAAGTTTTTTTGAGGAAAAGTGTGGGTATAACTGACATTAAATTTGCATTTCCGCATCTTTCTCCAAGTCCATTAATTGTTCCTTGCACCTGTCTAACACCTGCTTGTATAGCTGTAAGTGAATTTGCTACTGCATTTTCAGTATCATTGTGTGCATGAATTCCTAAATTTTTGCCAGGAATTACTTTTGTGACTTTAGAAACTATTTCTCCAACTTCATGTGGAAGAGTTCCGCCATTAGTATCACACAAGACTAACCATCTAGCACCTTGATCAAAAGCATATTTAAGACAATCTAAAGCGTAGTTTGGGTTAGACTTGTAACCATCAAAAAAATGTTCTGCATCAAATAAAAATTCTTTCCCATTTTTAACAATATGTTTTGCTGTATCTTTAATATTTTCTAAGTTGTCCTTATTATTAATACCTAATGCAATTTTAACATGAAAATCCCATGCTTTTCCGACGACACAAACAGCAGGACAGGAAGCGTTTATTAAAGGGGATAAAGATGGATCATTTTCCGCGCTTCTACCTGTTTTTTTTGTCATTCCAAATGCTGTAAAAATACTTTTTCCTAAATTTATAGGTTTAGAAAAAAATTCAGTATCAATAGGGTTTGCTCCCGGCCACCCACCTTCAATATAATCTACACCAACTTCAGACAAAACTTTTGCTATTTTATTTTTATCTTCAACTGAGAAATCAACACCTTCAGTTTGAGCTCCATCTCTTAAAGTAGTGTCAAAAATAAATATTTTTTCTTTACTCATTTATACTTCCAAGTAGTTTTATCTTTTTGATCCTCAATAATTACACTTTTATCAAGTAATTCTTTTCTAATTTTGTCTGCTAGTTTAAAGTCACCATTTTTCTTAGCCAACAATCTTTCATTAATCTTTTGTAAAATAAATGTTTCTGAAATATCTGTATTTGATTTTTTAAAATCATCCCACTGTTTTTTATCTAAATCGAATAGACCTAATAATTTACACGCACTATTAAAAGATTTTTTACTTTTTGCATCACCTTTGTTTGCGTTGTTATAAAGTTCATGGATTTTAGCAATAAACCCGGGTGTATTTAGATCATCTAAAAGACTCTCTGCTTCATTTAAATGAATTTCAATATCTGACTCATCAAACTGATTATACCATTTGTCAATAGTAGCTTGTTGACTTTCTAATAGCTTGTCATTCCAATCAAGTGGTTGACTATAATGCGCGCTTAACAAAGCAAGTCTTACAACTTGGCCTGAATATTTTTTTATTGCACTAGAAATACTTACAATATTACCTAATGACTTAGACATTTTTTCATTGTTAATAGTTACAAATCCGTTGTGAACCCAATAATTTGAAAATTTATCAGTAGAATTATTGCAACAAGACTGGGCGATTTCATTTTCATGATGAGGAAAAATTAAATCTAATCCACCACCATGTATGTCAAATTGCTTGCCAAGATATTTTTCACTCATTACAGAACATTCTAAATGCCATCCGGGTCTACCTCTTCCCCATGGAGAATCCCAACCTGGATCAACATCTTTGGATGGTTTCCATAAAACGAAATCCATCGGATTTTTTTTTAAATTAGATACTTCAATTCTTGATCCTGATTTTAGTTCATCTAAATTTTTATTTGAAAGCTTTCCATAATTATTAAATGAAGTAACAGAAAAATAAACATGTCCATCAGATTCATAAGCAAATTTCTTTTCTATTAAAGACTTTATCATCTCTATCATTTCTTGAATATGATCTGTTGCTTTAGGTTCTGTTGTAGGCTCCAAACAGTTTAAAGCTTTACAGTTTTCATGAAAGATTTTTGTAACTTCTTTTGTTATTTCGTTTATTGGCTTGTTAATTTTCTTTGAAGTTTCAATTATTTTGTCATCGATATCAGTAATGTTCCTCACATAATTAACATTTTTATAAACTAATTTTAATACCCTGAATAAAATATCAAAAACTACAAGTGTTCTTGCATTTCCGACATGAGGGTTGTCATATACAGTTGGACCACATGCATACATTGTGATTTGTTCAGGATTTATCGGTTTAAATAATTCTTTTTTTCGCGTTAAAGAATTAGTAATTTTTAAATTATGATTCATTAAATTTACAAACTGGTATTGGATCCATTTTATGAAGATTTTTTCTTCTAATTTCTAGATATTTTTTATAGTTTGGGTCTTGTTTATTTTCCATAGCTTTTTCTAACTCAGCATAAGTCATGCCTAGTTGATCAGTATCATTTCTACCATCATTCCAAAGTCCATCTGTGGGTTCAGCGTCAACAATATTTTGAGATACACCTAAATGTTTTCCAAGCTCCCAAACCTGGGTCTTCTTACAGTCTGCTATAGGAGAAATATCCACTCCTCCATCTCCGTATTTAGTGTAAAAGCCTACTCCAAAATCCTCTACTTTGTTACCTGTGCCAACTACAATTCCTGAATTAGCAGCTGCAACTTGGTAAAGCGTTGCCATTCTTAATCTTGCACGTGAATTTGCAAAACCATGTTCATTATTAAACTCATTAAGAGTTGTTTCAAAATTTTTGAAAACATTTTCTAATTCTAAAATTTTATGTTCAACATTTTTAAATTTACTCATTAACCAATTCGCGTGTTCAATACTTAAATCATGTTGTGATTTAATCTGCTTAATCGGCATACTAAGGACAATTGTTTTTCTTTTAGTTAAAGCACAAAGGGTACTTACAACTGAGGAGTCTATACCTCCTGAAATACCAACGACTAATGATTTGGGTTCAAAAGAAGTTGTGTCACAATAGTTGTTAATCCAATCAACAATAATTTTCTTTCTTTTTTCTACATTCATAATAACTTTTCTGATCCTTTTCAGGATTCTGTCTTAATGATTATATAATAATCATTAAGATGCTGCTTTAATAATATTTTTTGAATATTTAGAATTTTTCTTTATTTCTTCAGAAATTAAGAAGGCTAACTCTAATGCTTGTGACGCATTTAGTCTCGGATCACAATGAGTCCTATATCTATTAGATAAATCTTCATCAGAAATTTTTTGAGCCCCACCCGTACATTCAGTTACATCTTGACCAGTCATTTCTACATGTAACCCACCAGCATAACTTCCTTCTGCATGATGTACGCCAAAAACATTTTTTACTTCTTGAAGTACACTGTCAAAAGGACGAGTCTTTAAACCTGTAGCAGCTTTGATTGTATTACCGTGCATTGGATCGCAAGACCAAATTACTTTTAAGCCTTCCTTTTTAACCGCTCTTATTAATTTAGGTAAATAATCTTCAACCTTATTTGCACCAAATCTTGATATTAATGTAATTCTGCCAGCTTCATTTTTAGGATTTAAAATATTACATAAATTTATTAATTCTTCTGGTTTAAGAGTTGGCCCGCATTTAATTCCAATTGGGTTTTCTATACCTCTACAAAATTCTACGTGAGCTCCATCTGGCTGTCTTGTTCTATCGCCAATCCAAACAAAATGAGCTGATGTATCATGATACTCACCGGTTGTTGAGTCAACTCTAGTCATAGCTTCTTCAAAAGGTAAAAGTAATGCTTCGTGAGAAGTATAAAAATTTACGGTTCTTAATTTACGATTTGTATCTGGATTAATTCCACAAGCTTCCATAAAAGACAAAGCGTCACTAATTTTATCTTCTATATCTTTATATTTACCTTTAGTTTTTTCATTTATAAAACCTAAATTCCATAAGTGGACTTGTCTTAAGTCAGCGAAACCACCTTGTGAAAAAGCTCTAATTAAATTTAAAGTAGATGCAGCTTGAGAATAAGCTCTGAATAATCTTTTAGGATCAGGAATTCTTGCGCTTTCAGTAAATTCGGTTCCATTTATATTATCACCTAGGTAACTTGGCAATTCTTTATCATCTTTTTTTTCTACAGGTGAACTTCGTGGTTTGGAAAATTGACCAGCAATCCTTCCAACTTTAACAACTGGCATAGAAGCGGAATAAGTTAAAACCAAAGACATTTGTAAAATAGCTTTTAATGTATCCCTGATATTATCAGGATGAAATTCAGCAAAACTTTCTGCGCAGTCACCACCTTGCAATAAGAAAGCCTTACCTTCAACAACATCTGCTAAAGATTTTTTCAGAGATCTTGTTTCACCTGCGAAAACCAAAGGAGGATATTTTTTTAGCTTACCTAAAACCATATCTAATTCTTTCTTATCTGTATAAACAGGTAAGTGTTTTGCTGGAAATTTTGTCCAATTATTTGGATTCCATTTTTTCATATTCAACCTGGGATATATATAGAGTATTGGGTAAAATTATTCAATACAATGTAAGTTAATTTTTTATTAATTAGGATTTTTTTTTAAAAAATCTATGTATTCGACAACTTTTTGATAATCATCATCGACGATATCTTTATAGCTTAGACCAAATTTTTTTTTCACACAAAGAGCAACATGGGCGTATGCATTTCTTCCTTCAGGATGGTTGGGGTGATCAGGAAGTTTAGTCTCCAAATAATCGCCAGCTTCCTGAATGATTTTCCAAAGTTTACTTGCGTTTTCTTTATTCACTGTATTTTAATAATATGTCTCTACTTTTTTGCTTAATGAAATGATATTTAACTCAATGTTAAGTCTTGGATATTTATTTTTAAATAATTTTTTTATTTTTTGAAGTGACTCTCTATGAATATGAGTTTCAATATCCTTTGAAAATATTTTTTTTCCATTAATGATTTTGGCCGCGCCACAATCAAGGTGATTAATAACTATGAGTTTTTTAATATGATGTAATTTAATTGATGTCTCTATATTATCCCAAAAAGTTTTATGCCATTTCTTGAATTTTTTATTTGTAACGCCTAATGAGGCTCCTGCTATTGTAAAAGAGCTATATCTTCCTGTTAATTTTTTTTTCTTTAAAAAATTATAAACTATTGGCTGAAATCTTGGGTCCATACAAGACAAAACCATTGCTTTGTAATTTGATTTCATTTTATTCAACAGTAACTGATTTTGCTAAGTTTCTCGGTTTGTCAACATCGCAATTTTTTAATAAAGCAACATGATAAGCTAACAATTGCAGTGGTATAGTTAACAATATGGGTGATAATAAATTATCTAAATAAGGAACTCTCAAACCAAATCTTATATTTTCATTTAAAGAATCTTTTTTATTATCTGTAATAAAAAGAATTTTTCCACCTCTTGCTATAACTTCCTGCATATTAGAAAGTGTCTTTTCAAAATATTTATCTTTAGGTGCTAAAATTATTACTGGAAGACCTTCTTCAATTAATGCAAGCGGTCCATGTTTCATTTCACCTGCTGGATAACCTTCTGCGTGCAAATATGATAATTCTTTTAATTTTAAAGCTCCCTCTAAAGCAATTGGAAATGAAGATCCTCTTCCTAAAAACATTGATCCTTTTGCAGAAAGAAATTCTTTTGCCATAAGTTGCACATTGCTTTCAATGTTAATGCATTCTTGAATAGCTTCCGGTAGTTTTTTTAAATTATTTATATTTTTCTCATACGTTCTCTCATCAATATCTTTTCTAACGATAGCAAGCTTTAAACATAAAATATAAAGAACTGTTAATTGACCTAAAAATGCTTTAGTAGAAGCAACACCAATTTCGGTACCAGCATGAATAGGTAAAACCCAATCAGAATTTCTAGCGATTGTGCTTTCAATAACATTTACAATTGAACATGTCTTAACATTATTTTTTTTACATAAATCTAAAGCTGCCGCCGTATCAGCTGTTTCTCCTGATTGTGAAACAAAAATATAAAGATTTTTAGAATTAAATTTTAATTTTCTATACCTAAACTCAGATGCAATATCTATTTCAACATCAATAGTTGTTAATTCTTCAAACCAATATTTTGCTGTTAAGCAAGAATTATAAGCTGTCCCACATCCAACTAAAACAATTTTATTTATATTATTTGGTTCAATAGGAAAATTAATAATATTGATATTCTTTTTGAGACTATCAACGTATTCACTTATGCAGTTTTTAATGGTAATTGGTTGCTCATAAATTTCTTTTAGCATGAAGTGTTTATATTCACCCTTGTCTATCGCAGTCTCACTTTCTGACATTGTGTGTATTTTTTTATTAATTTTTTTAAGAGATTCATCATAAAAACTAATTTGGTCTTTTGTTAAAACGCATAATTCTCCATCATCTAAATAAGAAATTTTGTTTGTCATTGATTTTAAGGCATAAGAATCTGAGCCTATATAATTTTCCTCTTTAGAATAACCAACGGCTAGAGGGCTTCCTCTTCTTGCCCCTATTATTATATTTGAAAAATTTTTAAATATAATTCCAAGCGCAAAACTCCCTTTTAATTTTTTTAATGTTTTATAAACAGATTTTAAAGGCTCATTCTCCTTAAGAGCTTCTGTAATCAAAAGTGTAATAACTTCTGTATCTGTCTGCGATTTGAACTTTAACCCCTTTAATACTAACTCTCTTTTAATTTCATCTGAATTTTCTATAATTCCATTGTGAACAACTGAAACTTGCTCTGATGAATGAGGATGAGCATTAACTATATTAGGAACCCCATGTGTTGCCCATCTAACATGGCCTATTCCTATATTTCCATTAGATGGAGTCTTAAATAAAATTTTTTCTAACTCTTCTACTCTACCAGAGCACTTTTTTTCATTAATATTGTCATCCGTTAAGGTTGCTAAACCAGCTGAGTCATAACCTCTGTATTCCAATTTTTTTAAAGAATTTATTATATTTATTGAAACGGGCTTATTACTCGCTATACCAATTATTCCACACATTATTTTCTTTTTTTTCTTTTATAATTTTTAATTTCAACTTGTGATGATCTTGTGATTGCTAAAGATTTTTTCTTAACATTTTTTGTAATCACTGATCCTGCTCCAACAACACTATCTTTATCGATTTTTACTGGCGCGACTAATGATGAATTGGATCCAATAAAAACATTATCAGATATTTTTGTTTTAGATTTTTTTATACCATCATAATTACAAGTTATTGTACCAGCACCGATGTTAGAATTTTTGCCTATTGATGTATCACCAATGTAAGATAGATGGTTAACTTTTGAGTTGATATTTATACTTGTTTTTTTTGTTTCAACAAAGTTTCCTATTTTCGTATTTTTTTTCAAAATTGTACCCGGTCTTAACCTCGCGTAGGGACCGACGATAACATTTTTTTCAATTTTAGCACCTTCAATATGAGTAAAAGATTTTATATATGAATTATCCCCTACTTTCACCTTTGGTCCAAACACAACATAAGGTTCTACGGTTACATTTTTTCCAAATGAAGTATCCTGAGATAAAAAAATTGTTTCAGGTGCAATTAAATTAACTCCTTTTGATAATGCTTTATTTCTCAAAAGTTCCTGGGAAAGTCTATAAGAATTAGCTTTATTTAATTTATTATTTGTTTTCATTTAAAAATTCTTTACATTAATAATGGTACTGAAATAAGTCACAAAATATTTCTTTTTAATACTTTTAAAATGACTCAAATTTATACAATTCTTTTTGATTTAGATGGCACAATTGTGAATACAGCACCTGATTTAATGGCTGCCCATAACCACGTAATGAAAAAATTCGGTCACGAAGAAAAAGAAATGTCAGATATAAAATCTTTAGCTGGTAAAGGTGCCTGGGTAATGATGCAAAGATCTTTTAAAGAAGAAATAAAAGATGAAAAAATTAAAAAGGCGATGACTAAAGAATTTATTGATTTCTATGCAAAAAATATTGATCAAAATAGCAAACCATTAAATGGTGCTGTCGAATTTTTTGATTGGGCTAAAAGTAAAAATATTTCAATGGCAGTTTGTACAAATAAACAAGAACGTTTAGCCATAGATCTTTTAAAAAAATTAGATCTTTATAAATATTTTGAATATGTTGCTGGTAGCGATACTTTTTCTTTTAACAAACCTGATCCAAGGCATTTAACTGATGTTGTTGAAATCATCGGTGGAAATTTAAAAAAAACTATAATGGTTGGAGATAGTGAGGTTGATGCAAACTCTGCTCACAATGCTAACTTGCCATTTATTTTAGTTAAAGATGGCTACACAGAAAAAACTGAAAAAGAAATTAAACATAACAATTTAATTTCTGACTTTGTTGGGTTTGAAAAAATTATAGAAAAATATTTATGATTACTTTTGCTCTGTTCACAGCATTAGCAACTTTTTATTTTACTATGTTTATTACACCAGGACCCAATAATGCAATGCTAACTGCATCTGGTATGAAATTTGGTTTTATAAGAACCTTGCCTCATGCAATTGGAATTCCAATAGGACACATTTTACAAATTGGTTTAACTTGTTTTGGTTTAGCGAATTTATTTTTAATTTATCCTCAAGTTCAATTTTATATGAGGATTTTGTGTTTTTTATATCTACTTTACCTAGGGTGGAAAATGATTGGTTCTTTCAGCATGACTCAAAAGGAAACTGGTAGACCATTAAAATTTTATGAAGCTTCCCTTTTTCAATTTATTAATCCGAAAGCATGGTCAATAGCAGTAACTGTTGCTTCTGGTTTTTTTCCTAGTGAAGAAAATATTTTTATTGGTATTTCATTTGTTACAATTACTGCTGCTGTAATTTGTTTTCCAACAATTAGTTTATGGGCTCTTTTTGGAAGTGGTTTAAGAAAATTTGTTAACAATACAAAAATTAAAAAAACTATAGAATATTTACTTGCAACCCTGTTAATTTTAACAGGTTTGTTTATTCTACTTAAATAATCTTTGATTTTTATACTCTCCTCTAATATATATCTGGTCACATGCACTTTACAAAAAAATCAGTTTCTGAGAAAAGATCAGACTTTGTAAAAAAATTGCAATCAAAAAAATTATTAAGATTTCCTGGTGCTTATAATCCTTTATGTGCAAAACTTATTGCTGAAATTGGATTTGATGGTGTTTATATTTCAGGTGGTGTGATGTCAAATGATTTAGGTTTACCTGATATTGGTTTAACAACAATGGATCAAGTTAGTTATCGCAGCGGTCAAATAGCAAGAGTTACAGATCTTCCAACAATAGTTGATATTGATACAGGTTTTGGAAATTGTAAACAAACTATTGAAGAATTTGAAAATAAAGGTTTAGCTGGCTGTCATTTAGAAGATCAAATTGCTGAAAAAAGATGCGGACACTTAGACAATAAAGAACTTATTTCAAAAGATGAAATGGTAAAAAAGATTAAAGAATGCGTAGCTTCTAGAAAAGATAAAAACTTTTTAATCATTGCTAGAACTGATGCCAATTCAGTTGAAGGCCTTGATAAAACATTAGAAAGAATTAAAGCATACGAAGATGCTGGAGCAGATATGATTTTTCCGGAAGCCATGAAAGATGAAAGTGAATTTGAAAAAGTTAGAAAAATTTCAAATGGTTATTTATTAGCTAATATGACTGAATTTGGAAAATCTAAATTATTAGATAAAACTCAATTAGAAAATCTGGGGTACAATTTAGTTATTTACCCAGTTTCAACTCAAAGACTTGCAATGCAAAATGTTGAAATAGGTTTAAAATCAATATTTAATGAAGGTCACCAGAATAATATAATAGATAAAATGCAGACTAGAAAAAGGTTGTACGAGTTAGTAGAATATGAAAAATATAATACACCAGATAAAAAAATTACAGATTTTTCTACGGAAGGTCATGAATAATGAGTGAAGATATAAAAAAAGGTTTATTAGGAATTGTTGTAGATGAAACAACTATTTCGCATGTTGTACCTGAGTTAAGTGCATTGACTTACAGAGGTTATACTGTTCAAGAACTTTGTGACAAATGTGACTTTGAAGAAGTCGCTTATTTAGTTTTGCATGGAGAGCTACCGAATAAAGCTCAACTTAAAAAATTTATTAAAGAAGAGAGATCCGAAAGGAAATTATCTAAACAAATTTTAAATGATATACAAAAAATGCCAAAAAATGCACATCCAATGGATGTGATCAGAACTTGTGTAAGTTTAATGGCTTTAGAAGATAAAGATACAAAAGATAATTCACCAAAAGCGAATATGAGAAAAGCAATGAGAATTTTTGCTAAAACTCCTACAGCTGTTGCAGCTTATTTTAGATCAAGAAAAGGTAAAAAAATTATATCACCTGATAAAAAATTATCTTTTTCTGAAAACTTCTTTAAAATGATGTTTAATAAAGTTCCAGATAAAGAAATTGTAAGAGCGTTTGACATATCTTTAATCTTATACGCTGAGCACAGTTTTAACGTATCAACTTTTACCGCAAGAACAATTACAAGTAGTCTTTCAGATATTCATGGAGCAATTACTGGTGCCATAGCAAGTTTAAAAGGTCCATTACATGGTGGAGCTAACGAAGCAGTAATGCATATGATGAAAGAAATTGGAAAACCAGAAAAAGCTCAAGCTTGGATCAATAATGCATTAGTTAAGAAAAAGGTGATTATGGGATTTGGTCACAGAGTTTATAGAACTGGGGACTCTAGAGTTCCTACGATGAAACATTACTTATTTAAAGTTGCGAGACTTTTAAAGAAAGAAAAATATACAAAAATTTATGAAGTTTTAGCCAAGACTATGGTTGAAAAAAAGAAAATTCATCCAAATGTAGATTTCCCATGTGGCCCACTTTATTACATGATGGGAATAGATATTGATTTTTACACACCAATCTTTGTAATGTCACGTATTACAGGTTGGTCAGCTCACATAATGGAGCAACATGCTTCTAATAAATTAATTAGACCTTTATCTAAGTATAGGGGTGAAGAAGTAAGAGAAGTGATGCTTCTAAATCAAAGATAAATGAATATTACAAATTTATTACTTTTTTTAATCCTAGTGACCTTAGCCACTTATACTTTTATGCCGTGGAAAGGTATTGATAAAGGTGGAATATTAAAAATATTTGGACAGTGGTTTTTTTGGTTGATTACTTTTGGAGTAGTTGTATTCATCTTTAATAGTGTCATTAATTAAAAATTTCTTTAAACAAACTAGAATTCTTGATGGCGGCATGGGTCAGGAATTACTTAATCGCGGGGTGATACCACATGGAACCATATGGGGTGCTACAGCATTACTTCATAAAAAATATCACAAACTTTTAGTTAAAACTCATTTAGATTTTATTAAAGCAGGTGCTGAGGTTATTGTGACTAATAGTTTTGGTAGTAGAAAAAGGCGACTAATAGAAAATAAATTAGGCCATAAGTTTAATGAATTAAATAAACTCGCTGGAAAACTAGCTAAAAAAGCAGTAAAAAAATCTAAGAAAAATATTCTTATAGCGGGCAGTCTTCCACCACAAAATTTTACTTATTTTGCAGACCTTGGAACGGATTTAAAATTTATTAAGAATAGTTTTAAAGCTCAAGCTAAGTGTTTAAATCCTTATGTTGATTTTTTCTATTTGGATGTGATGTCTAGTTTAAAAGAATGTCAAATTGCTATTAACTCTATTAAATCTTTTAAAAAAGAATTTTTATTAGGAATACATATAAGAAAAGGAGGAAAGCTTCCTTCGGGAGAAAAAATTTCAACGGTTATAAAAAAAGTTGAAAAACACAAACCCATAGGAATTATTTTATCTTGCGTCTCAATTGAAGATGTAGCTTATGCATTAAAAGATCTAAAAAAAATAAAATGTCCTTATGGGTTTAAAATTAATGCTTTTGAGCATATTCCTGCCGGTTGGAAGCCTGACTCTAATAATCCTAAAGTTCAATTAGGTAAAAGGAATGATTTAAATCCTTTAAAATTCGCGAAGATTTGTATTAAATTAAATAAAATGGGTGCTAATATTCTAGGAGGCTGTTGTGAAACAACTCCTTCTCACATTAAAAAATTAAGAAGTTTAATTTGATTTAACTAGTTTTTGAGTAATTCTATCAAGTATTATTGCAAGTATAACAATTCCAGTTCCACCTATTACAGCGGATCCAATATCTAATCTTCCTAATGCAACATACACTGTAAGACCTAATCCACCTGCACCGATAAGAGCAGCGATCACTACCATTGATAAAGCTAACATTAAAGTTTGATTTATACCTGCCATAATAGTTTTTAATGCTAATGGAATTTCAATTTTAATTAAAATTAATAATTTAGATAAACCTAAGCTAGATCCTGCTTCTTTAAATCCTTTTCCAACTTGTCTAATGCCTAAATTAGTAAGACGAATTATTGGAGGCAAAGCAAAAATTATTGTAGCAACAACCCCTGGTGTTAATCCAATTCCAAATAACATTACAACTGGTATTAAATAAACAAAACTTGGGATTGTTTGCATAACGTCTAGTATAGGCCTCATTATAGTTTCAAAAGTTCTGCTTCTTGAAGATAGAATACCCAGTGGTATACCTATTAGTATACAAAAAATAACTGCAGTAAATATCATTGCTAAAGTAGTCATACTTTCAGACCACAGATCTACTAAATCTATAAAAACTAAACCAATCAAAGTCAAAATTGCAAATTTAAAACCATTAGTTTTAAAAGCAAAATATAAAAAAATTAAAATAGCTAATGGAAAAGGAATTACATTAAATAGTGTATCTAAACCGTTAAGAACAGAATCGATAGGAGCTGAAAGTTTTTTAAAGAGTGGTCGTTGCATAAACAACCACTCTTTAATATTTTTCTCAATCCATTCAGCTATTGGAATGTAAATTTCGTAATCAGAAGGTGCTAATTTTAAACTCACTTTTCTGACTAACCAATCTACTATTTAAGCCAACTATCAAACGTGCTTTGATTTGCTTTTATCCAAGCAGCAGCATGTTTCTTGATAGCTTTTTCGCTTTTTTCGCCTTGGTTCATTTTCATATTTTGAGCAGCTACATCTGCTAATGGAATAGAAGCTTTTTTAAGCATCTTCGCCACTTTTGGATTAGCTTTCAAAAAATCAACATTTGCAGCTGGACGAATATCATCAGCACCAAAACCCATATTTATTTTTGATTTTGTTGCGTTAGGTACTTTCACTGCTTTAGTTTGGCTGTAAGGAACTTCTATCCAAACAATATCTTTACCAAGTTCTAAAGCACCAACTGTCCAGTTAGGCGTCCATGTATAAAATAATACTGACTTACCATTTTTAAACTTAGCGATAGCATCAGCCATAGAAGCGGAATAATCTGCTTGCACTGGATTAATGAAATCACCTAAACCTAATTCAGCAAAGTGCTTAGTAATTTGTTTTTCACAACCCCAACCTGGAGGACAAGCTACCATATCTGCTTTACCGTCACCATTTGAGTCAAATTGCTTAGCATGTTTTTTAATATCCATTACACTTTTGATATTAAGTTTGTCAGCCGTTTTTTTATCAATTAGGTAACCCTGTAAACCACCTTTAGCCATAACATTTCCTACAGCTTTAACTTTACCTTTTGCTTCAGCTATATAAGTGTCATGAGTTCCGAACCAACCGTTTACCCATAAATCTAAGTCTCCCGCAGCAGCAGCTACATAAAAAACTGATGGTTTCATTGCTTTAGGTTCACTAACTTTGTAACCCATTTTTTCCAAAGCTTGTTTATACACTTCAGCTTGGAAATAACCTGTATCCCAGTTTGCTTTAGCCATCTTAACTTCATTGGCAGTTACAACACTACCAATAGTTAGTGCGGCTAATATTGTTACTACATATTTTAATTTGTTCATATTTCCTCCATTTTTGAGATTTTTATTAGCATGTATGAATTTATAATGTAACCGTAGTTCAACTAAAAAGTGAATTTTTACTTATATGGTGTATAGAATTGATTAATAATAGTGTTATGTTATAACATAACAATGAATAATAACACTTTAGTCCTAAATATATTAAAAAAAAATACAAAAGGTTTAACCGCTTATCAAATACTCAATAGAGTTCAAAAGTTTAAATCAGTGCAACCTATGACAATCTATAGAGCTTTAAAAAATTTAACAGATGATGGGTTAATTCATAAAACTAATAAAAATAAAACGTTTCATTTATGTAATACAACAGACCAACATGATCATAATGCGGTACTTGCTGTTTGTAATGATTGCGGTGTTGCAGAAGAATTAAATACTAGTCTTTTTTCCAAAATTATTAAACACGTTAAATCAAAAAAAAAATTTAACTTTAATAACTTTAACTTAGAAATAACAACAACATGTAAGGAGTGTAATTAATGAAAAAAATAAGTCTTTTAACTATAATTATATATATTTTTAGCTTAGGTTTTGTAGTGGCTGCTGAAGGTCATTCTCATGAGCTGCCTGGATTTCTACATTTTATGGAAGAGTTAATTGAAAAACATAGTATTTTAAGAGGTGCAACTTTTGGGTTTATTCATACTTTAATCCCTTTAGTTGGATTTTATACCGGTTGGAGTATAAATCGTTTTTTAAAAATAATATCAAATGGTGCAATAGCTGGAATTGTCGGAATAGTTTTTGCTCACATTGTAGCAGACTTTATTGCTGCATTAGCTGATCCAGATTTAAAAAGTGCTGCTTTTGGAATAGTTATTGGTGGTTTTTTACCTTTACTAGCAGTACCTTTCTTGGAAAAATACGTAACTAAAAGTAAATATCATACAGTTGTCGGTGATCATGAAGATCTTAAGAAAGATTTAAAAAAGAAACACAGATAGCTTAAGTAATAATTTCAGCAAATCTATTTTCGATTAGATTTAATCGTAAATTATTTTTTTTTCTGAAGTCGTTAATAGCTTTTTCGACTTCAGGAATATAACTTTCACTACCATAATCATCACAGAGAATTATTTTCTTTTTATCTTTCATGTGTACATATAGATTAGTCAGATCGTTGTATACGGTTTGATAACTATGACCACCATCAAGAAAAACAAAATCTATATTTTTTAAATCAATTTCTTTTAAAACAGAGTTCGTGTCCCCTGCTATTAGTTTTATATTATTATTATATTTTTTTAAAAGTTTCTGAACGCTCTTGAGAGAATTTAAGTTTTCTCTTAATATTAGGTTATAATAAATATTTTTTAGTGGATTAGAAAATTTTTGATTAAGTAAAAATTTTGGTTCGATTTCATCTATAGAATTATTTTTTTCACCGCCAAATAAATCTATACCAATATAACTAAAGCTTTCACCATTTATTTCTTTTAAAAAATCACAAGTGTTTCTAGCAGTTACACCACAAAAAACACCGATCTCTAAAAAGTTTTTAGGTTTGTGATGAGAAATTCTTTCAAGATAAATGTTACCCCATTTACCTTTTAGACCTGTTTTTCTCCAATAAGTTTTGTAATTTAATTTCAAAAATTAAGCAAAAACTTCGCCCCAACTTCCTCTAGTAGATGCTTTAGAGTATTCTGTTGCTCGTCCTTCAAAGAAATTCATGTGTTCAACACCGTTCAACATATTATCTAACCATGTTAAAGGATTTTTCTTAACGTCATAGATAGGATCAAGACCTAATTGCTCCAGTCTTCTGTTTCCAATAAATCTAATATATTGTTTAACTTCATTGGCAGCTAAACCTTCTAATGGACCCATTTGAAAAGCTAGATCTATAAAAGCATCTTCATGCTCTACAATAGTTTTACAAGCATCAACAATTTCTTTTTTTAATTTATCGTTCCAGATTTGAGGTTCTTCTTTAATAAAATCTTTGAATAATCTAATCATTGAATTGCAGTGCAATGTTTCATCTCTAACTGACCAGGTTACTATCTGCCCCATGCCTTTCATTTTATTGTGTCTTGGGAAGTTTAATAAAATTGCAAAGCTAGCAAATAATTGAAGTCCTTCTGTAAAAGCAGAAAAAACAGCCATCGTCATTGCTATATTATGTTTTGATTTAACATCAAACCCTTGCATATAATCATACTTATCTTTCATTTCTTTGTACTTCATGAATGCGGAGTACTCTGTTTCAGGCATTCCGATGGTATCTAATAAGTGTGAGTATGCAGCTATATGGACTGTTTCCATTGAAGCAAAAGCCGTCATCATCATTAAAACTTCTGTTGGTTTAAAAACTGTTGTGTAGTGTCTTAAATAACAATTACTCACCTCTACATCGGCTTGAGTAAAAAATCTAAATATATGCGTTAAAAGATTTTTTTCAGCTGGTGTAATATTTTTTTGCCAATCTCTTACATCATCACCTAGAGGAACTTCTTCAGGTAACCAGTGAATTCTTTGTTGAGTTAACCACGCATCGTAACACCATGGATATCTGAATGGCTTATAAACTGGGTTCTCTACTAATAGACCCATTTTTTTTGGCTGAATAATTTCTGGTTTAATTTTTTCTGCTACTGACATGATAAACATTCCTCATAGTTATTATCTTTATTATTGGATTCGTTCTCTTTCGAGTAAACATTTTTTGTCACATCTGTTGATGTACCTTTGTTAACATTTTCCGCTCTTTGAATAGATTTTGATCTGCAATAGTAAAGGCTTTTAAGACCTTTTTTCCAAGCTTGAAAATGAATATCGTGAAGTTCTTTTTTATGAATATCAGCAGGAATAAAAACATTTATTGATTGTGCTTGAGAGATATGCGGAGTTCGATCTGCGCCTAACTCAATAATCCAACGTTGATCTATTTCAAAAGCAGTTTTAAAAGTATCTTTTTCCTCTGCAGTTAAAAAATCTAAATGAGAAACTGATCCTTGATTTGTTGTTATAGAAGACCAAACGTCGTCCGTATCTTTATTATATTTCTCAAGAATTTTTTTAAGATATTTATTTCTAACGTTAAAAGATCCCGACAGAGTTTTATGAGTAAAACTATTAGCTGCAATAGGTTCTATTCCTGGTGATGACCCACCACAAATAATAGAAATTGAAGCAGTTGGAGCTATAGCTGTTTTATTTGAAAATCTTTCTTTAATTCCATATTCAGCAGCATCGGGACACGCGCCTCTTTCTTCTGCAAGAACAACAGAAGCTGCATCTACTTTTTCCTGGATATTAGAAAATATTTTTTTATTCCAAACTTTACTCATTACTGATCCAAATGGAATGCTTTTTTGTTGGAAGTAAGAATGTAAACCCATCACACCTAGTCCGACACTTCTTTCTCTCAATGCTGAATATTTTGCATTAGCAAATTCATCTGGAGCTCTATTAATAAAATCTGTCATTACATTATCTAAAAATCTCATTATATCTTCAAC
The DNA here is from genome assembly GCA_028101445.1 of Candidatus Pelagibacter sp. Next base: position 17,035 of record JAOHKR010000008.1, on the reverse strand, counting down.
AAATTGATCGTTATCTTTCCATTGATCGTAGGTATCTAAGTTTAATGAAGATAGACAGCATACAGCTGTTCTTTCTTTTCCATCGTTATCTATTCCTGTAGGTAAAGTTATTTCACTACATAAGTTGGAAGTTTTTACTTTTAAACCTGCAAGCTTATGATGCTGCGGAATTTGTCTATTAACTGTATCAATATATACAACGTAAGGTTCTCCTGTTTCTACCCTTGCAGTTAAAAGTCTTATCCATAAATTTCTGGCTGAAATAGTAGATTGAACAGAACCATCATTAGGACTTCTAAGTGCCCATTGACTGTCTGTTTCTACCGCTCTCATAAAATCATCAGAAACAAGAACACCGTGGTGCAAATTTAGAGAGCGTCTGTTTACGTCTCCACCAGTTGGTCTTCTCATTTCAATAAATTCTTCAATTTCAGGATGGTCGATTTGTAAATAACATGCAGCTGATCCCCTTCTTAAAGATCCCTGGCTTATAGCTAATGTTAATGAATCCATTACTTTAATAAATGGAATTATTCCTGAAGTCTTTCCAACTTTTCCAATTTTTTCACCAATAGATCTTAGGTTACCCCAATAACTTCCAATACCACCTCCTCTAGCGGCTAACCAAACATTTTCTTCCCATAAATCCGTAATACCTTTAAGGCTGTCATTGGCCTCATTTAAAAAACAAGAAATTGGTAAACCTCTTTCTGTTCCACCATTAGATAAGACTGGTGTAGCCGGCATAAACCAGAGGTTGCTAATATAGTTATAAATTCTTTGAGCATGCAAATTATCATCAGCATACACGCTTGCTACTCTTGCAAACAAATCTTGAAAACTTTCATTCTGACCTAAATATCTGTCTGTTAATGTTGCTTTACCGAAATCTGTTAAATTAGCGTCTTTAGATCTATCTATCTTAATCGTTATACCTTTTTCATTTTGAAAAAGTTCTGTTTCACCAGATAGAGAGAATAAATCAGGTTTTTTAGGACCATTATTTTTTTGATCATTTTGGTTCTTATGGCTTATAGTGCCGACAGCTTTCTCAATTGCCAATGATACGTTTTTATTCATATTTTACTTATTTTACTCGATTTATTAACAAAAATACTATATATGGTAGTACATTATAGGTTGTATACTAAATAACATCTAAATCAATAGAACATTATATGAACATTAATTTAATTTTGCAAGTGGAAAGTTTTGTTAATAAACATTTTTTAACAAAAACACTGATTTTTTAGTACTTATAGTTAATGAAAATCAATCCAAACGGTTTTAGAGAGTATGACGCTAGATGGCTTTATGAAAAAGACGTCGATTTAGAGGGAATCGCTAATCTTGGAAAAGGCTTAGGAACACAAGTCATTAGTCATACAAAAAAAACAAACCCAAGAATAATAGTAGGGCATGATTATAGATCCTATAGTGAGGATATAAAAAAAGCATTAATCAATGGTTTAATCTCAACTGGATGTAATGTTGAAGATATAGGTTTATCACTGTCCCCTACTGTTTACTATGCGCAATTTAATTTGAACTCTGACGCAATAGCTATGGTAACTGCCAGTCATAATGAGAATGGTTGGACAGGAGTGAAAATGGGTATCAAAAAAGGGTTAACTCACGCACCAGAAGAAATGAAAGAGTTAAAAAATATAACTCTAAATAAAAAGTTTGTTGAAGGCAAAGGTTCCATAAAAAAAATAGAAAATTTCAAAAATATTTATTCTGAAGATTTAATTAAAAAAAATAAAATTAATAAAAAAATTAAAGCTGTTGTTGCTTGTGGTAATGGTACAGCAGGAGTTTTTGCCCCTGATATTTTAAAAAGGATTGGGTGTGAAGTCATTGAATTAGATTGTGAATTGGATTGGACTTTTCCAAAATATAATCCAAATCCTGAAGATCTTGAAATGCTTCATGCAATAGCGAAAGCTGTAAAAGATAATAAAGCAGATATAGGTTTTGGTTTTGATGGAGATGGAGATCGATGTGGGGTAATCGATGATAAAGGTAATGAAATTTATTCAGATAAGATAGGATTATTAATTGCAAGAAATTTAGCTAGCAAACATAATAATTCAAAATTTATTGTTGATGTAAAATCAACAGGTCTTTACTCAAAAGATAAAGTTCTTTTAAAAAATCAATGTAAAACCATTTATTGGAAAACAGGTCATTCTCATATCAAAAGAAAAGTAAATTTAGAAAATGCATTAGCTGGATTTGAAAAAAGTGGACATTTCTTTTTTAATCAACCTTTAGGGTTTGGTTACGATGATGGTATTAATTCTGCAATTCAAGTTTGCCACCTCCTTGTCAATCAAAATAAAAAAATGAGTGAAATTATTAATGAATTGCCTAAGACATATCAAACACCAACAATGGCGCCATATTGCAAAGATGAAGAAAAATATAAAGTAGTCGATGATATGGTAAAAAAAATACAACAACTAAAATCAGAAAATGCTAAGATTGAAAATCAATTAATAACAGAAGTTTTGACTGTTAATGGTATTAGATTTTCTTTAGAAGATGGTTCTTGGGGTTTAATAAGAGCGTCATCAAATAAACCATCTTTAGTTATCGTAACAGAGAGTCCTACATCTGACACTATCAAGAAAAGTATATTTAATTTTATAGATGACTTGCTTAAAAAAACTGGGAAAATCGGTGAATACGATCAAAAAATCTAAAGATTAAAATATTCGTACAAGAATTTAGTTCCAATAATAATTAAAAATAAGCCAAAATATTTTGTCATTTTCTTTTTATTTATTCTGTGGCTAGCTTTAGCTCCAAGACGTGCCATAAAAGTTGTTATAGGAAAAAAAACAAGAAATGCTGGTATATTTAAAAACCCGATGCTTAAAGGTAAGTTAGCATTTAAATAGTTTCCAGAAATAAGAAATCCTATTGCACCAAATAAAGCTATAATAAAACCTATTGCGGCAGCGCTTCCTATAGCTTTATTGATTGGATAACCAAAAAATTTCAAAATAGGAACGTTCATTACTGCGCCACCAATACCCATAGGTGCGGAAACAAAGCCAGTTATTATTCCAGATATAATTTTGGCAGGTAAGCCCATTTTAATTGATAAATCTGACTCTTTTTCTTTCAAAAACAGTAAGTAAAAAGCGAGTATGTATACAACTATAGTAAAGAAAAGTATTAGAGGTTTAGTTTTTAAACCTGCGGCTAAAATTGTTCCTAATATAACTCCAATAATAACAAATATTCCGTAGCTTTTAACAATGCTAAAGTCGACTGCTTTATGCTGATGATGAGTTAAAACTGAAACTATTGAAGTGGGAATAATTATTCCAAATGAAGTTCCTACAGCTAAGTGCATCAAATAAGTAGGCTCTAATCCTACTGATCCAAAAATATAAAATAAAATTGGAACAGTTATTAAGCCTCCACCTATTCCAAATAAACCAGCTGCAAAACCAGCTGGTATTGCAGTAACAATCATTATAAAAATTAAATAAAGAGTTTCTGATTGTGAAAGAATATCCAAAATTATCTTTCTAAAAACACCGGATTAGTTTTTTTAACCTGGTCCATTATGTGATTTACTTTTTGAAGATCCGCGTCTCTAATGCACATATTTTTAGAAAGGTATTGTTTCCATGTTCGAGATCCGTTCTGTCCATGAAATAATCCCACTGTGTGTCTCATAATATGATTTAATTGAACTCCTTTAGAAGTTTGCTCTTGAATATATGGAATTAATTTTTCCATTACCTCACTTCTTGTTGGAACATTTTCATTATTAAAAATATCTCTTTCAATTTCAGCTAAAAAATAGGGTGAATGATAAATAGCTCTTCCAATCATAGCTCCATCAACTTTAGATAGATGCTCTTTTATGTCTTCAGTTGTTTTTATTCCTCCATTAATAATAATTTCATCATCTTTAAAATAATTTTTAATTTTATAAACAAATTCATATTTTAAAGGTGGAATATTTAAATTTTCTTTAGGACTTAACTTTTTTAATAAAGCTTTTCTTGCATGTATAATAAACTTTTGTGATCCGGCATCTTTAGTTCGTTGAATGAATGATTTTAAAAATTCGAAGTTTTCAACTTCATTATAACCAATTCTTGTTTTAATTGTTATTGGAAGCGAGGTTGATTTTGCCATGGCTTCAATACATTTTGCTACAAGATCAGGCTCTGCCATTAAACATGCGCCAAATTTATTTTTTTGAACTTTTTTACTTGGACAACCTAAATTTAAATTAATTTCTTTATAACCATAATCTTCTGAAATTTTACAAGCTTCAGCTAGTTCATTAGGATTTGATCCACCTACTTGTAATGTTACTGGGTTAGAAATTTTTTTAAATGATAAAAGTTTATCACGATCTCCTCGTATGATTGCGTTGGCTACAATCATCTCTGAATATAAGTGAATATTTTTACTTATAAGACTTAAAAAATAAATCTCATGTTTATCAGTGCAATCCATCATGGGTGCAACTGAAACTGTCTTAATCATAATTTATTCTGATTTGTTTTCTTCTTCTGTAGCTGCTGGAGTTTCTTCTGCAGCTGGAGCTTCCTCACTTAATTCAAGTGGAGCTTCTTCTGTTTCAAGATTTTCTTCTTTAATTTCTGGTTGTTCAGCTTTTAATTCTGACAAAGCTTCATCTGCTAGGCTAGGTTTTTTAACTTCAGGAATTCTTCTAGTTCTTTTTGAAGGTAATATTGCTACACCACTTTTTGAAACTTGACCTTTGTATAAATTCTCAAATTCATCGTTAGTTTCTTCTTCTGTGTCTTCTTGAACTTCTAATTCATCGGGCTCTTTTCGAAGTCTTTTAATTGCACTTGCTTCAATATCTTTAACTTCAATTTTACCGTCACCAATTTCTCTCAGTGAAATAATAGTTCTTTTATCATTATCTTCTTCTACTAACATAGGAGATCCAGCGTTTAATTGAACCGTTCTCTCTTTTGCTAATAAAACTAAATCGTATTGATTATCAACTTTTTCTAAGCAGTCTTCTACTGTAATTCTTGCCATGATGATTGTTGTTTATTCAATTAAACTAAATAAATCAAGCTTAATTTGCTAGCTTAACTGGTTCAATTGTTTTCCTAAATATAACTAATAAAGCTAGAGAAATAACGATGTAAGCTCCACCAACAAAACCTATATTTTCAATACTAAAACCATTGTCAATTAATAAACCAAATACAGCAGTTCCAAATGCAGTAGAGAAAACCATAAATGCAGTTGTTAAAGCTTTAATGCTACCAATATATTTAACACCGTAAATTTCAGCCCAAGTAGAGGATCCTAAAATATTGGCTAAGCCATTAGAGACACCAATCAGTCCTAAGAAAATATAAGCTGACATTTGATGATTAAATTGAAACAAAGTGTACATTGCTAATAGTAATGGCAGATTCATATATAAAATTAATTTTCGTCCTGTAAATTTATCAACTAAGAACCCTGACATAAAAAGAGTTATAATAGAAGTTATTGAATAAACCATAAACGCTTTTGGTATTGTATAAACCTCCCACATTTTAGACTCTGAGATAAAAGATTGATAAACAAATATTCCTGTAGCCAGCCAGGGCATTGCTAACATATTTAATGATACAATATAAAATCTATAATCTTTAATAACATCCCTTCGCCTCCAACTTTTAATTTTTGTTTTTTTAAGTTTAGGATTATTGTCTGCTTCACGAGAGTCTAAATTTATAGATTTAATTGTGTTTAAGATTACTAAAGGTAAAAATAATATAATTAATACTGCAATTCCTTGCCATACCGTTCTCCAAGAGTAAATAAGAAAAAAATAAGTCATAAGCACAGGTAAAACAAATTCTGCTGTAGATAGGCCAAACCAAATTGTGCTTAAAGCTTTACCTCTAGATCTTTCAAAAAATCTTGAGATTGTTGTGGTTGAAGCGTGGCTCATTAATCCTTGGCCAGATAAACGCATTAAAAAAATTCCTACGGCCAAAAAGTAAACGCTATTGATGAAAGAAAAAAATAATGAAGAAATAAAAAGTAATGTAACTACAAAAAAAGAATAATTTAAAATTCTATAATCATCTATTTTTTTCCCAACCCAAATAAGTAATAAGCTTGAGCATATAGTTGCTGATGCATAGATACTTCCAAATTGACCATGTGTTATACCTAATTCATTTCTAATTGGTGCGTTAAACAATCCCAGAAAAAAGCTCTGTCCAAAACTAGAAAAAAATGTAAATATAAAACCAAATATAATTACTTTTTTATTTAACGAGAGGTTAATCATTTATGAGTTGTAAAGTTTCTTTCATTGGTCTTGGTGTCATGGGTTATCCTATGGCTGGTTATATATCAAAAGCAGGTCACGATGTAACTGTTTATAATCGTACAAAAGCTAAAGCTGAAAAGTGGGCAAAAGAATATAAAGGTAATGTTGCAGATACACCGATGGATGCTGCTAAAGACAGCGATTTTATTTTTACATGTGTTGGTAATGATAACGATTTAAGAGAAGTAACTTTAGGTGAAAAAGGATTATTTAAGTCAGCTAAAAAAGGATCAATCTATATTGATAACACAACTGCTTCAGCAGATATTGCAAGGGAACTTTATAAAGAAGCAAAGGCAAAAGGTTTTGATTTCTTAGATGCTCCTATATCGGGTGGCCAAGCTGGGGCTGAAGGTGGCACATTAACAGTTATGGTTGGCGGTGATGAAGCTCCTTTTAAAAAAGCTGAACCAGTAATTGATTGTTATAGTAAAAAAATAAAATTACTTGGCCCATCTGGAAGTGGTCAGTTAACTAAGATGGTTAATCAAATTTGTATTGCTGGATTAGTGCAAGGTTTGTCAGAAGCTATTAATTTTGGAATGAATGCTGGATTAAATATGAATGATGTTATTGAAGTTATCTCAAAAGGTGCTGCTCAATCTTGGCAAATGGAAAATAGACACAAAACAATGATTGAAGATAAGTTTGATTATGGTTTTGCTGTAGATTGGATGAGAAAAGATTTAAAAATCGCTATGGATGAAGCAAAGAAAAATAATTCACCCCTACCCATTACAAAAATAATTGATGAATATTATGCTGAAGTACAAAAAATGGGTGGTCAAAGATGGGATACTTCAAGCTTAATAAAAAGATTTAGAAAATAAATCGTGTCACAAGAAGTTGTTAGTTACTACGAAGATTTCAATGAAATTGAAAAAAAGATTTGGGATCTCTTAACTAATGCAGTTAAAGATAGATCTTCAGAGTTTAGAACTCCAGTATTTATCTGTGGTAACGATAATGACTTAGATGGTAGAGTTGTTGTATTAAGAAAAGCAGATCAACAAAATAACTTCGTTCAATATCATAGCGATATTAGATCCTCTAAAATAGAAAAAATTAAAAGCAATCCTAATTGTTCAATTCTATTTTACGGTAAACAAGAAAAAATTCAGCTAAGACTAAAAACAGAATGTAAAGTTCATTTTAATGATGATGTTACAAAAGAGTCTTGGGATAAAACAGGTCATATAAGTAGAAAATGCTATCTTGTTACAAATGGGCCGGGAACTGAGTCAGATAAACCAACCTCAGGTCTAGATAATAAATTTGATAACTTTGATTACACAAAAGAAGAAAGTGAAGCTGGTTATAAAAACTTTTGTGTGATTAGATGTAAAGTTAAAAGTATCGAATGGTTATACCTAGCTGCAAAAGGACACCGTAGAGCTTTATTTGACTTAGAAAATAATAAGAAAAACTGGTTAGTTCCCTAGGTTTTTTGTAACTTTTTCTTTTGAGTTTCCTTGATTAACTTCATCAAAATAAACCACCATTGAAGGATAAGGTTTATCTCCATTTTTATTTTTCCAATAACTAACACCGGTCTGATAAATACCCCAATCTAACCCAGCTCCTTTATTTGTATAAGGAGTAAAGGTTTTAATATTTAATGACTCTAAAATTAATTTATTATTAATCCACACTTTCATAAATCCATCTTCTTTTCTTGAATATCGAACATTAATTAAAATATCGGTCCACTTACCTTTCATGTCATTAATTTTAATTCCTTTTTTCATTTCAACATATTCGCCGCTCCACATTCTACCAACTTCAAGCCATTTATTTTCTCTGTCTGTAATCATTAAAATCGGTTTCCAGCCTCGCTCGTAAATTTGTGTAAAAACTGTTTTTACTGGAGCTGCAGATACATAATTATTTGGAAGATATATGGAAGCTGAATACCAATATTCTTTATTTATTTTTTGATGCTCTTTAGTTTGTAATTCAGTTCTTTGCCTATTAGATTTACAATCACTATGTTTTTTATCTCCACCACAATCTCCTTCTCTTACTTCAAATCTCCAAGATTTATTACCAGATCTTACAGGGTGTCCGTCTTTACTATCTACTAATTGCAAAGAATATTTTTGTTTGTGAGATATAGATTTTTTTTGAACCTTAATGTTAGAAACATCTTTACTGTTCTTAGCTTCAGCATTTACTGTAAGTAAAATTAAAATTAATAAACTATTTCTTATATTTTTTAAAATTATCAACATAATCTCTTGCATTTTCTTTAATATGTTTAATTTCTTCATCAGTTACTTGTCTGACTATTTTGCCTGGACTTCCAAGCACTAATGATCTTTCTGGAATAACTTTATTTTCTGTGACAAGAGCGTTAGCACCTATGATACAATTTTTTCCTATTTTAGTTTTATTTAATATTGTTGAACCTATTCCTATTAAACAATCATCTGCAATCTCGCAGCCATGGAGCATAACCATGTGCCCTACTGTAACACCATTGCCAACTATTGTTGGACAGCCTGGATCGGTGTGAATTACACTTCCATCTTGTATGTTTGAATTTTCCCCAATTACAATAGGTTCAAGGTCACCTCTTAAAGTTGTGTTAAACCAAATGTTTGAATTCTTTTTCAACTCCACTCTACCAATAATAACTGAATTGGGTGCAACCCAACTATTTGGATCTATTTTCGGTGTGTGTCCTTCAAAATCGTAAATCATAATATTGCTGTAATGTAATATTAATTAATTTATAATACATTATGGCTCTAACTAAAACCCCGGTTTGTGATTTTGGAAAAAAAGCAGAGGATTTCAAACTAAAATCAATCGATAATAAACTGATTTCTTTAAATGATATTGTTGGTGAAAAAGCAACTTTAATAATGTTTATTTGCAATCATTGCCCATATGTTAAAGCTGTAATTACAGATTTAGCAAAAGATTGTAACGATCTTAAAGATGATGGCGTTAGCACAGTTGCTATAATGTCTAATGATACCAAAAATTATCCTGATGATTCTTTTGAAAATATGATCAAATTTGCAAAAGAAAATAATTTTAATTCTATAAATTACGTAATAGATGAAACTCAAGAGGTTGCAAAAAAATATAACGCTGTCTGCACACCTGATTTTTTTGGTTATAATAAAGATTTAGAACTTCAATACAGAGGAAGATATAGAGAGTTAAAAGATTTAAAACCTGTTTTAAATGGAGATAGTGATTTAAAATTGGCTATGAAAATGATAGCTCAAACTCAAAAAGGGCCTGATGAACAAATACCTAGCATGGGCTGTAATATAAAGTGGTTTAAATAATGTTTTTAGTTGCAACAAGAAATTTTCCACCTGAGCTCGGCGGTATACAAAATCTGATGGAGGGTTTATCTAATGCCCTTTTAAATCATGGTCCTGTAAAAGTTTTCGCAGATAACATTGATAATGCCGAAGATTATGATCAAAATTCAAAGTTAAGCATTGAAAGAGTTTCTGGATTTAAAATTTTTAGAAAATACAGAAAAGCTAATATAGTTAAGGATTTCATCAAGAATAATAATTTAAGGGCATCTTTCTTTGATCACTGGAAAAGTATTGAAAATATTGATGAAGAAGTTTTAAAAAAAACTAAATCATTCTGCTTAATTCACTCTAAGGAAATAAATCACCCTGTTGGGTCGTCCTTAAATAAAAGAACTGTAAAAGCTTTAAATAAAGCTGATTACGTTATAGCAAACTCTAGATTTACAAAAGAACTGGCTATAAAAATAGGAGTAAAAACCGACGCTATAAAAGTAATCAACCCTGGGTGCAGTTATCCTATTCCAATCAATGAAAACACTAAAGAGTTTGCAAAGAAAAAATTTGATAATTTCTCACCTAAATTAATTACAGTTTCAAGATTAGATGGAAGGAAAAGTCATCAAAATATTATAATGACTGTAAAAAATTTACTGCCAAAATTTCCAAATTTAAAATATATTTCAGTTGGAGATGGAGATGAGAAAGATAATCTTGAAAAACTTAAGAAAGAATTAGGATTAGAAAAAGAAATTGAATTAATTTACAAAACAAGCGAACAAGAAAAAGTTGCTCTTATCGATCAGTCAGATGTCTTCGTTATGCCTTCAGTAGTATATAAAAAATCTGTAGAAGGATTTGGAATAACATATATTGAAGCTGCATCTTATGGAAAACCTTCCATAGGTGGAATTTATGGTGGTGAAGGAGATGCTATTAAAAGCGGCCAAACAGGTTACTTGTGTAATGGGAATGATTTAAATATTTTATATGATACTTTACTTAAAACATTGACAAATGATCACCATAAAGAACTTGGCTCAAATGCTTTAGAATTCTCAAAAAATTTTAATTGGAATAAAATTATAAAGAAATATATCGAATTAATTTAATTTAGATTTAATTTCTGAAATTACTGTATCTACATTTAAATCTTTTAAATTTTTAACCGTTAAGGCTTTAAAATTATAATTTTCAATACTTACTTTTCTTGCACTTGTGTGGCTGCCAAATAATACCAAACCTGCTTTATCTAAGTGAGATGCAATATGTGCTGGGCCTGTATCATTTGCTAAAATAAACTTTGCATTACTGATTAATGAGATTAATGTTTTTAAGTCAACTGAATTTTGGTTATTAGTAATTACCTTGGCATTAAGTGTATTTGCTTCCTTTATTTCGTTGGGTCCTGGAACTATTAATATAGGAAACTTATTTTTATAGTCTTGTTTTAATTTCACTATTAATTCTTTGAAATAAGGCCATTTTTTATTTTGATGTTTTTTTGAACAGAAAGGAAATAATAAAATATATTCATTATTTGCATACTGTTTTATTAATCTTGATACATCTTTTATTGCCCATTCAATATTAACATTTCTAGTAAATTCAGTTTCAATGCCGCTTTTTTTTAATTGCAATTCCATACGTTCAAGAACTGGATCTTTATCAAAATCACTTTTTTTTTGCCCAGGCTCTAAAACTGTCTCGGATGAAGACCATTCAACCTCTTTATTAATTATAAATTTTTTATAAAACTTTGTTCTATTTGAGTTTTGTAAATCAAATACTTTAGAAAAATTATATCTTTGAAGATTTTTTTTGAGAGTGTGAAGATAAAATAAATTCCATCTTGGTAACCGTTTATCAATGATTACTCCATCTATGTAGGGACACTCAGACATAAAAATTGCATAAGGTTGAGAGGTTAAAAGAAAAACTTTTCTATTTTTATAAAAGTTTTTAATATCTTTAATTGCACCATTAGCTTGTATTAAATCACCAAGAGATCCGTGTTTAATTATTAATATATTTGACATTACTTATTCCGAGTATATTTATTGGATAGTATAGTAAAGTTATTAATATGAGCAACAAATTAGACATAATATTGGCAGAAATATCAGCTGGTGAATTAATTGATAAAATTACAATATTAGAAATAAAAAAAATTAAAATATCAAATAAAGAGAAACTAAACGATATTGAAAAAGAACTATCTTCTTTAAATGGAACAATGAAAAAATCTATTCCTGATCAAAATTTAATAAAAGATCTTATAATTAAGTTAAAAGAGATTAATTTAAAGCTTTGGGATATTGAGGATGGAAAAAGAGCTGCTGAAAAAGAAAACAGTTTTAATGAAAAATTTATAGAACTTGCTAGAAATGTTTATAAGTTTAATGATGAAAGAGCCAAAATTAAATTAGCTATTAATAATACTCTAGGTTCAAATATTAAAGAAGTTAAGTCCTACGAATAATCAATCATCTTTTAAACTTGGAATAATTGATCTTAATTTGCTTGGTAACTTTTGATCTATCAAAGCTGTAATTACTCCTTCAGATTTTTTTAATTCTTTTAAAATTTTCCCGTCAGGTGAAACTATCATTGAATGGCCAAAAGTTTTTCTTCCATTGTAATGCGATCCTCCTTGAGCCGGAGCAAAAACATATGAAAAATTTTCTATAGCTCTAGCCTTTAATAATGAATGCCAATGTCTTATACCTGTAGTTTCTGTGAAGGCTGAGGGGATTGATAAAAAAATTGAACCAGTTTTTGATAATTTTCTATATAAATTCGGAAACCTTAAATCAAAACAAATAGATAGGCCAATTTTACCCCAAGGAAGATTAAATGATTTAATTTTTTTTCCAGCAGTAAAAGTCTTTGACTCAAAATATTTTTCTTTTTTACTTAATATTACATCGTACATATGTATTTTATCATAAAAGGATTTGATCTGACCTTGCTTGTTTATCAAAACAGAGCGGTTAACTAATTTATTTTTAGAAATTTTAATAATTAAAGAACCTATTAAGATCCATTTTTTATATTTTTTTGCTAAATTTTTTATTCCCTTTAAGTAAATATCTTCACTCATTGGTTTACAGATTTTTAATAATTGTTTTTTATCTAATGAAAATAACGATGATACTTCAGGTGTTAAGATAAAATCAGTTTTTTGTTTAACTGCTTTAATAATAAGTTTTTCAGTTTTCTTAAGATTATGATTGATGTTATTATTTGATTTTAATTGAATACAAGAAACACGAAACATTATTTCATTATAGATGAAGCAAAATTCCAATTACAGTCAAAACTAGGAATATGGACGCCAGATAATTTTACATTCCCAAAACTTTTATCTAAAACTTTACACCAGTTTTCTACTTGCTTAGGTTTTTTATCATTGCTGCCAACTTGTGCAGTTATCACTCCACCTTTTTTTAATATTCTTTTTAACCCTTTCATATTTTTTCTGGCTAAATCAATACAGTATTGATCATCATTTAAATCTACAAATATCTTATCGTATTTTGAGTCTTCAATTTCTTTTATACTTTTAAAAGCATCACCCCAGAAAGTTTTTATTTTGTTGCTTTTTTTAACTTTTGAACAAACTTTCGGTAAATGACGGTAACATGCATCTACTATTTCTGGATCAAGTTCGAACCAATCGATATAATTAGAATTATTTTCTAAGCACGCTCTAGCAACACCGCCGTCACCTCCTCCAATAATAGCTACATTGTTATTTTTTTTACTTAAATCATAACTTGACTTGAAAAAGTTCGAGCTATAAATTTTTTCATCTTTTTCAGCTACTTGTATTTCGTGGTCGATAAATAAAGCATGACCAAATTCTTCGATATCCATGACCTCTACAAATTGACCTACTTTAGAAGTAAACTTTTCCAAGACGTCTTTTACTACATAGTATTTCTTTTGACCTGGTGTACTATAAATATCGTCATATAAACTAATACTACTTCTATCAAAAGCATTACTAACCACTCTTTCATGTTCAATTTCATTTCTTAGAATCTTTAAAGCAACCTTTGGGTTTACTTTACCGCAAGTAAAGAAATCAAAACTAATTACTTCTCTTTCAGGAAAAGTATGAAAACTAAAATGGCTTTCTGATAATAAAGCAACCAATGTAAAACCTTGGGGTTCAAATTTATGAGATGCTACATTTAATATTTCAACTTTTGCAGCTTTTGCTATTTTATAAATAACTTTTTCGTAAAACTCTGGTGAATAATCTTTTTTTACACCAAGAAAATCTAAAGTGATGTGTTCTCCTACTTTTATCATTTAAAATTATCCTTTTTTATAATTTTTAAATTTTCCTAAAACAATTTTCATTTCTTTTTTTGAAAGTATTTTAGGTATTCCAATTCTTAGGGCATTTATATATTGATGGCAAATATTTTCGATTTCTTGTGCAAGCTCAAATGCTTTTTCTAAATTATCTCCAAACGCAACTTGTCCGTGATTTGCAATTAAACAGGCTGATCTATTTTTAAGTGCTTTGATAATATTTTTAGATAATTGTTTGGTTCCAAAAGTTGCATATTTTGTACATTTTAAATCCTCACCACCTGCTACTGCAACCATATAGTGAAAAGCTGGTATGTTTTTTTGATGAGAAGAAACAGCTGTTGCACATGTTGAGTGAGCATGAACTATTGCTTTGGCCTCTTTTTTATTCACATAAATATCTTGATGAAACCTCCACTCAGAAGACGGTTTGTTCTTTTTTTTATCAAAGATTCCTTTTAGTGAAACAAAAACAATATCTTTTGTTTTTAATGAAGCATACTTCATTCCTGATGGAGTTATATAAAAACCATCAACGCCCTTCTCTTTAGTTCTAACTGAAATATTTCCTGATCTTAAAGCTGATAAATTTTTAATATTTAATTTTTTTGAATATTTTATTACTTCATCTTTAAGTTTACTCACTATAACCTTGAATCAATATATTTGACTATTTCCGGATGATAATAATTAAAGCGGCTGTATGATACCAAGTAATGTCCCATAGGTTTTTTCTTCATTTCCTTTTTTTGTTTCTTATCTAGTGTAATAAACTTATTTTCACTTGTACAATCTCTTGCTTCAGCTAAACTAGAAGTCATAATCATAAGTAAAGTTAGTAATATTTTTTTCATATTTTATTTAATTAAATTATTTTTCTTTGCATATCCATAAAATAAGTTAGATCCTTTTTTTAAATTTTCTTTCCAGTCAGTAGATGAGTTACTGTCAGCATTATCTGAAATATATTTAAAACATCTAAATTTTATACCCTTTTTTTTACATACTTTGGCGATAGCGTAGGCTTCCATATCAACTACATCTACATGCATTTCGATTTCTTTATCCACAAAATTATCGCCACTACCACAACTATAGCCGTCTGATATTATTATTTCATTAATATCATCAAAAGGTGTTTCACCTAGTTTAAAATTTAAAGATCGGACGTCCATATCTCTTTGATAAAACCTAGTGCACTCAATTAAACCACTTAGATCTTTTTTTTTTGCTCCAGCGGTACCAAAATTAATAATTAAATCAGGTTTTATTTCTTCAATTAGTTTCAAAGTATTAAATGTTGCATTGATTTTACCAACACCTATATGTTGAAAAAAATTCATACCCTCTGTTTCTTGTTTTAATGCGGCTATAAATAAATTCTTCATTGTGTTTTTAATATCAAAATTGTAGTAAATAATGAAGTATGGACTTAAAAAAATATATCAGATCGATCCCTGATTATCCTAAAAAGGGAATTTTATTTAGAGATATTACAACTCTTATAAAAAATGCTGATGCATTTAAATTTACTAATGATAAAATCATAGAATTAGCTAAAACTATTGAGTTTGATAAAGTTGCTGCAATTGAGTCTAGAGGCTTTGTTTTTGCTTCAACTGTTTCTTATAAACTAAATAAACCTTTTATACTTTTAAGAAAAAAAAATAAATTGCCAGCTGAAGTTCATTCAGTGGACTTTGAGTTAGAATATGGAAAAGCAACTATTGAAGTTCATAAGGACTCTGTAGAAAAAAATGAAAAAATTTTAGTTATAGATGATTTAATCGCAACAGGTGGAACTGCGGAAGCTGCAGCAAAACTAATTGAAATATCAGGTGGTCAAGTAGCTGCTTTTATATTTGTTATTAATCTTTATGATTTACCTGGTAACAATTTATTAAAAAAAAAGGGTTATAAAACGGAAAGTTTAATTGAATTTCCAGGGCACTAACTATTATTTTTAATAAAATTGCCGACATAATCTTTCAAATTAATTTTACCAAAATACTTGTACATCTTATTTGATAGATTCTTGTTTGTTAATGCTGAAGCGTATCTCTCACCTGCTCTTTTTGGCAGTAATTTTATTTTTGACTTAAACATTTTAGCAACATCTTTAAGTGAATAAGATTTTTTATTTGCAATACTATAGTGTCTACAAAGATTTTTTTTCCAGGCTAGAAAACAAATATTAACAGTGTCGTCTATATGGGTAAATCTTCTTGTTTGGGTTCCAGGCTTAACTACTGGTAAATCTTTACCTTTTTTATAATGATCTTCAAATATTCCAATTACTGTTGACATTTGTCCACTACATATTTGGTGTGGTCCATAAACATTATAAAAATATATTACTTCATACTTAAATTTAAACCATTTTTTTAAATTTTCTAATAATTCTAAATTTTTTGCTTTTGAAAAAGCGTAGGGTGATAAATTTTTATCATTACCTTTGTTTCCAAGTGAAGCAGATGTTGCCGAATAAATAAGCTTAATATTGTTTTTTAAACAAAAATTAAATACCGCGTTAGAACCTACTGAATTTGAGTCAATACATTCATTCATTTTTAAAAAACTTTGATAAATTCTAGCAAATTCTCCGAAATGAAAAACTGATTTAATTTCCTTAGGTTTGTTTATTAATTTAGAAATATTTACCGTTTGGCCATTAATGTATTTTACCCTAGAGTTTCTAATATGGTTACATTTCAGCCCTGAAGAATAATTGTCAATACTTATGACTTTATATTTTGTTTTTTTTAAAAGTAATTTAATTAAGTTTGTGCCAACAAATCCTGCTCCACCGGTTACTAAAATTTTGTTTTTTTTTGGCATTTTATTTTTTATCTTTTAAAAATTAAAAAATCAATCTATTGATGGCCTGTACCAGGATTTTTTTCCAACTATAGAATTAAATATTCCACTTATCCTACAAACATAAATACTATGTTTTTCTTTATTCAAGATTAACATGTAAATAATTATTTTGAAAAAAGAAGATATTAATTTCGGTAAAATTATAATTAAAGCTAATAGAAAACCTTTATGCTTTTTATGAAAATAAAATGTTGACCAC
>JAOHKR010000007.1 GCA_028101445.1 Candidatus Pelagibacter sp. | reverse complement strand
AAGAACTATACTCAATAAAATGTTTTGATGGAATACTATTTTTATGAGATCTATGTCTATTGTGTTTATATGATATTATTTTTTTATTTTCTATCGCAAACTCTCCACAAGCTAGCCCAAATGATTCCCCTAAACTTCTGCCATAGATCATCGCATCACATGTATTAATAAATTTTTTTGTATAAATATCATTTGAAGTGCCTTTTAAAAATTTAATTTGTGGATGTTTACAAAATTTTTTAATATTCAAAAATAAAAAAATAATATCTTTACGTTTTTTGACAATATTTAATAGCGCCACTTGAGCAAACTTTAAATCAAAACTACTTTCTCCACCGTGACAACCAAAAACTAATTTATTTTTACCTATATTTAATTTTTTTTTTAAATTTTCTTTGGTTTTTTTATTTTCTAAAATAAGTGGTACATAAGGTATTTTATTATTAGAAAAATTATTACTTAGCCATTCAGAAATATATACAAAGTTATATCCGTGAACTTCATTTAATTTTTGAGGATAGACAGAATGAATTAATGTTTTAATTTCTTCTGATTCATAATGGTTTCTAAAACCGCTTTTTTGAACATATAAATACTCAATTGAAAGTTTTTTTTTAAATTTATCGATTTCTTTAAAATTTAGAACACCAATAGTTTTAAATTTTTTTTTAAATTTTTTTATAACTTCATTAAGATTACGAAAGTTTTTTAAATTATAGAAGATAATTGATTTGTTATTTAAAATTTTTTGATTATTAATTGCGTATTCATACGAGGATTTTGCTACTCCTCTTAAATTCATTTCATCAATATAAAAAGCTACATTCATTTAGTGTTTAAATACTAAATATAACTTGTAAATAAACCTTTATCAAAATAGATAATTTAAATATTATAGGTTTTTATAGGGATTTAAGTGTTTTTTAGATAGTCAGTATTATTCCAAAGACAGTAACTGCTGAGAATGCCGCAACACCAAGAGCTAAATTTCTTTTCTTCTCTATTTTTTTTTCTTTGTTTAGACGAGATATTAAATCTGTAACTCTTACTTTTCCTTGAATATTTATGTTCTCTTTGTCGTGATAATTAAATTCTGCACTCATGTTTTGAAATTACTAGAATACAGTAGTAATTAAATAATATGGTTGAGCGAATTGGGTTAGTAAAAAAGAAATAGCCCAAAATGAATTGATCTAACCAGATAAAACCTCTGATGCAGAAGTGTATTGTAAGTTAAAGGCATCAGATACTCCCTTATATGTGATCTTGCCTTTATAAACGTTTAAACCTGCTAAATAATTTTTATTTTCATTAAGGGTTTTTTTGTAACCCTGGTCAGCCAACTCTATTAACAATGGTAAGGTTGCTTTATTTAAAGCCATTGTTGAAGTTCTAGGTACACCTCCTGGCATATTTGCAACACAATAATGAACAACTTCATCTACTAAATAAGTTGGGTTTGCGTGAGTAGTTGGTTTGCTTGTTTCTACACAACCTCCTTGATCAATGGCCACGTCAACTATTACAGAGCCTCTTTTCATTGATTTAATCATTTCTTTTGTAACTAGTTTAGGAGCTTCTGCTCCAGGAATTAAAACTCCACCTATCAATAAATCACACTCAGAAATTAATTTATCCAAATCTACTTTATCACTTTGTGTTGGAATAATTTTATCTCCAAATTGTTTATGTAACTCTTGTAATCTTTTTTGAGACTTATCAACTACATAAACTTTTCCTCTCATACCTGTGGCAATAATTGCGGCGTTCTCTCCTACTACACCACCTCCAAGTATAACAACATTTGCAGAGTCTACTCCTGGTGCACCACCTATTAATAAACCTCTTCCTTTTTGATTTTTTTCTAATGCATGTGCTCCTGCTTGAACCGACATTCTTCCAGCGACTGCACTCATTGGTGCTAATAATGGTAAGCGACCGTTATCATCAGTCACAGTTTCATAAGCTATGCAAATTGATTTTGACTTCATTAAGCCTAATGTTAATTCTTTTGCTGCGGCTAAATGAAGATAAGTATAAATGATTTGATTTTTTCTAATCATCTTAACTTCATTCATTTGTGGTTCTTTAACCTTAACAATTAATTCTGCTGATTTAAAAATTTCTTCTGGAGTTTTAATTATTTTTGCTCCTGCCGCTAAATAATCCTCATTGGTAAAACCAGCTTCAAATCCACCGTTCTCTTGAACTAAAACTTCATGTTTTTTATCTGTTAGAGCTTTAACGCTTTCTGGTGTTAAACCAATTCTATGCTCTTGGAGCTTTATCTCTTTAGGAACTCCGATGATCATTTATGACTTTGCGTAGTTAGTGATACCTGTTCTTAATTTTTCTATAATTTCATCTATATGTTTTTTCTCACATATAAATTGTGGAGCAATAATTAAAGTATCACCTGTAGACTTAAAGTTAACTCCCGCATCATAACAATGCTTAAATGTTTGAAAGCCAGCTTTACCAGGTTTATCTTTCACTTTAATATCAATTCCACCCATCATTCCGTAGCCTCTAATACTTGTAACAATATCAATATCTTTTAGTGAATGTAAGCCGTCTTGAAAGTATGGTGACATTTCTTTAGCTCTTTTAAAAATATCTTCTTTATCAAAAATATCTTGTACTGCTAAAGCAGCTGCTACTGCCGCAGGTATTCCTGAATAAGTGTAGCCATGAAATAATTCTGGCGCACCTTCAGGTGCGGAAGAGGCATCTGTGATTGCATCATAAATTTCATCCTTACATGCTACTACACCCATTGGTATTACTCCGTTTGTTGTTGCTTTAGCCATTGTCATTAAATCTGGCGTAACACCAAATTCTTGTGCACCAAAAGCTGATCCAGTTCTTCCCCAGCCAGTTATAACTTCGTCAAAAATTAAAAGTATTCCGTGTTTGTCACAAATTTCTCTTAGACGTTTTAAATATCCTTTTGGTGGAATTAATGTACCTGTTGATCCGGCTATAGGTTCTACGATGCATGCAGCAATATTTTCTCCGCCAAAATTCATCGCAATTCTTTCTAAATCTTCAGCCATATCAGCACCTGTTTCTGGCTGTCCTTTAACAAATTTATGTTCTGGTAAATGTGTATGTCTCATATGCTGAACACCTGGCATTAAGACACTTGCGAATGTTTTTACGTTATTAATCATTCCTCCAACAGTGGTCGCACCAATATTCATACCATGGTAACCTCTTTCACGTCCAACAAATCTAAATCTGTGTCCTTGCCCTTTAGCTCTATGGTAAGCAATTGAAATTTTAATTGCTGTCTCTACTGCGGTTGATCCACATATTGTATAAAAAATTTTATTTAAATCACCTGGTGTTTTTTTTGCAATTCTTGTTGCTAATTCAAATGAACCACCAAAACCTTGATTGAATGGTTGACAATAATCTAATTTGTCTAATTGTTTAGTTACAGCTTCTGTAATTTCTCTTCTTCCGTGACCTAATGGATTGCAAAATAATCCTGAGCTTGCATCGATCATTTTTTTACCTTCATGATTAGTTAGATAAACACCTTTAGCGTCTGTAATTAATCTAGGATTTTTTTTGAAATTCTTATTATCTGAAAATGGCATCCAATGCTCATTTAAAGAATTAGGAATGTTTGTTCTGTTTGATGCACTCATGATTATTTAAATTAGTAGACAATTGCTAAATTAAATCAAGATATATTGCATACATCTTTAGGTTGTATAAAAACAATACCCAGATTAGCTTAACTACTTGTTTACTTACGATTAAAATTCATTTTAAATCTTAATAATTAACAAACTATATAGGGGAAATATGAGAAAAATAATAAGCACAATCCTTGGTATGATGATTGCTTTCTCTCTAAGCGCTTCAGTAGCTAACGCAGCTGCTAAAGAAGTAAGAGTAGCGTACTTTTTAGAATGGCCATCACCAAACCTTGAGGATATGAATAAAAAAGCATACTCAAAAGCATTAGGAGTACCAGTTAAATGGACTAACTTCAGTAATGGTGTAGCGATGACTGATGCAATGTTAGCTGGAGATATTGATATCTCTTACTCACAAGGTTTAATGCCTTACATCAATGCTGTTAAAGCTAAAGCACCTATTAAACTAGTAGATGTTGCTATGGAATACGGTATGGGTGGAACAACATGTGTTACATCAAAAAAATCTGGTATTACAAAAGCAAACGCTTCAGAACTTGAAGGTAAAAAAGTTGCAGTTCCTCTAGGAACTATGGCTGAATATGTTTTTACTGAAAGTATGAAAATAGTTGGTGCTGACAGAAAAAAAATGAACATTATTGCAATGGATCCTGAAGAAGGAGCAGCTGCTTTAGTTAGTGGTGACGTTGTTATGGCTTGTTTATTTGGTGGTAATTCTATCAAATCTGCTACTTCTGTAGGAACTAGACTTTTAACTGTAGATGAAGCTAAAGCTGGTGGTATCATGGGTATAGATATCGTTTCTGTTACAAATAAATTTATGAAAGAAAATCCAGGAATGGTTAAATCTTTCGTAGAATTGTCTCACGAAGCTAATGAAAGATACAGAAATGGAAAAAGTGATTTAAATGCTATGGCTAAAGAATCTGAAATGAAAGTTGGAGACATGAAAGATACTTTAAGCGGCTTTAAATTCTTAACTCCAAAAGAAACTAAAAAATCTATGAAGAGTGGAAATCTTGCTAAATTTTTAAAAGGTTTAGACACTCCTAAAGGTACGGTAACTACTAAGTTTTTACCGTAGTTTTTAAGAATAAAATTAATAGGCGCTAATATAAAAATTGGCGCCTATTTTTTCAAAAGAAATTAATAAAATTATTTTATGAGCAATCTCGTTTCTCAAAATTTAAATATGATATTTAAAACTCCAAAAGGAGAAACGGTTCACGCTCTAAAAGATCTAAATTTTACAATTAAAAAAGGTGAGCTTCTCACAGTTCTTGGTCCATCAGGATGCGGAAAAACAACATTATTAAATATAACAGCAGGCTTTATTCGACCAACATCAGGAATGATTACTCTTGGAAATAAAGAGATTAATGGTCCAGGTGTTGATAGAGGAATGGTATTTCAACAAGGTGCTTTATTTGAATGGTTAACTGTTTCTGAGAATGTGAACTTTGGTTTGAGAATGAAAGATGTAGATACATTTAAAACCCAAAAAAAAGTTGACGAGTGGTTAGATATAGTTGGACTAAAAGGATTTGGTAACACTCCTACTTATCAATTATCTGGAGGCATGCAACAAAGAGTAGCTTTAGCTAGATGCTTAATTAATGATCCTGATTTAATTTTAATGGATGAGCCTTTAGGGGCACTTGACGCATTAACAAGAGAAAAAATGCAGTCATTGGTTCTTAAAATTTGGAAAGAAACGGGCAAGACTATTATTTTAATAACACACTCTGTTGAAGAAGCTCTTTTACTTGGAGAAAAAGTTTATGTGATGGCCCCAAGACCTGGAAGAATCCATAAAGAATATAAACTACCATTTGCATCAATGGGTTTAACCAAAGATCTTAGAGAAATTAAAAATGATAAAGAATTTGTATCAAAACGAGAAGAAATTCTCTCAATGATTTGGGATATGGAAGAAGAAATTATGGGCAAAGAAAACCTATGATTACTGGTTTTTTAACATTTGTTTTTTTCTTTGCCATAGTTGGATGTATTTTATATGGAAGAAAATTAATTAAAACAGAAAAGGTAGACGCAGTTTTCGGTAATCCTGAACGAGCTCAAGGTGGATTACACTGGGTAATAGTCGGGAGCAGTTTTTTATTATTGGTTTGGCTTTACTATTCATGGGACATGGCAAAATCATTTTTTCCAAAATCTGCAAATGAACTTTGTCAAGTTGGAAAAATTGACGAGTCTCTTCTTTCACTTAAATATTTATTTCCAATTGAAGAAAGGCAACTCAAAAGCACTTCAGTAATTGAGACCGAAACAAAAAACTTAAATAAAATCATTCTTTTAATAGAAAAATCTAATGACGTAGAAAATGAAAATAAAAATAAACTATTAGATTTTGTCGATCAAACAAAAAAATCAATTCCATTACTGACAAATGAAAATCTTTTAGAAAGCGAAACTAAGGAACAAATTAATTCAATCACAAAAAAAATTAATAATTTAGCCAACGATTTTGTTAAAAAAAATTATCCTTATGAAAAACCTGAAGATGAAACTAATAGAATTGAGCTTGCTAAGCAGGAAGGTAATTGGGGTGCATCAAGTACATCTTTAGATAATGCAGTTGAAATACCATCAATTCCAAAAACAAAAAAAGGGTTAAAATTTCAAGCAGCTGCAGAAGAATTAAATTTAATTAGTGATGAATTTTTTGAACTACGAAATCATAATGCTCAATATGCTACGGCATTAGAAAATCTTAAAAATGAAATTAAAGAATTTAGATCCCAATTTAATGACTCAAATGAAATTACATCTTCTTTCGCAAAAGATATTCTTAAAATTGCTAGGAGAATAGAGTATGCAAGTATATTTCCACCTCAAACCTTAATAGAAATGCAGGCTTCAATCGTAAATTTTGATAACTTACAAAAAAAAGAACAAGGTGGTCTTAAATGGGTAGATTTTTTCTTGTTTCCATCTGGAACGATTATGTCTAGTGGTCCTAGCTGCACAGAACAAGGTTCAGGTAGATGGCTTCCAAAACCTTCTGACACGCTTAATAAATTTGCATTAATGTTAAACCCGAATGTAGGTTTTAAACAGATTCCTTTAATTTGGTATGAAATGATGGATGTAGGTAAGGTTGTTGGGTTTATTCTTCCAGATTGGATTGCTGATATCTTACCAGGTGAATACCCAGTTCATAATGAAAAAGGAGAAATTAAACCTAATTTCAAAAGTAAAGTTTTGAATGTTGTAACAGGAAATTTTGAATTATTTAAAATACCAATTCCAACCGGTCATATTTGGGATTCATTTTTAAGAGTTTTTCTTGGATTGGTAACGGGAATAATAGTTGGGGTTCCTTTGGGATTATATATGGGCTTAAATAGATTTGCTAAAGGATTTTTTGATCCTTTGATTGAACTGTACAGACCAGTACCTCCTTTAGCTTGGGCCCCTTTAGTTATCTCTGTACTTGGTATAGATAATTTTGGTAAAGTTTTTCTACTGTTCATGGTTTCTCTTTCTATAATGATTATTTCAGCAAGAGCTGGTGCTTCTGGGACACAACTGTCAAAAATACATGCCGCTCATTCTCTTGGAGCATCTAAATGGCAAATTTTAAGATACGTTATTTTTCCAAATTCATTACCTGAAATACTTACAGGTATTAGAGTTGCAACAGGTATGTGCTGGGGAACTTTAGTTGCTGCAGAATTTTTAGCAGGAACAACTGGTGTTGGATTTGTGGAAAATGTTGCTAAGAAATACTTTCAGTATGAAGTGATATGGATCACAATATTTATTATGGGTATGCTTGGTTTATTATTCGATATCACCATTAGAAAAATTATAGATAAAACTATTCCTTGGCGTGGCAAAGGATGATCGGGATTTTAGGCGGAATGGGAACTCAGGCTGGTCTTGATTTCTGTAACAAATTAGCAAAATTAAATAAAGGAAAGACAGATCAACAGTATCCGCTATTTGTTTTATATAATAAATCAAATATTCCTGGTAGACCTGAAAATCTTCATAAATATAATAAAGTTTTTAAAAGTCTATTAGCTGGGTGTAAATTTTTAGAAAAAAATAAATGTAAATTCATTGTTATTCCATGTAACACAGCACATTACTGGTTTGATGATTTACAAAAGAAAACTAAAATTCCTATCATTAGTATGCCTAAAGAAGTTTATATTCATTCTGTCAAAACGTGTAAAAAAAATTCTAAAATTGGACTTTTAGCTACTGAAGGAACTTTAAAGACTGGCATTTACAATAAATTTTTTGATAAAAAATTTAAATTAATAAACCCAAGTAAGTCTGTACAAAAAAATAATATTAATAAGGCCATTAAACTTGTTAAGATGGGAAAAATAAAAGAGGCAGAAAAAGCTATACGGCCTGCTATAAATTTGTTGGTTAAAATGAAATGTGATAAGATAATATTAGGTTGCACTGAACTTCCAATTGCAATATTTGCTTTTAAATCTTTTCAAAAAATTAAAAAATCAAAAACATTCTTAGATCCAAATTTAATATTGGCTCATTCTTCAATGAAAAGATATAAAGGAACTAGATAATGACAGCATACTTAGCTTATTCTATTTATTCATATATGGCATCTTTTGCTAGCTGGAGAATAGAAAAAATATATATAGAACAACATGATGAACAAAAAACGAAAATATTTTTTGTTTTAAAGCATGGATTTAGAATTACTGGAACTGTGTTGTTGATTGCTCACTTGCTATCTTAATAAAATAGTATGAAAGAAAAAGTCTTTTATTTATTATCAGTTTTTTTAGTCACAGTAACTACCTACTTAATTTTAGGTATTTGGGGTTTATTCGAAATTAAAAATAATGATATTTTGCTTTTCAAAAATAAAATTGATTTAGATTTTCATAAAAAATATTCAAATAAAGTTCATCATTTAAGAGATGTAAATAAATGGGGGAAAAAAGAAAATGAATATCTTTTTTCTGAAATTAGTTTTAATGAAAAATTTTCAAAGACTATTTTATTGCAAGGAGACTCCTGGATAGAGGACATTTCTAATATTTCGACTTCAGAAAAATTTGTTAAGAGTTACGGTCAAAACAATGAATATAATATTTATAATGCAGGTATCACCTCTTTTGCACCTAGTGTAATGCATGCTCAATATAAAATACTTAAAAATGATTTTAAAATTTCTCCTGAAATTTTGGTTATATATATAGACCAAACAGACATTGGTGATGAAAATTGTAGGTATAAACATAATAAAGTTTATTCATCGGATGGAAAATTTTTAAACGTGCAAAGAGAAAAATATACCAGAGCAACTTATGATTATTCCAAACTTTACATGTATTCTGAATTAAATTTTGACAGTAATTTAATCAAAATATTTAAATTTCCTTATCTAAAAATAAATTATTTTTTAAAAAGAAATTTCAATATTTTAAAACAAATTAAAACAAAAGGATATTCTAATAGAAATGTAAGTAAATGTGGTTTTTATGAGATTATGAAAAATTTAATCGAACATAGCTCAAAGTCTGAGACAAACTTTAAACAATCCTTAGTAGATTATATTAATTTTTTATCGAAAGAAAACGAAATTCAAAAAATATTTTTAGTAAGCTTTCCACACATAAATCATCATAAAAATATTTATAAAGTTAATGTTTCGAATTATATTAACGATGTATTAATAAATATAAAAGACGATAGGTTTAATCACATAAATTTAAATAATCTAGATTTTTCAAAAACTAAAATAGACAAAATATATAGGAAAAATGATATTGGTTCACATTTAAACGATCAAAATCATATAGATTTATTTTTAAAAAATATTTTTTTAGAAATTAAAAATTATTAGACACATTAAAAAAATATAAAAATATTTTTTAATTAAAACATAGTTTGAGAATAACTGGGACAGTGCTACTGATTGTTCTGTTATTATCTTAATTTTTTACACCTGAAAGGAAGAGTGAGTAATTTTTTTGGATATTCTTTTCCTGCAATATAACATTCAGGTTTACCCTTGCCACCAGTCCAGTATTTGTGAACATTAGTCCAACCTGTTTTTTTACCTAAGTATTTCCAACTTCCGGTGCATCTTGGACATGGTCCTTCTCGTGAAGTTTGAAAATGTAGATGGTCTATATTACCGCTGCATCTTGTATTTCCGTGTTTACCGGCATCAGCAATTAATTGACCTCGTTTAACCTTCTCACCTTTTTTTACTTTAAAATCTCCTATATGCAAATAAGATACATATATTGATCCTTTATGTTTTATAGTCATAACGTTTCCTGCACATTTGTCATGCTTTGCATACACAACGTTTCCATCATTTGCTGCAAGAATTTGATCACCAGCTTTAATATAAAAATCAACTCCATTATGTTTTTCATCTCTTTTTGATGGTGACATACTTGCTCCCCACATTGATTTATAATCTGAAATAATTGGCGCAGAATTATTTGGAAGAATTATTGGAAATTTAGAAAAGTTTTTTTCATTATTTCTTCTCATAACAAATCCTGTTTTTTCCTTGTAAGTGCCTTTAGATTTAATTTCATGCAGAGCTTTAAATATCTCATTAGGATCAGTTAAATCTGATGAATTAGATATTACAGGCAATAGACAAATAAGAGCGACAATTAAAGTAATTTTTTTCATTATTATGATTTAAATTTTTTTAAATATTTAACAATATCAATAATTAATTTGATGCGGTAGTTTTATAATTTGTATTTACTGTTATTTACCAATAAATTACTCTAAATAGTCAACATCGTATATAAAATTATGAGAAAAATTTTATTAATATCATTATTCCAATTATCATTTTCTTCATCATTTGCAGAAATTTTAGTTTTTAAAAATTGTACTAACAAAGACTATAGTTTTGAAAAAAATGAATATAAGCTTGATGTGGAAAAAGGAGTAATGACTAGAGAGTTTATTTACAGTGATGAGACATATAAAAAACTTCGATTAAATGACACAAGAGTAAAAAAAGAAAATTCAAATACAAAAGGAATAACAAAAGTTGATGGACAAATTATTTCCGAAATTTCAGGCTATCCAGCTTTTTATACTCAAATGATTTTTGATACATTTGATAAAACTATTAAAATAAAGAGTGTTTTAAATAACACTGAAGGTATAAGTGTGGTATCTAAATGCGAAAAAATAATTAAATATAAATTAGAAAGTTAATGAAAAAATTAATACTATTATTGATAATACTTTATCCATTTTCAGGATATTCTTTGGAAAAAACTAAAGAAGAAAAAGTTGCTAAGTATATAATTCAAAATATACAAAAAGATTATGTAACTTGTTACAGTTTTTATAAAGTAGGTGCAGAAGTTTTTAAAAAAGCAAAAAAAGATAAAGAAATTATTAAAGGTTTAGAAAAAAGTGCAGATGTTACTCTAAAATTTAACTATGACTTAGGTGAAGTTTTGAATTTAAAACCAAAATATATGGCTCAAACAACAAAAGCTGAAGTTGAAAAATTTACAAAAATAGCACAAAATGATTTTCAACTTTTGGCCAAGAAATATGGTTTAATGTGCAAAAAACTCGTGGAAGACCAAAAGCAAAGAATTGATTATTGGGAAGATAAAGGAAATAAAAAAATTAAGTGAAAAAAAGCATTCTAAGATCTAAACTTAAAGAAATTTTCACTAAATATAAGTTATCAAAAAAACATTCTGAAATCTGTGCTGATTACTTAATAAAAGCAGAGCTTGTTGATGCTAAATCACACGGATTAGCTAGACTTAAAATGTACTGCGATCGTTTAAAAAAAAAACTAATTAACCCAAAACCAAAAATAAAAATAAAAAAAATAAGCTCATCGGTTTCTTATATAAATGCTGATAATAGTATAGGTTTTATCTCTGCAGACATCGGTATTAAACAAGCAATTATAAATGCAAAAAAAACAGGGATCGGTTTAGTAGCTGTAAAAAAAAGTGGTCACTATGGATTATCAAGCTTTTATGCTGAACAAGCTGTTAAAAAAAATCTTATGGTTTTTTGTTTCACTAATGCACCGCCTGCGTTAGCTCCTCACGGTGCTAAAAAATCTTTATTTGGAACTAATCCTATTTGTTTTGGAGTTCCTACAGGTAAGGTGCCTTTTATTTTAGATGCTTCGACCTCTATGATTAACCGAGGAAAGATTAGAAGAGCTGATAAACTTGGTGAAAAAATTCCATTCGGTGTTGCACTAGATAAAAAAGGTAGAATAACAACTAATGCAAAAGAAGCTTTATTAGGTACCCAACTTCCAATAGCAGGCTTTAAAGGTTCTGGATTAGCTTGGATGGTCGATATATTGAGCGGTGTTTTAACGGGTAGTAGTCATGGTGGTAAAACAAGAGATCCTTTTGACGATTTTACAGGTACACAAAATATGGGTCATTTATTTATTACAATTAATCCAAAAATATTTTCAGGTAATAATTTTATTAAAGAAATGAAGAAAAATATTAAGCTTGTCAAAAGGCTGCCTAAGGCGAAGGGGTTTAAATCGATTCTTTATCCTGGTGAGAGAAAAAATAAGACATATAAAAAGAATTTAAATAAGGATATATCTATACCATCTAAAATTTTAAGTGAAATGAATGAATTAAATGCTATCTAAAAAAGAAATTATCTGTCCAGAACAATTATTAAAATTAGCAAAAATAAAAGGACCTGTTAAAGTAGTAATTGTTAACGCTGGTAAAGCAGTATCAATTGAGTCAACTAAACAAGCTGTTGATGAAGGTTTGATAGATCCAATCTTTGTTGGAGATAAAAAGATTATTGATAAATTAGCTAATGACTTGAAATGGGATATTTCAAATTATGAAGTTGTTGATGAGCCAATTGAAAATAATACTGCTCCTATAGCTGCAAAAATGGCTAGTGAAGGAAAAGTAAAAATTATTGTTAAAGGCCACATTCATACAGACATCTTGATGAAAGCTGTTCTTAAAAGAGATTTAAATTTAATAGGTAAAAAAAGATTAAGCCATGTTTGGCATATGACACTAGAAAAAAATGATAAACCATTCATAATTACCGATGGTGCTTTAAATGTTTTACCCAAATTAGAAACAAAAATGCATATCCTTAAAAATTCTGTAGATTTTGCAAAAAGAATTGGAATTAATAAACCAAAAGTCTCCGTGCTTTCAGCGACAGAAGAAGTTTTGGAAAGCGTTCCTAGTTCTGTCGATGCTAAAGAATTAATGGAGCGAGCAAAAAATGATGGTATTGATGCAGATGTGTTTGGACCAATGGCTTTTGATAATTCTGTTTCTGAAAATGCGGCACAAATTAAGGGAATTAGAAATGCAGTTGCTGGTAAAGCAGATATTTTATTAGTACCAAATGTTGAAGCTGGAAATGGTTTAGTTAAAATGATGATTTATTTTATGGGCGCTTGCGCAGCAGGAGTTGTCGTTGGTGGAAAAGTTCCTGTTGTAATTACAAGCCGCGCGGATAGTGCTCCAGCTAGATTGGCCTCAATTGCAGCCGCCATCGTTGCTCTTTAATGAAAAAACTGAAGAATTGGGACAATAATACTTGGTTGTCATCAAAAAAATACATTAATGCATTCAATAATTTTCTTAATTCAAAAATTAAGTTTAATAAGAATACTCAAATTTTAGATATTGGTTGTGGTAGAGCTAATATAATTAGTGCACTTCAAAAAAAATACAAATTTAACAATAAACCTATTGGCGTAGATGTAGTAAAAAATATAAATATTAAAAAAAATGTTATTTTCGTAAAAAATAATGCATTAAATTATTTAAAAAAAACAAATAGAAATTTTGATGTAATCTTAATAAAACAAACAATTCATTTTTTTAAAAAAAATCAGATTAGTTTATTACTTAATTATTCTAAATTAAAGCTAAGTAGTAAGGGAAAAATTTTAATTTTTTCATTAAAAGCAAAAGATAACCAAATTCCTTGCTTTAAAAAAATGAAAAATAAACTAATTAGTAGTTTAAAAAAAGATGATTTTTTGTTCAAAATTGTTAAAAAAAATCTAAAAAACTCAAAAGAAACTAATTTTATTTTTAAAGTGAGTATTGCTAAAAATAAATATTTAAGAATGATTAAAGATAGGTATATCTCTTGTTTATTAGATATATCTGCTAAAGATTTAAAATTAGGTATCGGTGAGCTTAATCTAAAATTAAAAAATCAAATAAGTTTTATTGATACTTTAAAATGCATCACCTTTAAAAAATAATTATTTTTCTATTATAACAGTTCCAGAAGCAGGATCCGTTACTCCTAAATCAGGAGAGATTTCTTCTAACATATGACGCAATTTATCTAAAAAATCAGCCATACGAGGTCTGGATTGGACAATGTCCTCTTGCGTTTTCCATTCACCAATAAAAGTAAAGGTATTTGGAGCTACCTCTACGTATTTTGCAGAAATCATACCATCAAACTTTGGTTCCTCATCGCAAAGTTTTAAATATTCTTCTCTGTGTTCAGGTTTAACTTTTACTTTAACAATATTGATAAATTTTGACATAATTTTTAGAAATTTATTATAATTACTTTAGTATCTTAACTATGATAAAAATTATCTAACTTTATTAATTGAGTCAACTTTTTAGATGGTAGTAAATGAAAATTATTGATTGCACTTCATTTTATAATGAACATATGATGTATGAAATAAGACTTAATATACTTAAAGATAAAGTTGATAAATTCATTGTTACAGAGTCAACTTTTTCACATAGTGGTAAGAAAAAAAAATTAAACTTTGATATTAATAATTATCCAAAATTTAAAGATAGAATTTCCTATATAGTTATTGACAAAGAACCTATAGGTATAGTTCCTGAGAATAATGATCCATCATTACAAAGATCTAACAGTTTAAAAAGGATAGCTTTATCCTACGATGAAAGCTTAAAAGTTTTAAAAAATTTCTCCAGTAATGACTTTATAATGTTGAGTGATAATGATGAAATTCCTAATTTAGACTCAGAATATTTTTTAAATAATAAAAGTTCAATAGTGCTTTTTAATCAGTTGTTTATCTATTTTAAATTCAATTTACTTTATGATAAAATGCTTTGGACAGGAACCAAAGGCTGCAAGATGGAAAAATTAAAATCTCTATCTTGGTTAAGAAACATAAAGCTTAGAAAATATCCTTTTTGGCGTTTGGATACCTTATTTTCAGAGAACAAATATATTAATATAAATATTATTCAAGATGGAGGTTGGCATTTTACAAATTTAAAAACACCTGATGAAATGTACGAAAAATTTATGAATTTTGGACATCATGATACATTTAGATTAAGTGGCTTAACGATAGAAAAAATAAGAGATAAAATATTAAATAAAGAAATGTTTTATGATCATTTAGCGGATAAATCATCTACAAATAAATGGGAAAGCAATTATAAGTTAAAAGTAATTGGTGATGAAATGTTACCTAGTTATTTAATTAAAAACAAAAATAAATATAGAGAATGGTTTAGTGACTAAGATTAAAAGTTACTTTAAGTTTACCTAGCATAGAATTTTTTACTCTATGCTAAGTAAAAAAAATAATTATTGTCCCGGTGCTTTGTAATTTCCTGTTAATTCACCAGCTTTTTTAGCTGCGCTATTTAAATCCATCGCTTCTAACGTAACTAGATCTTTAACGGCTCCGGATGACTCTACTGCTAATTTAATTGCAGCAAAACTATCAAAACTTTCCATTTCAGCAACAACTATAAAATCATATGAACCCCTAACAATATCCATAGACAACATCTTTCCGCCAGCTGCTGATGTCAATTTTTCAACTGCTATTCTTCTATCTGTTGTTGGATCTTTAAGAAAACCCTGAAAAGCTTTTTCAGTATACTTTCCCATTATGTACATTTTTACCATTTTTTCTCCTTTCTATTTTAAACGTATATTTTATTAGCTAATCCATAACAAAGTATGGCACTCATAATTGTGAATACTAAAGGAGCGTAAATACCTTCCGTTCCTGTTTTTTTATTAACTCCTGTTTTATCAATCTTAATTGAGTAATAGTTAACTAAAAATATGCATAGGTTAATTACAAAAACTACATTAAAGAATGCCCATGTAGCATTTAAACCTCCCGGTCTTATAAAACCGACATATATTGACATTAGAAATAAAGCTAACATAAAACTACCTGCAAACCTGACCATTATCGCACCAGATTTATCAATTCCAAATTTTTTTAAAAATACTTTAGTACCTACAATTGTTTGGAAAGAATACATACCTATTCCAGCAAAGTGTAATAAGAAAATTATTAAATAAAAAATGTTATTAAATTTTTCAATCATTTATGTTCCTTGTATAATTATTCCATTAGCTACTGAGTTTGCTAATCGAATAGGTTTAATTGGTTGATATTCCTCAGAATTGTACCACTCTAAAGCTTTTTCGTAAGATGAGAATTTAATTATAACAGTTCTAGGATATTTCCATTCACCATCTATCACTTTATATTCACCGGCTCTGACAAGATATTCTCCACCAAACTTTTCTACAATCGGCTTAACCTTATCAATATACTCTTTATAAGCTTCTGGGTTTTTTACATCGATGTTAACAATGACGTATCCGCTCATAATTTAGTAAAGTGTTTGAATTACTTTTTTTACTCTCTCTGCTCCATTAGGAATTAAAGCTTCTACAAATGCATGACATTGATCAGTTTTTTCTTTGTCATATTTAGAACCGTAGTGCTTATCTGTTGCTTTGTTGACTCCTTCGTCCCATTCTTTTTCTGGAATACCTATTTCAAGGGCATATGCCTTTAAAACTTTTACAGTTGATATAGATTTTTCTTTCATTGCATATTCAAATTTTTCACCCGAAGGTAAAAAGTAATTAGCCATATAAATACCAACACAATCCAAAGCTTTAGATTTATTAGCGTCGTTCATAGTTTTAGGTGAAGCTACATTAGGTAGTAAATAAATAATTGATAAAATAAAAAATAGCTTTCTCATATCCACACTTCTTTTTTTTATATTGTTAATTAAAACCTTTCTAAATTAACAATGTTAAAATTAAGTTACAGGTATGCAGAATGTCTCAACAATTAGGAGTTGAAATTAAGGAATAAGTATTATTTTTGGAGCTACACAAGTGCCGTCATGAATTTCTTTAAATGCATTAGCGCCATTTTTAAGCTCTCTATATTCTATCCAATCTAAAGGACCTAAGGTCTTTTTGTGTAATAAGTTAATAGTTTGTTGAAAATCTTTATTTGTATAACAATAAGTTCCAACTAAAGTAATTTCTTGAAGAGTTAATTTTCTAAAATTAAATGTTCCTGCTGGCTGAGTTAGTCCAATATGTATAATAGAACCACCAGGTGCAACAACTTCTATTGCTTGTTGTCTGCTTACTTCTAAACCAACTGAGTCAAATACAATATCAAAGCCGTTAGAATTAAGAGTTTTATCATTAGGCGCTACGTATTTTGCGTTTAAATATTTAGAGCATTCATCTAATCTTTTTTTATTTGGATCAGATAAAACGATATCTTTACAATTTTTTTCTTTTGCTAAAATTAAACCACATAATAAACCTATTGCTCCCCCTCCCTGAATTAATACTCTGCATTCAGACAAAGGTTTTTTTAAAGTTTGTTCTCCTAATAATACTGCATGTAATGAAACTGCTGTAGGCTCTGCAACAGCTGCTTCTTTTGTATCTAGACCAGATGGTATTTCATAAATATTCTTATCTGGTATTGAAACATATTCAGCTAAACCACCTTCTCTCTTAATTGGTTTGCTCATTCCTAGAATAGATCTTTCAGGACACAAATGCTCTCTACCTTGTTTACAATATTCACAGTTACCACAAGTAATTAATGGATTTAAAACAACTACTTTATCTTTAAATTTTCCGTTTTGAATAACCCCACTAACTTCATGTCCTAAGATTAGTGGTGGCACCCTTCTCTCATCATGACCGTGGTAAGCATGCATATCAGATCCACAAATACCTGAAGCTTGTATTTTTAAAATACTCTCGCCTGGTTTTTCTGTTGGATTTTGTTCTTCTCTGTATACTAATGTTTGAGTGTTAGTATAAACTAGTGCTTGCATTAATTTGAAAAACCATATTTTCTTAACCTTACATCACCAGTTCGTGCGTGTGCTTCCATACCTTCATATCTTGAAATTCTAGCACATGCTGCCCCGACAGTTTTTGTAGATTCTTTTGTCATTCTTTGGAAACTTAAAGTTTTAATAAATTTTCCTACGAATAAGCCACCTGTGTAACGACCGGCACCCTTGGTAGGTAAAATGTGATTAGTTCCTGAGCATTTATCTCCGTAAGCAACTGTTGTTTCTTCACCAATAAATAATGACCCATAGTTTTTTAATCTTTTGTGATACCACTCTAGATTTTCTGTTTGAACCTCTAAATGTTCTGGAGCGTATTCGTCACTTATTGTTGCTACTTCTTCATCAGTGTCACAAAGAATAACTTCACCATAATCTCTCCATGCAGCTTCAGCATTTGTTCTTGGTACTTCTGGTAAATCAGCTATTAATTCTGGGACTCTTTTCATTACCTCATCAGCAACTCTTTGACTTGTTGTGTAAAGCCAAGCTGGTGAATTATAACCATGTTCTGCCTGACCCACTAAATCAACTGCAACCATTTCTGCATCTGCTTTATCATCTGCAATTACTGCAATCTCTGTAGGGCCTGCAAATAAATCAATTCCTACTTTTCCAAATAAAATTCTCTTTGCTTCGGCAACAAATTGATTTCCTGGACCAACTATAATATCAGCTGGAGGATTTTTAAATAACCCGTTAGTCATTGAAGCTACTCCTGGCACTCCACCAAGATTTAATATTACATCAGCGCCACATAAATCAGCTGTATAAACAATTGTAGGGTGTGCACCCACTCCTTCTTTAGGAGGGCTACATGCAATTATATTTTTCACGCCAGCTACTTTTGCTGTTGTTACGCTCATAACAGCAGAAGCTATGTGAGCATATCTTCCTCCTGGTATGTAACAACCAGCAGTATTAACAGGAACTAATTTTTGTCCAGCAAAAAGTCCTGGTGAAAGTTCTGTTTCGAAATCTTGACCATAATTTTTTAATTGTGCTTCAGCAAATTTTCTAACTCTTTCATGAGAAAACTGAATATCATCTTTTGTTTTTTGATCTAATGTTTTTTTAATCTCTTCAATTCTCTCTTTGGAAACAATTATTTCACCATCATATTTATCAAATTTTTTAGTTAGATCAATACAGGCTTGTTCTTTATTAGTTTCAATATCTTTAAGTAAGCCCTTAACTATTTCTGTAGTTTTTGTATCATCTGTCGACGATGTCTTAGGTGATTTTTTTAAATATTTAATTGCCATATAAGTAAGTTGGTAACCACAAAGCTATTTGTGGGAAGATTACTATTAATATTAATCCGATCACTTGTAAAACCATAAATTGCATCATTCCCAAATAAATGTCTTTTAAGTCCCATTCAGGCACTACACCTTTCAAGAAATAAGCCGAAAGGGCCACAGGTGGAGATAGCCAGGCGGTTTGTAAATTTACTGCAACAAGTATTGCAAACCAAGTTAAGTTAAAGCCTAATGCTTCAATTAATGGAAGTATAATAGGTATAATAATTAGAACTATTGGAACCCATTCTAATGGCCATCCTAATAAAAAGATCATACCAAGAACAATTGCTAAAATAATATACCTGTTCATTTCAAGACCTAATAAAAATTCTGTTAAAAGCATTGGTGTTCCTAACCTTGAAAATACTGAACCAAAAAAGTTAGAAGCGGCAACCAATACCATGATTAAAGCTGAAATTTCTAAAGTTTTAACAAGTGCTTCCTGTAATTTTGGTAAAGTTAATTTTTTATAAGCTAGAGCTAAAAGTAAAGATCCAACTGCACCACAACCAGCTGCTTCTGTTGGAGTTGCATACCCAAATAATATGCTTCCTAGAGCAGCAAAAACTAATAACGCAGGCGGTACTAAACCAATAATAAATTCTCTAAAAACTTCTGTCATGCTTGAAGCTCTGTCTTCAACAGCTAACACTGGTCCTAAACTTGGATTAATCGCACATCTAATTGTTACGTAAGCCGCGTAAAGAACTGCTAACATTATTCCTGGAATAATTGCTGCTGCAAATAAATCAGTTACAGGAATTTCCATGATCGGCCCCATTACAACTAACATAATACTTGGTGGAATTAATATTCCTAAAGTTCCCCCAGCAGTAATAGTTCCAGCTGCTAATCTAACATCGTAACCTGATTTGTTCATAGATTTAGCTGCCATAATTCCAAGAATTGTAACTGAAGCCCCTACTATTCCAGTAGCTGCAGCAAAAATAACTGAAACAAAAAGCACTGCATAAAATAATGCTCCACGAACTCTTGATAACATTAATTGTACTGATGAAAATAATCTCTCCATTAGTCCAGCGTTTTCCATCATTATCCCCATAAAGACAAAGAGCGGGACCGCCGCCAGAGCTTGCTCTGTCATGACCATCGAGAACTGTAAGGTCATTAAATAAAATACTAGTTTACCAAATCCTAAATATCCAAAAACAAAACCTAAAAATATTAAAGTAAAGGAAATAGGAAAACCTATAAAAATTGCAAATAACATTACAGCAATTAAAATAAACCCAAGTGTCTCTGGACTAATAAATTCTGCTATCATGCGTCAGGCCATCTTCCTTTTTTAGCTGCATAATAACTTTTAAAAAGTTCTGAAATTCCTTGAACCAATAAGAATAAAATACCAAACCATAAACAAGCTTTAATAGGCCACATATATGGCATCCATGCTGTATCCATTCCTTTCTCTCCTCTTTGTATAGACT
Source organism: Candidatus Pelagibacter sp. (assembly GCA_028101445.1). The sequence goes on along the minus strand of JAOHKR010000007.1, from coordinate 27,443 downwards.
CCATTACAAAAATAGTTGTCATATAGAAAAAGGCTAACAGTCCTGGAAAGTAAAATAATAAATAAAGCCAAAAATCTATTAAGCCTTGAGTTTTTACTTTAAAATTTCTGTATAAAAAATCTGCTCTGATATGAACTCCTTTAGAGAGGGCGTATCCAGCACCTAACATAAATAAAGCACCATAAAAAAATCTACTCATATCGTAAGCCCACATTGTTGGAGCTAAAAATAATTTTCTCGCTAAAACTTCGTAAGTCATGGCAAGCATTAGAGGCATTGTAATCCAGCAAACAACATTGCCTATCCATTTGCTCCACTTATCAATATTAATAATTATAGATGCCATCCATTTAGGCATATCATCAGGCATCTTGCCTGTGCCTTGTCGCCTTTCAGCGATCATTTCATCAGATTTATCAAATTTAGTTCTTGATGGCATTCGTTCCTTGTTTTTTTACTTAAATAAATAAAGCGGATCAAGTAAATGATCCGCTTTATTATAATTTATATACTTATGACTATTTTAATGTTGCTGCGTGAGCCATTCCTAGCTTAGCATTAGACATTTGAGCTCCACTCCAGAAAGGTACTGCAATATCAGCGAATTTCTTTTGTGAGTTCCAAACTTTTGCAAAGAATTTATTTTTCGCTGCATTAGTTTCTAAGCTTTTCTTAGCTGCTGCCATGTATGCTGGGAAATAATCAGCAGGAGTATCATGTAAGATTACACCGTGATTCTGAGTTAAATCCGCTAACGCTTTACCATTTTCGTAAATTCTATAACTCATAGCTTTACTTAATGATGCATTCGCTGCAACTTCCATAGCTTTCTTCTCAAGTTTAGTCATCTTTTTGTAAACGTCTCCATTTACATAAAGGTCAGCATTTACTACTACTTGGTGTAAACCTTGTAGGTAGTAGTGCTTAAGAACTTTTTGAAAACCAAAAACACTGTCTGGTTTTGGACAACACCATTCAGCTGCATCGATAGTTCCTTTTTCAAGAGCTGGAAGAATATCTCCTCCACCCATTGCAACAGAAGCTACACCGATATCTTTATAAGTTTGACCTGGAATTCCTGGAGGAGTTCTAAATTTGTACTTTCTAAAGTCAGCCATGCTGTTAATAGGCTCTTTGAACCAACCTAAAGCCTCTGGGCCTACTGGTTGAAGCATAAAACCTTTAATGTTTCTTCCCATTTCTTTCCATAGTTGGTCGTATAATTGTTTACCACCACCATATTGGAACCAAGATAGGAACGCGATGTTATCGATACCTACACCTGCACCTGCTACTGGCGAGCCAAATAACATAGCTGCTGGATGTTCTCCAGACCAGTAGTGTGTCCAAGCAAATCCACAATCGATCAGTCCTTTGTCAACTGCATCTAATGTTTCTTTAACTCCAACAACAGTACCTGCTGGCATAATTTCGAACTTAAGTGAACCACCTGTTAAGTCAGTTACATCTTTTCCGAAGTCTTTTAACATTTTTACTTCGTCAGCTTTTGCACTGATAACAGTTTGGCATTTTAATGTTTTAGCGTTAGCTGTAGATACTGAAAGTCCTACAAAAGCAACTAGACCTAAAACAACAGTTAATAATTTTTTCATTATTCCCCCGTTTTTTATTAATAAAGGAAAGATTAAACCAATAATGAAATTTAGAGTCAAACCAAACTAATAAAACCTTGGGTTGTATTGTGAATATTGGAAAATAATACTTTTCTCACTTATAAGTAAATATCTTATGGAAGAATTTGATTTTATTATTGTAGGAGCTGGTTCTGCTGGATGCGTTTTAGCAAATAGATTGAGTGCAGATCCAAAAAATAAAGTTCTCTTAATTGAAGCTGGAGGAAAAGACACCTATCCATGGATACATATTCCAGTTGGTTATTTTAAAACAATGCATAACCCAAAAGTCGATTGGTGTTTTCATACAGAAAAAGATGAAACGATGAATAATAGATCTATAAGGTATCCAAGAGGAAAAACTCTTGGGGGAAGTTCATCAATTAACGGACTTTTATGGATAAGAGGTCAAAGCAATGATTATGATAATTGGAGACAACAAGGAAATACTGGTTGGGGTTGGGACGATGTTTTACCTTATTTTTTAAAATCAGAAAATAATGAATTAGGAAATACTGAGTTTCATAACGATAAAGGACCGATAACTGTTTCTAATAAACAAATTAATTTAGACATGTTAGAAGAATTTCAAAATGCTGCTGAAGAAACAGGGATACCAAGAACGAAAGATTTTAATACAGGAGATAACTTTGGTATTGGGTACTTTCAATTTACTACAAGTCGAAATAAATTATTAAAATTAAGATGCAGTGCTGCTAAAGGATATTTAAAACCAGCAAAAAAAAGATCTAACCTAAAGATTGTTGTTAAAGCACATGTTCAAAAAATTAACTTTGAAGGAAAAAAAGCTGTAGGAGTTAATTATTACTTGAAAGATAAATTGATTACCATAAAAGCTACTAGAGAAGTAATTTTATCAGCAGGGTCAATTGGTTCTCCTCATATTTTACAAGTTTCAGGCGTTGGTGACTCTAGTAAATTAAAAAGTCACGGAATAGAAGTAATACATGAATTGAAAGGGATAGGAAAAAATTTACAAGATCATCTAATGTTTAGACCAGTTTATAAAGTTAAAAATTTAAAATCATTGAACGGTAAAATTAATAGTTTATTTGGAAATTTTCTTATTGGCTTAGAATATGTATTAAAGCAAAGTGGTCCGATGACTATGGGTGCCAGTCAGGTTTGTGGTTTTGTAAAAAGTGACCCTTCAAGAGCAACTCCTAACCTGCAGTTTCATGTACAACCAATTAGTACAGATATTTTAGGAGCTACTAAAATGCATGACTTTGATGGAATAACTCCAACTATAGCTAACGTGAGACCAACTAGTAGAGGAGAAATAAACATAGCAAGCAAAGACACCAGAGATAATCCAAAAATTAAAATGAATTATTTATCAACTCAAGATGATAGAGATGTAGCTGCTAAAGCCCTTAAGCTAGTTAGAAATATAATGCTTAATACAGAGACTTTTAAAAAATATGAACCGGAAGAATATAGACCTGGAGCTCATATAACTGATAACGAAGAATTAGTAAAAGCTGCAAGCGACCATGCTCAAACTATTTTCCATCCTGTAGGAACTTGTAAGATGGGTAAGGGAGAAGATGCTGTAGTAAATGATAAATTACAAGCTCATGGTTTACAAAATTTAAGAATTGTTGACGCATCTATTATGCCAAATATTACTTCAGGAAATACGAATGCGCCTACAATAATGATTGCAGAAAAAGCATCGGACATGATATTAAATAAATAATCATGTTAGCTGAATTATTTACTCCAGAACAAATTACGATTTTAACTCAAATTATTTTCATAGATCTAGTTTTAGCTGGAGATAATGCAATTATCATTGGTATGGTTGCTTCTAAATTTCCTGTTGAGCAAAGAAAAAAGGTTATATTTTGGGGAATTGGTGGTGCAGTAATTTTAAGAATTATTTTAACTCTTTTAACTGCTTACTTATTACAAATTACCGGATTAAGATTAATTGGTGGACTGCTTTTACTTTACATTGTGTACAAGCTTTATGTTGATGTTATTAAAGGAGCCTCTAATGAAGAGAATGTTAAGGTAGACAATTCAAGTTTCTTAAAAGCTATTTGGACAGTTTTACTCGCAGATTTCACAATGAGTCTTGATAATGTTTTAGGTGTTGCTGGAGCTGCAGGTCATCATTACCATTTATTAATATTTGGACTAATATTATCAATTGTTTTAATGGCTGTTGCGGCAAACTTAATATCTGGTTGGATAAAAAAATATAAATGGATTGCTTGGATTGGTTTATTGGCAATTTTAGTTGTTGCTATTGAATTAATATATACTGATATTAAAACTTTATTTTTTTAATGCTGAAAAAAATTAATCTTAAAAATAAAACTGCTCTTGTAACAGGTGCAGGCAAAGGACTAGGTAAAGCATGCGCTATAGCTTTAGCTGAAGCTGGTGCAAAAGTAATTATTTTAAGCAGAACCAAATCAGACTTGGATAAAGTAAATAGAATAATTAAAAAAACAAAAGGTTCGAGCAAATCATTTGTATGTGATGTTACACAATTAGAAGAATTTAAAAAAATTTTACAAAAAATAACCAGATTAGATATTTTAGTTAATAACGCAGGAAATAATAGACCAGAACACTTTACTAAAGTTAAGAAGGAAAACATGGAATACTTAACTAATCTAAATATGAAAGCTGCATTTAATGTTGCTCAACTATGCTCACAAAAAATGGTTAAAGCAAAAAATAGAAAAAAAATTGGTGGGTCAATTATTCATATGTCTTCACAACTAGGTAGAGTTGGGTGTGAAGGAAGAAATGTTTACAATATGAATAAGTTTGGTGTTGAAGGTTTGGCCAGAGGAATGGCTGTTGAATTAGCTAAGTACAATATCAGAGTTAATACTGTATGCCCTACATTTGTTGAAACTCCGATGGTTAAAAAATTTTTTAAAAATAAAAAATTTAAAAACCAAATGCTAAGAAATATACCCTTAGGTAGAGTGGCTCAAGAAAGTGATGTTGCAACGGCTGTAGCATTTTTAGCAGCAGATTCTTCTGAAATGATTACAGGTACTTCGTTAGTTGTAGATGGAGGTTGGACAGCTCAATAATGGGAATTTTTTTAAAAGACATAACTCTTAAAGGAAAAACTGCTTTAATAACTGGAGCAACAAAAGGTTTAGGGCGTGGTGCCGCCGAAGCAATTGCTGAAGCAGGTGGAAATATAATTGCTATTGGTAGAAATCAATCTGAATTAAATAGTTTAGGTAAAAAAATTAAAAAACTAAAAGTAAAGTACACTTCCTTTAATTGCGATGTAAACAATTATAATAAAATCAAAAATTTTATCACTAATTTAAAGAAACTTGATATTTTGGTAAATAATGCAGGAACTAACATTCCAGAAAATTTTTTAAATGTAAAAAAAAATTCTTTAGAAACTTTATTAAATGTAAATACAAAAGCCGTATTTAATATTGCTCAACTTTGTGCAAACCAAATAATTAAACTTAAAAAAAAACAGGGTTCGATTATAAATATCTCATCTATTTTTGGTCTTGTGGCTGGCCAAAAAAGAACTGTTTATAGTATGACAAAGTTTGGAGTTGAGGGTTTAACTAAAGGTATGGCTTTAGATTTAGCAAAATATAACATTAGAGTTAACAGTGTTTGTCCTAATATTGTACTTACTCCGAGAACAAAAAAATACTTTAGTGATAAAAAGTATAATAAATATGTAAAAGAAAGTACCCCAATTAACAAAGTTGTAACTATCAGTGATGTAGCTACATCAATTGCTTTTTTAGCATCAGAAGCTTCTTCAATGATCACAGGAACATCTATTATTATAGATGGAGGTTGGACAGCAAAATGAAGAATGTTTTTTTATTCATAATTATTTTTTTTTACTCAAATATTTCAAATGCCATAGAATTTAGAGGTAAATTTGAACAAGGTTCTTTCATAATTGGAAAAGCAACAAAAGGATCTAAAGTTGAAGTAGATAATCGAAAAATAAGATTAACTAAAGATGGTTATTTTGCTTTTGGATTAGATAGGGATAGAAAAAATAATGTTGTAATTAAAATTCACGAAAATGGTAAAACTGAAGTAATTGAAAGAAAAATTTTAAAACGTGATTATAAAATTCAAAAAATTGATGGCTTACCAAAAAAACAAGTTACGCCACCGCCAGAAGTTTATGAAAGAATTAAAAAAGACAACATTCTTATAGGTAAGGCTAGATCAATTGATACTACCTATGATTACTTTAAAGATAAATTTATTAAACCAATTGATAAATATATTATTACTGGTGTATATGGCAGCCAAAGAATTTTAAACGGCAAGCCAAGACGTCCTCACTATGGAATAGATTTTCATGCTCCTGAGGGAACTCCTGTTAAAGCCATGATGGATGGAGAAATTACTTTAGCAGAACGTGATATGTATTTTACTGGTGGAACAATTATATTTGATCATGGTCATGGCATAAGCACTTTATATATGCATATGAAAGATGTGAACGTAAAAGTTGGGCAAAAGGTGAAGCAAGGAGATATAGTTGGCACCTTAGGAAAAAGTGGAAGAGCTACAGGTCCTCATTTAGACATTAGATTAAATTGGTTTGAGGTAAAACTTGACCCAGCTTCAGTATTAAACTTAAATTAATCTAGCTCAAATTTATTTTTGTAATCTTTTACTAAAGACTTATCTTGATCTTCTTTAAATAAAATAAAATCTTCAATTACTAAAATATCTAAATTGGTTCCCATAAAACAATTAAAAGCATCTTCAACTGAACAAACAATTGGTTCTCCACGAACATTAAAAGAAGTATTAACTAAAACTGGACAATTAGTGATGCTCTTAAATTCTTTTATTAGTTGGTAATATTTTGGATTAGTTTCTTCATGGACAGTTTGAATTCTTGCTGAATAATCAACATGAGTTATTGCTGGAATACTTGATCTTTTTACATTTAATTTTTCAATTCCAAAGAGACTTTCGTCATTTTTTGTCATCTTAATTTGTTTTTCTTTTTTTATATCAGCAACCAAAAGCATATAAGGACTGTCATTATCTAGCTCGAACCAGTCTTTAACATCTTCTCGTAAGATTGAAGGTGCAAATGGCCTAAAACTTTCTCTAAATTTTATTTTTAAATTTAATTCCTTTTGCATTTTTTCAGATCTAGGGTCAGCTAAAATTGATCTTCCTCCTAAAGCTCTTGGACCAAATTCCATTCGTCCTTGAAACCATCCAACTGTTTTTTCTTTAGATAATTCTTTTGCTGTAAAGGAAATAATTTCACTTGAATTGTGTTTTTTATAAATAGCTTTTAAATTTTTAAGCTTGTCTTCAATCATGTTGTTTTCAAGTTTAGGTCCTAAGTAAGAGCCGTTCATTTGATCTTTATAGTGATTTCTCGGCATTTTAAGTTCATGATGCCAGTAGGCTAAAGCTGCACCTAAAGAACCTCCTGCGTCACCTGCCGCAGGCTGGATCCAAATTTTTTCAAATACTTTTTCTTTTAAAATTTTTCCATTTACTACACAATTTAGCGCTACTCCTCCTGCTAAACATAAATTCTTTATATTATATTCTTTAGATATACTTCTTGTTAAGCGTAAAACTATTTCTTCAGTTACAGCTTGGATTGACGCTGCAATATCCATATGGAATTCTTTTAATAAATCTTTATTAGGATTTCTTACAGGATTTCCAAAAAGTTTTGAAAATTTCTTATTGGTCATTGTTAAACCAGTTGCATAACTAAAATATTCCATATTTATTTTAAATGACCCATCTTCTTTAAGGTCTAAAAGTTTATTTATAATTAAATCTTTAAATATAGGTTTTCCGTATGGAGCTAAGCCCATTAATTTATATTCACCACTATTAACTTTAAAACCTGTGTAATAAGTAAAAGCTGAATATAATAAACCTAGTGAATGTGGAAAATGAATCTCTTTAATGATCTCAAGTTTATTTTTATCTCCGATGGCTACGGTTGTGGTTGCCCACTCACCTACACCGTCTAATGTAAGGATAACCGCTTCTTTAAATGGTGACGGGTAGAATGCGCTAGCCGCATGACTATAATGATGCTCTGAAAAATTAATTTTGTTGATATTATTAAATTTCTCATCGTGCTGTTTAAGTTTATCGAATAAAAATTTTTTTTGAAATAGTTTTTCTCTCAACCATATTGGCATAGAAAGGCTAAAAGACTTAAAACCTTTAGGTGCAAATGCCATATAAGTTTCCAATAATCTTTCAAATTTTAAAAAGGGTTTCTCAAAAAAAACTATATAATCTATCTGATTTAAATTTAACCTAGATTCTTTTAAAATATATTCAACGGCATGAAATGGATATCTTGCGTCATGTTTTTTTCTTGAAAATCTTTCTTCTTGTGCTGCTGCTATAATTTTACCATCAATAATTAATGCTGCTGCACTATCGTGGTAAAATGCTGATATGCCTAAAATAGATGTCACTTAAAAAATTGTATATATGAATGGAGCCACTGCAGATCCTTGACTCAAAACAATTAACACTCCAAATAAAGCTAAAACAATTATTATGGGCAATAACCAGTATTTTTTTCTTTCTCTTAAAAACTCAAAAAATTCTTTTAAAAAATCTATCATTTAATTTGCAATAATTTTATTCGAAATTAATAAATCAGAAACAACCTTGTGTCCATATTTTGATAAATGAACAGGATCATATGGTAAAAATAGTTGTTTTTTATTTGATGTATCGCAAAATTCTTGAGTAAAATCTATTAATTCTAAATCTAGTTTATTAAATATCTTAATAATATCATTTTGAGGTTTTAAAAATTCATCTTCACAATTATTATTTACCTGGTGAGCATAGGGCAATAAAATAAACTTAGAATTAAAATTACCATCTTTTGTTATTTTTTTTATTTTATTCACATGATTTTCAAATTCTATTAAGTTTATTTCATCATTATATAATGTTCTCATATAATCGTAGTGTCTCTTTACTGGGTTGGTAATAACATTTTTTAATAATACGAATAAAGATGATTTCTCTCTTAGAAAAATATTTAATTTAAATGTAAATGAATTTTTTAAGTAGCTATCTAAAAAATTTTTTTTAATTTTAATCTCATTTGATTTATCTTTAAAAACTACTCCTTGATGAGGTACAATATCATTTAGACATAAAAATATTATTACATTATCAATTTGATTTTTAAATTTAATATTATTTTTATTAAGAATATATAAATAACTTTCAATATTGTGCCCAAAGATTGCCGAGTTAAGTAAATTATCATTTTTATATTTTTGTCTTAGAATTCCAATAAACGAATTTTGCTCTTCAACTCCAACACCATAAGTAACACTATCTCCAAGTACTAAAGTGTAGTTTTTATTTTTTTTGTATGAAAATTTACTTAATGGTATTCTAAAACCAAAGTTATCAGTTTTTGATTTTTTTCCAAAAACTTTGAAACTTTTATTAGGCTTGCTAAAAGTTATATTATTATCTGAATAAAAAGCATTTTTGTCATATCCTTGCAATCCAACAACATTTGTTAAGCGAATTATAATTTCTAAAAAAATGAAGATTGCAATTACGACTAATAAATTAATGTATATTACTTTTTTCACTAAAATTGTTTAGTCATTGAACCAAGTTTTTTATTTCTATTGATCCAATAGGATGTTTTTTTTTTATTAAACTTTATTCCCAAGAGGTCTTTACCAAACACTCTAACTAAGAAGCTTATTGGTGTAAGAAAAACAAAAAACACCAAGGCCATTATTATTGGTGCAATAATTGAACCTAAAATTTCACCAAATTTAATCCAAGCTTTATTAAATGGTGATAAAATTTTTGAATTAATTAATCCAAATATTAAAAAAAATAGTGAAATCAGTATCAAGTAAATATTGGCCTCTTCACCTTTTATTATTGGCCATAAACCAACTCCTATAAAAACAATAAAGAATAGTAAGCCAAAGCTTCTATTAGAATTTTGTGATTTCATTTGATTGTTATTAGTTCAAACCTTTTTGAGGTTTCATGTCCGATTTATTAATTCCTGCTACTTTAACTGGTTTTTTCATAGCATCTCTTCTGAATGGTTCACCTAACTCTTGATTCAAAATAACTTCTATAAAAGTTGTGATACCTTTTTTCTGATCTTCACAAGATTGTTTTATTGCTTTGGTTGTTTCTTCCATTGTTCTAACTGTTACACCTTTTAAACCACAAGCATCAGCTACTTTCGCATAACTTAATTCAGGATCTAATTCTGTACCGATAAAATTATTATCGAACCATAATGTTGTATTTCTTTTCTCGGCACCCCATTGATAGTTTCTAAAAATCACCATAGTTATTGAAGGCCATTCTTCTCGAGCACATGAGCTCATTTCATTCATACTTATTCCAAAGGCGCCATCCCCTGCAAAACCTATAACGGGTGTATCTGGACAACCAATTTTTGCTCCGAGTATTGCTGGAAAACCATAGCCACATGGACCGAATAATCCTGGTGCTAAATATTTTCTTCCTTTTTCAAAAGTAGGATAGGCATTACCAATCGCACAATTATTTCCGATATCACTTGAAATTATTACATCTTCGGGCATGCCGGCTTGAATAGCTCTCCATGCTTGTCTTGGTGACATTCTATCTTTATCTCTTGCTCTCGCTTCTTTATTCCAAACAGTTCCTTTGTCGTCATCTTCATGATCTAAGCTTGATAATTTTTGCAACCATGCAGATTTAGTTTGATGTATTAAATCTTTTCTTTTTTGTCTGTCAGTATCACCAGCTTTAGGAGATAGTTTACCCAATAATTGTTGGGCAACCATTTTAGCATCACCACAAATTGCAACAGTTACTTTTTTAGTTAAACCTATTCTGTCAGAGTTCATGTCGACTTGAATTATTTTTGCATTTTTAGGCCAGTAATCAATTCCATAACCTGGCAAAGTTGAAAAAGGATTTAATCTAGTTCCTAAGGCCAAAACCACATCTGCTTTTGAAATTAATTCCATCGCAGCTTTAGATCCATTGTAGCCTAAAGGGCCAACTGCTAAAGGATGACTTCCTGGAAAACTGTCATTGTGTTGATATCCTGAACAAACTGGCGATTCCAATTTTTCTGCTAACTTAACACAGTCATCTATAGCTCCACCGATTACAACACCAGCTCCTGATAAAATAACTGGGAATTTTGCATTAGATAATAAATCTGCTGCTTTAGTAATCGCTTCGGCTCCCCCTGCTTGTCTTTCTAATCTTACGATTGGAGGTAAATCTATATCAATAACTTGTGTCCAATAATCTCTTGGAACATTAATTTGTGCTGGAGCAGAACCTCTTATAGCTTTTTCAATAACTCGGTTTAAAACCTCTGCCATTCTTGATGGATCTCTTACTTCTTCTTGATAACAAACCATATCTTTAAATAAATTCATTTGTTCAACTTCTTGAAAACCACCTTGACCCATTGTTTTATTTGCTGCTTGCGGAGTAACTAATAATAACGGAGTATGATTCCAATAAGCTGTTTTAATTGGTGTAACTAATCCTGTAATTCCTGGACCGTTTTGTGCAATGACCATAGACATTTTTCCAGTAGCTCTTGTATAACCATCTGCAATTAAGCCACCGTTAGTTTCATGGGCAACATCCCAAAATGTTATTCCTGCATCGGGAAAAATATCTGAAATAGGCATGAATGCTGAACCAATTATCCCGTAAGCGTGTTCAATCCCATGCATTTGTAAAACTTTTACAAAAGCCTCTTCTGTAGTCATTTTAGCCATAAAAATCCTTTAAAATAATAATACAAAATTCTTGCTTTAAATATACTAGATTTTAGTCTATATCCATTAATAATTTTATGTCACAGCCAGATCTAATCATACATGACGAAAAAGATAACGTAGGAGTTGTTGTTATCGAAACTACTAAAAAAGGCCAAGACTGTAGCGCCTGGATTATGGAGAACGATAAAACAGTTAAAGTACCTTCTACTAATGAAGTTCCTTTAGGTCACAAAATCGCTCTTAAAGACCTCAAGACTGGTGATACAATTTTTAAATACGGTCACGATATTGGTAAAGTTATAAAAGACATTAAAAAAGGTGAACATGTACACGTTCACAACGTTAAAACAAAAAAGTGGTAAAATAATTATGGAAATTCCAAAAAGTTTTTTAGGGTACAAAAGAGAAAACGGACGAGCGGGAACAAGAAATCACGTTATAATTCTTCCTGTTGATGATATTTCAAATGCTTGTGCTGAAGCAGTAGCAAACAATATTAAGGGTACAATAGCTCTACCCCATTCATATGGAAGACTTCAATTTGGAGCAGACTTAGAGTTACATTTTAGAACAATGATTGGTACAGGAAAAAATCCAAACGTTGCTGCTGTAATTGTTATTGGAATTGAACCTAAATGGACAAAAAAAATTGTGGATGCAATAGCTGAAACAGGAAAACCAGTAGAAGGTTTTCATATTGAAAGAAGTGGTGACATTCAAACTATAATGAAGGCTTCTAAAAAAGCTCAAGAATTCTCTATGTGGGCATCAGAAAAACAACGAGAAGAATGTCCAATGAGTGATTTATGGATTTCTGTTAAATGCGGAGAATCTGACACAACATCTGGACTTGCTGCTAACCCAACAGTTGGAAATTTGATGGATAAGTTGGAGCCATTAGGAGTTCATTTATGTTTTGGGGAAACTTCAGAACTTACAGGTGCAGAAACTGTTTGTGCTAAGCGAGGCGCTACTCCTGAAGCAGAAAAAAAATTCATGAAAACATGGAATGATTACAACGATTTTATTTTAAAAGAAGCAACAGATGATTTATCCGAAAGTCAACCAACAGCAGGAAATATTGCTGGTGGTTTAACTACTATTGAAGAAAAAGCTTTTGGAAACTTTCAAAAAATTGGAACAAGAAAATTTATAGATGTTTTAGAGCCTGCTGAAGAACCAACTAAAGGTAAAGGACTTTACTTTATGGACACTTCATCCGCTGCTGCAGAATGCGTAACTCTTCAGGCAGCTGCAGGATTTAATATTCATTTATTTCCAACTGGACAAGGGAATATTATTGGAAATCCTATCGAGCCAGTCATAAAATTAACTGCAAATCCATTGACCGTAAAAACTATGAAAGAACATATAGATTGCGATGTATCAAAGCTTTTGTCTCGAGAAATGAATATGTCTCAAGCTGGAGATGAATTAATCAAGTCAATGCTGAGAGTAGCAAACGGTAGATTAACTTGTGCTGAAGCTTTAGGTCATAAGGAGTTTGTTATGACTAAGCTTTATAGAAGTGCTTAATGTCTTCTAGTCAAGAAGACTGTATATTTTGCAACAAAACTAATTGTAAAGTTATCTCAACAACCAAATATTTTTTTATAATCAGAGATACAGCTTATCCTGTAACCAAACATCATACTTTAATAATTACTAATCGTCATGTAGCTGATTTCTTTGAACTGACAAAGGAAGAAATGAGTGAATTAGACGAAATTTTGAAAAATCAAAAGAAAGAATTAAAAAATCTAGATAAAGAAATAAGTGGTTTCAACGTTGGTGTAAATATTGGTAAAGACGCTGGCCAATCTATAATGCATTGTCACCTGCATTTAATTCCTAGAAGAAAAGGCGATGTTGAAGATCCTAGAGGTGGTGTTAGAGGTGTTATTCCAGAAAAACAGAAATACAAAAGAAAATAATTTATTTAACTGGGAACTTAACTTCTTCTTTTGGTTTTTTCTTTCTTAAGTCAGATATAATTTTTCTTACTACAGCAGCAAGTATTCCAAGACCTATGGCTGCTATAATTGCAAAAGCTCCGTATAAGAATGGAAATTCATTTGATAGCTTTAATGAAAACTCAGCATATTTACTTAAGTCAGTTTGAATTACTTGTTCAGTGTTAATTAATTGTGATTTCTCTCTAAAAAATGAATCGTAAGCTATTGCGATAGCAACTGAAATTAACAATGCTGCAAATAAAGATTTTAATTGATTGGCTTTAAGATGTTGTCCTAATTTTTGACCGAGCTGCACTCCTACGATGGATCCAAGAATTAAAGGTATTACTAAAAAGAAATCTATTGTTCCGTAATTAAAAGAATGAAGAATAGTTACTATTGCACTTATAAAAATTGTAACAAATAAAGAAGTACCTGGTATCAATTTAATAGGCATACCAACTATATAAATCATAGCTGGAACCATTAAGAAAGCTCCTCCTATTCCCATCATTGCTGCTACAAAACCAACTATAAGACCTAATAAAATTGGTGTTAAAGCACTTTCATATAATCTAGATTTCTGAAATCTCATTCTTAAAGGTAGACCTTGTAGCCAATTATGATCGTGTAATTTTTTCTTAGTGGTTTTTTTTTGAGTAGCTGCTCTAAATACTTCAATCAACATAAGAGTACCTACGATTGCTAAAAGGTACATGTAAAGTAATGATATTATTACACTAATTTTGCCAATGCCTTCAAAGTATGAAAAAGTGGAAATGCCAAGCAATGTGCCAATAACACCACCTGCAACAATCATTAATCCCATTCTATAGTCCAAGGTGTCTTTAAACCAATGAGTTAAAGAACCTGATACAGATGTAGCTAAAATGTTATTTACTTCATTTGGAACAGCATAAACAGGAGGTATACCCATAAAGATTAAAAAAGGCGTCATTAAAAAACCTCCACCTACGCCAAATAATCCTGAGAGAACTCCAACAACTAAACTTAAAAAAAGTAATAAGAAAATGTCAATGTTGACTTGAACAATAGGAAGGTAAATTTCTAACATACTACTAATTATGAATATTCCTGAATAATTAGTAAGTCAATATTAATAAATAGTGGCTCCAAATATTTTAATTAGATTGTCCTCTTCTCCTAGTACTAATCTACCTAAAAATTCTCCTGGCTGAGTATTACTAGTTTGTTTATATAATACCGTTACGTACTGGCCTCTTCTAATAGTGCCCAGAAAATCTTGTTTTTCAGATAAACTTGTTAAAAGTTTATTGTTTGCCCACTGCTTACCTAACTCTACTTCATTAGCGCCGTAAAGCATTTGTGATGAAAAATCTTTTGTGAATCCACCGTAGTCTTTAATATTAGATGATTTAACCAAATTATCCCAAATTGGCTGTGCTATTTCTAATATTTCTTTGTCGGATTTATCGAGTAACTTCATTAACTTTTATGAAGCTTTCTTTTCCTTCTTTTCGTCTACGATATGGTAAACCGGAACTTTCTCCATAGTAAACTCTTTAGTTTTTGGATCTCTTCTTGAAACTGTTAGGCAATGCCAATTTTCGTCATCAAGTTTTAAATGATCGCCTCTATAGTAATAACCCGGCCATCTTGTTTCTTTTCTAAATTTTGTATGCTCTGTAACACATTGAGAAGTTATAGTTCTATGCTTTAATTCCCAAGCTCTCATTAATTGATGGTAATCTTCAGCACCGACGTTTTCTAGATCTTCTTCTAACCATTTTAATAACTCTAAACCTCTATTTAACATATTTTCATTTGTCATATAGTTTGTAGCTATACCGCCAACGTATTCATCCATAATTCTTTGAAGTCTTTGTAAGCCTTGAATTGGTGAAATATAACTTGGAGATACTGTTCCACCTGTTATTTCGTTTCTGCCTACCGTGTAATTTTCTAATGGTTTGTAAATAACTTCTTTAAGATCTTTATGTTGTTTATCGCTAACCTTTATTCCTTCTGCTTTTTTATCTTCGATATATTTTACTGCAGCTTTTGCGGCTAATCTTCCTTCTGTGAATGAACCTGATGAAAATTTATGTGCACTTCCACCAACCGTGTCACCTGCTCCAAATAAACCGTCTACGGTTAACATCCTGTTATAGCCCCAGAAATATTCTTTTGGAGATAAATCTTCAGGTCCACTTACCCAAGCTCCTGAACATGTAGCGTGAGATCCCATTACATACGGTTCCGATGTTGTTAATTCAGGATTTGTATATTTAGGGTCAATATTTTGTGACGCCCAAACTACAGCTTGACCTACAGTCATTCCTAAAAAATTCTCCCAACCAACAGTTTCTAAATGAGGGTCTTGAAACGCTTCTTTTGTTACCATATGAATTGGTCCACCGCCTGCTTGTACTTCTTGAATGAATGCATGGTTTCTTAAACAAGTCGGTGTTGGATGGTGATCAATGTATTCTCCAACTAGATTTTTAGTATGGTCGTACCATTTCTTTTCATAATTTTCCCCATTTGCATTTTGAGTATAAGTTTTTAAGTGTAAAAAATAAGCACCTACGGGTCCATAACCGTCTTTAAATCTACATAAAACAATTCTGTTTTCCATTTGTGTCATCTTTGCTCCAACAGCTATTGGAAGAGCATAAGCAGATCCGTTACTCCAAGGGGCATACCAAGTTCTTCCCATTCCTTCACCAACTGCTCTAGGTTTAAAAATGTGTGAAGCTCCACCTGCTGCAACGATTACAGTTTTAGATTTAAACACATGGTAGTCACCAGTTCTCATATTAAAACCAACCGCACCACCTATTCTGTTTTCTTTTTCATCATCCATTAAAAGATGAGTAATCATTATTCTGTTATAAATTTTGTTTGCAGATTTTTTTGCAGCTTCAGCTACAATAGGTTTATAGCTCTCACCATGGATCATAATTTGCCATTTACCTTCTCTAAGGTATCTACCAGTTTTTTCATTTTTCATCATTGGAAGACCCCATTCATCAAACATATGAACAGTTGAGTCTACGTGACGAGCCATGTCATAACCTAAATCTTCTCTGACCATTCCCATTAAATCGTTTCTAGCGTATCTAACGTGGTCTTCAGGTTGATTTTCGTCCCACTGCATTCCCATATAACAATTGATTGCATAAAGTCCCTGGGCTACTGCACCACTACGATCAATATTTGCTTTTTCAACACAAACTATTTTTAAATCTCTACCCCAATGTCTAGCTTCAAAAGTTGCTCCTGTACCAGCCATTCCTCCACCGACAATTAGAACGTCACTTTCTTCGTAATGTGTTTTTACATTAGCCATTAATAGTAAACACCTTTCTTAAATGTTTCTTTGCTAATAGTTGGAAGGTCACCATCAATATTTAATCCGTTAGGCTCTGTATAAAGTCTTTGTGTAGTTATTTCACCTTGATTAGGTTTATCTTCATCTGCAAGTTTTGGAATAAATTTTCCCCACGGTTTTGTTGTTATAGGAGATACAAAGTTTTTTTCAGTTCCGTTTCTAAATTTAATTCTCCATGAAATAGTACCTTTTTCTTCTTCTCTTCTAACTCTAACGCTATGACCCATCGGTGCAAAGTCAGCATAACCTCTTACATCTATTGCATGGTTAGGGCATGCTTTCACGCATGAATAACACTCCCAACAAAAGTTAGGTTCAATATTTTTTGCACGTCTAATAGTCTCATCGATGTGCATGATATCTGATGGGCATATATCTACGCAATGACCGCAGCCATCACATCTTGTCATGTATACAAAAGTTGACATAAATTATTTTTCTCCCTTTAAATTGTTTAACATAAATTTTTTAATAATGCTTTGGTTGTTCTCTCTTAATACCTAATCCGAATTGTTCTTTTGCTTCAGCTGGTGGTGGCAAATTGTCTCTAGAGCCATCTGCTTCGGCTAAATTCTTCTGAATTGCTGCTCCTGGTTTATAAAACATATGAGCAAACTTAGACCAATAAACACCTCCAAATAAAATTAAATTTGCAGCTATAAATAAAACTAAAAATAAATAATTAAGTGTAACCATTCCTGATGATTGAGTGTACGACCATGCTAAACCAAATGTTGCGCAAGCTAATAATGCTAGTACAAATAAATCTGCTTTAATAATTCTGTACCAGGGATGAGCTTCAGCTAATACATCTACTCTTAAAAAAAACCAAAACCAGTATCCACCTAAACAAGTTAAAATAGCACCAACATGCCATAAAGTAGTAATGCTTGAAGGAGTTTCGATGCCTGCTGATGAGTAAGAAAAAATTAAGATGGCTGAACAAGCCCAAAAAATAATTGTTCCATACATACCCATTACATGAGCTACTCTTCTTTTGCCTCGACCTAATTCTGCTGTAGTTGCAATGTCATGCGCAACTGTTTTTAAAATAACTGAAGTTCTTTTTGCTGTGCTTAATTCAACTTGAGCATTTTTTTTAGCTTTTTTTGCGTTATCAAAAAAATACTTAACGTTCTTCTTGTGAATAATATCAATTAGAGTTCCAAGAACTACTAATAGTATCATTGCAATCACAAACCCCTGCATAGCAAGCGGTGAAACAATTTCAGCTAGGTTGGAAAATGGATTGTTATTGAACATAATGTAATTGTTTCCCCTTGAATTTGTTGTTTTATATAATTCACCCGCTAATTGGTCAAGTGAGAACTATTCGCATTACTATAATTTACCGTCTTTTCTCATCTGTTCTCTAATCTTGGTTGCAGAGATTTGTTGTGTTTTTTCATCTAAAATGATTTCTTCTATTTTATAGCCCACACCTCTACCGTAACAAATGTTTGTAATATTAGGGACTAAAGAGATTTGGATTCTATTCTCATATCCTTTTAAGGCTTCTAAAATATTTTTTTTAACTGTTTCAAATTCAAATGGATTATCATCAACTCCTTTGACGTCTCTAACCATTATGTTTACTTGCCCAGTTTTTTTTAAAATTTCTTCAAACAACTTTTGATGCCCGGCGTGCCATGGCTGCCATCGACCTAACATTTGAGCAGTAGGATGTCTATTATCCCACTTGTGACTATCGTCTTTCATGAAAAATTAAGCTGCTACTTGCAAATTATGTTTTGCAGACATTCCGCTTAAAAAATTCCAAAGATATTTTGCAGTAGATAATGCAGCTGTTTCTGCTTTCTTTTGCTCATCTTTAGACAAACCATCTAATAGTTTTTCACATTCTGCTCTATGGTGAACATCAGCAGATTTATGAGCTTCAAAAAATTCCAATCCTTTTTTTGAAGAACAGCCATAGTGATTTTTCAAACCTTGAATTTTTGTTTCCGCAATTTCAGGTATTTGCCTTTCGTAAGTGTATAGAGAAGCTAAACCTTCTGCATAAGAAGATCTACCTTGCTTAAAGAAATTGTCTATCAAATCTTTAGTAAAACTTTCATGTTTTACATTTTCAATTTCCTCGGAGTTTGCGCCCATCTCTAATGCAAAATTTTTCCAAAGTGTAGGATGATCTGCATCTTTATTTTCTTCATCTTGTAAGTTTTCTAAAAGAATTTTTCTTTTTTCTATATCTTCACATAATGAGTGAGTTGCACTGATATATCTTGGAAAAGCCTTAACATGCTGATAATACTGCTCAGCATAATCTTTAATAATTTCTCTTGTTAATTTTCCTTCGTTCCACGATTTGTAAAAAGGGTGATTTAATAAATGATATTGATCTAGTTTTTGATTTAATTCTTTTGAAAACATATTTACTCCTTGGTTATGATTAACGTATTAAAAAAATTAGTAAGTTTAAATAAAAAAATTATCCACAACTACAGGTTAGGTAGAACTAAATGTTCACCTTTTGATTCACTTTTGATTCACTTTAAGACTCATTATACAACCTTAGATAGTTTGTTCAGATCTAATTATCGGTTTTTCATCTATTGGTAAATGAACAAGAGTGGCAAAAATTGAAAGAGCAATAGCAATATACCAAGCATAGTCATAGCTGCCATAAAGATCAAAATAGTAACCCCCTAGATAAGCTCCTGCAAAGGCACCTAATTGATGACTTAAAAAAACTATTCCAAAAAGAAAGCTTAAATATTTTGTTCCAAATATTTGAGCAACTATTCCGTTGGTTGGAGGTACGGTTGATAACCACAATACACCAAAAGTGCATCCAAAAAATATGGCCATATAAATTGATGGAGGTGAAAAAATAAAGATACATATTACTATCGCTCTGAGTGCGTATAAAATACTCAATAATTTCTTCTTACTATATTTTGTTCCCAAATATCCCATACCAAGAGTACCAACAATATTAAATAACCCTATTAAAGAAAGTATAATTGTAGCTGACCAACCGCCTAAACCTCTTTCTTGCATATAGCCTGGGACATGAGTTCCAACCAAAGTAATTTGAAAACCGCATACAAAAAAACCTAATACTAATAAAACATAACCTTTATGTGAAAATGCTTCAGTTAAAGCTTCTGTAAAATTTTGATCTTTTATATTTAATGTAGAATTAATTTCTTTTTTTTTAGGAATAATAAATAATGATGCGATTGCTCCGAATAAAATAAAATATAGGAAGTATTTTAATGTTTGTTCCCACCCTACTGCTCCTAAAGTAAATTTTGTAAATAATGGTGCAAGAAAGTATCCAATTGATGCAGCGGCAGTAACAATACCTGTTGCGATGGTCCTTTGTTCGTTGGAAAAATGTTTTCCTACTTCAGAAACTGGTACGCTCATGGCGGTTGCTCCTAAAGCCGTTCCAACTAAAACTCCAAGACTTATTTGAAAATATATTCCAGTATTGGGTCCAGAGTAAAGCATATAAATTCCAATACCAAAAATAACAAAGCCAATAAAAACAGATTTACTCCCACCAAACTTATCTGCAAGTAAACCAAAAATAGGTGCGAACAAACCCCAAAATAACATTTGAATTCCGATAGCTAAACCGAATTCAGTTCTTGTGCAATTTAATCCTTCTTCAAACGCACTAAAAAATAAACCGAACGTTTGCCTTAATCCCATAGAGACTAAAATTGCTGCACATGCGGCAAGCATTGTAATCAAGGCTATTTTATTAGGAATAAACTTTTGCACTACTTAATGTAGCTTAAAGCAGTTCTTAAATCATTAATTAAATCTTTAGGATCTTCCAATCCAATATGAAGTCTTACTATGTGAAGATTTTTATCTTTATATTTTTTAAATTCTCTTTGGATATCTTGGTAAACTGCTAAACTTTCAAATCCTCCCCAGCTATATCCAATTCCAAATAATTCTAACGAATTAATAAATTTGAAAACAGAATTTTTACTTTTTGCTTTTATTACTAAGCCTAATAAACCAGTTGCGCCTTTATAATACTTTTTCCAGTTTTTATAATTTTTTGTTCCTTTCTTGTAAGGATACAAAACTTCTACAATTTTTTTTTGTTTAGTTAAAAATTTTATTACTTCTTTTGTATTTTTCTCATGCTTTTCAAGTCTTACATCTAGAGTTCTTAGTCCTCTAATTACTAAATATGCATCATCTGGTGACGCTCTATATCCTGAAACACGGTTATAAAAATTTACTTTTTGAAAAACTTTTTTATTTACTGCAAGAGTCCCTACCATTACGTCTGAGTGGCCAGAAAAATATTTTGTAGCTGATGAAATTGACATATCAAAACCTATATCTAAAGGCTTAAGATATATCGGGGTTCCCCAAGTATTATCTAAAGCAGTGATAATATTATTTTTTTTAGCTAATTTAACTATTGCTGATAGATCCTGAAATTCAAAAGTATTGCTGCCAGGGTTTTCAACAAAAATCATTTTAGTTTTTTTTGTAACTTTATTTTTTAAGTCTTGAAAATTATCTGGATTGTAAAACTGAGCCTTTACTCCAAATTCTTTAAGAAGTTTTGAAGTAATCATTCTAGTAGGAAAGTAAACGCTATCAGTAACTATTATTTCATCTCCTGGTCTACAAATACTCATTATAGATAATGCTACTGATGCAAAACCCGATGGTGTTAGAAAAACATGGTGAGCTTTTTCTAGCTCTACAATCATATTTTGTAGTTGAGTTGTAGTTTGTGTACCTGCTCTACCATAATCATAATAATCTACTCTTTTATTTTTAGATGGATCTTTATGTTTTAAAAGTTCCTGCATACTTTTAAAAAAAATTGTGGAAGCTCTAACTACTGCTGGATTGGCTGATCTGTTCACTTTGTCTTGTGCAGTATGTTTTAAAAACGTGCTTATGGACTTTTTCATAAAATAAGTATAATTAAACTTTATTAACTAATAGCTTAATAAGATATAAAAAAGGAGGCAAAAATATGGGTTATCCCAAAAAACACCGTGGCAGAAGAAAAATTGGCTCAAAAAAAAGACGAGCGAGAAAAAGAAATAAAAAGAAATAATCAAAACATATTTTATGAATGTAATAGCTCAAATACGAAAGTTGAGTTTATGGATTTTTTTAATTCCATTTTTAGCAATCAATCTTTGCCTGATCATTTCTCAAAATCCTGAATTTTTTGAAAACACAATACTTACAGTTGATCAAATAGGTAGATCTGGATTTTCAATACCTTATTTGGATGGCAGTTTATCAATTAGTCGAGCTTCTAGAACATTTCCTCAATACTTGATTTTTAAACCAGCTATGATTTTAACAGCTGTTTTGCTTTACTACTATTGGGACAATAACAACAAACTAGTTAATCAATATAAAGCTACAAACATTAATTATAGATTTAAAACATTCGGTATTTTATCGGCTGTGTTTCTGGCAATACATTCTATTTTTTTGGGAATTAAATTCGATATTCAAATATATAAACTTTTAAGAAGAGTAGTATTATTATTATTTATTATTTTTGAAATAATAGCACAAGGAATTTTAGTATATCATTTTTTCAAAATCAAAAATTTGCTAATTCAACTAATTAACAAAAAAATACTTATTTTAAAGATTGTTTTAGTTTCTATATTAGCAACAGTTGGGATTTTAAGTTTGCCGATTTTACTTAACAAAGATAATACGCATTTCAAACATGCATTAGAATGGAATTATTTTGTTGGGGTTATTTTATTCTACTTATTTTCTAGATTTTTTTGGAAAAGAACCACATAAATTTCTAGGCTTTCGCCCAGAAATTTAGCAGTTTTGGCTCGTCGTTTTAGGCGCTACCGCCAAGCCGTCCCGATGAACTATTCTAGCGCTACTAGGTTCACCTTTCTGCCCTTTAAACTTGAACCTCTCGGTTTTTCTTTAAATGGTCAGTTAAGAGTTGCCTCCTAATTAATTTTATATAAACATTTTTTAAAAAAAAAATGTATCACCTTTTACGCTACATTAAGGCAGGTTCAATTGTGTTGTGGGTTACGTGGATAAATTTTTGTTGAAAGTCTTATCTATCCAACCGCCTCCTAGAACTTTATCCCCAAAATCATCTTTCGAATAAAATACACATGCTTGTCCAGGGGAAATTCCAGTTTCTTTATCTAAAATTTCTACATTAGCAAAATTATCTAACAGATTAATTTTTGCTTTTAAAAGTTTGCCTGTAGACCTCACTTTAATATTCAAAATACTATCAAACTCCTTCTTTGATCCTAAAATATTTAATTCTCTTAATTTGATTTCTTTAATTTCTAAACATTCTTTGCTACCAACAATTATAGTATTATTGTCAGCGTTAATATTTATGACATACAAGGGATTAATATTTGCTATTTTAATTCCCTTTCTTTGTCCGATTGTGTAATTAATTATTCCTTCATGTTCACCTATTTGTTTTCCTTGCACATCGAGGATTTTTCCTGGTTTGAAAGATTCTGGTCTAAATTTTTTTATTACAGATGCATAATCCCCATTAGGTACAAAGCAAATATCTTGACTATCTGGTTTTTGAGCTACATTTAAATTTAATTTTTCTGCAATAGACCTTGTTTCTGATTTCTCAATTTTTCCTAGTGGAAATCTTAAATAGTCTAATTGTTCTTGAGTTGTGCTAAATAAAAAATAACTTTGATCCCTATTTTGATCCTTTGCTCTATACATATTAGCGTGCCCATTAAACTGTTCTCTTGCAACATAATGACCTGTTACTAGAGCATCAGCCTTCAAGTCTTTAGCGTACTTAAATAAATCTCTAAATTTAACGGTTTGATTACATTGGACGCATGGTATTGGGGTTTCGCCTGCTGCATAACTATCTATAAATGAGTCTATTACCTCTGATTTAAATTTCTTTTGGTAAAATAAAATTTTATGGTTAATATTAATTTTATCTGACACTCTTTTGGCATCTAAAATATCTTGACCGGCACAACACTGTCTTCCTTCTTTTGATTGTTTTGCATCATCATATAATTTTAATGTAATGCCAGTAACGTCATAACCTTCTTCTTTCATTAAAGCAGCCACAACAGATGAGTCCACTCCACCAGACATAGCGACGACTACCTTAGTATCTTTTTTAGATTTATTAATTCCTAGAGAATTCATTATTAAAGTGTATAATCTAATTATTAACGATTTTCCATGATGCTTATTGATTTTGAACCAGGCGATCACGTTATTAATCCCGCAAATAAAAGTTGGGGTATTGGGCAAGTCCAATCAATTATTGGTAATAAAGTTACGGTTAATTTTGAAAACTTTGGTAAAAGAGTGATTAATGTAGAAAATGTAACACTAGAAAAAATAGATGAATAGAGATGAATTAAAAAAAATAACAGAAAATTTAATTGACACATTTAATGTTGCTGGTCAGGATTCTATCGATCTTTATAAAAAGGGTTTAAATATTGAAATTAAAGAAGATAAATCACCAGTAAGCAACGGAGATTTAAGGGTAAATGATTTAATTACAAATAAAATAAAAATACTTACTCCTAATATTCCTATAATTTCTGAAGAGACAGTTGATTTAAAAATAAAAAATACCGCTAGTGTATTTTGGTTAATAGATCCAATAGATGGTACTAAAGAATATATAGCTGGAAGAGATGAGTACACTTTAAATGCAGCTTTAGTTATCAATACTGTTCCAGTCATAGGAGTTGTCGGAGTACCAAAAAAAAATAGACTTTTTTATTCTTATGCGACTGGAGAAAGTTTTCTAATTGAGTCTGGGAAAACTAGAAAGATTAATTGTCAAAAAAAACAACCAAAAGGTCAAATTGTTGCTTTATCAAGTACTTTAAAACCTTCAGATGTTGTCTTAAATAAACTTAAAAAATTTAATGTAAGTTCAATTGTTAAAATGGCAAGTTCGTATAAATTTTGTGTTATCGCTAATGGAGAATATGATATCTACGCTGCTCAAGAAAGAGCTAATGAATGGGATTATGCGGCAGGTCATGCTATAGCACAAAATGCAGGAGCAATTATAAAAACACTTGATGAAAAACCTTTTTTATATGGAAAAGAAGATTACAGAAACCCTAGTTTGCTTATTAAACGAGCTGAAAAATTAGATGATTAAAACAATATTAATAATCATTTTATCAGTCACATTTTTTGGTGTTTTATTTTTTATTTTGGTAAGAAATGCTCTTAGGAGAAAATTGGACTTATTAGTTGAAGAAGAAAAAAAAAGGAAATTAGATAATCTTGATTAATTTGTGAAACTCATCTGTTTCTAAATCCAAAACTCTTTTTGATAAGTCAAAACTAAAACCGCCTCTCGCTAAAATACCCATGTCTTTTTTATAAAATAATTCACGATTGGCATCTGGTCTTAACGGACCTATTCTTCTTCTTTTACATAATTTTAACGCTGAAACAAAATCTGGTTCTATTTCATCTTCTTTAATTTTATCAATACTTTGTTTTATATGTTTGCTCTCTATTCCTTTGTTTCTTAATGATTGATTAATTTTATTTAAGGAATAGCCTCTTCTTAAAAACATTCTTGCCTTAGAGTCAGAGTAAAGTTCATCATCTAAAATTTTATTTTTTTCAAGATTCAAAATAATTTCATCTATTATTGCAGTGACTTCTTTTTTAGATTTAGTTCCTTTTATTTTAGTTAAATACTTTTTTAATAAATGAACTTTTAGTTGTTGTTTAGATGGGCTGTACTTTTCTAAATATGAATATGCTAAATCTCTAAGGTGAGTAGTCAGATCTTCAAAATCACTTTTATTAGCTGTGGGATTCATTATGTTAATATACTATATTATTTTCATGATAAATAATTTATTACCTTTATTAACTTTAGAAAATATTTATTTAATTGCAAACTGGGGTATCATTCCTTTTTGGATACTGCTGATTATTTTTCCTTATCATCAATTAACAAATTTTTTCGTTCAATCTATAGTTATACCTCTTCTTCTAGCTATTGGTTATGCATATTTATCTTATAAGATTTATTTAGATGGGAATATTTTTGGAGGATTCGAATTATATAGTGGTTTAAATAGTTTGTATTCAATGTTTGCTAATGAAGCTTTGTTGCTAATTTTTTGGTTACATTTTTTAGCTATAAGTATATTTGCTGGCACTTGGATTGTAAGAGACTCGAAAAAATACCTTGTACCAAAAATATTTACAATTATCTCTTTGGTCTTAACCTATTTTACTGGCCCAATTGGGTTAGTTTTTTATTGGTTTATTAGAATATTTTTTGCTAAAAAAATCAGCTTTAATGATTAAGCCATTTGATTTCTATTTTGATTTTGTTAGCCCTTATTCTTTTCTTGCTCATAAAGAAATAAGAAAAATAGAAGATAGGATAAAAATAAAAATTACTTACAAACCAATGCTGCTTGGCGGTCTTCATAATTTACATGGGATTAAAGCCCCAGCATTTATACCCGCAAAAGCTAAACATATGGTAAGAGATTGCAAATTAATAGCAGAACGAAATAGTGTTAAATTTAAATTTAACACATATTTTCCAATCAAAAGTTTAAATTTAATGCGAGGTGTGCTTGTTGCTGAAGAAGATAATATTAAAAATTATTATATTGATAGTATTTTTAATACCATATGGCAGGATGGATTAAACATGAATGATGATAATATAATTCAAAAAGTTCTGAAAAATATAAATATTAATCCAAAAACTTTTTCTTTGAGATCAACTTCTTCCTTAATCAAAGATTCTCTTAGAAAAAAAACCAACGAGGCCTACGAAAAAGGTATTTTTGGAGCACCGACATTTGTTTCAAATAATAAAATTTTCTGGGGCCAAGATAGAATAGAATTTGCATTAAAGGAGGCTAGTAAATAAATTATTTTTTTTCTTTTTTTACTATTTTAATTCCACTATTTTTTAGAGCATCAAAACCGCCTGCTACGTGAGCAACATTTTTAAACCCCATATCAACTAAAGACTTTGTTGCCAAAGCAGATCTCAAACCCAGCGCACAAAATAAAACCATTTTTTTAATGTCCTTAATCTCATTGGATTTATAATAAGAACTTTCTGGATCTAACCAAAATTCTAACATCCCTCTAGGAATATGTTTAGAATTTTCAACTGTACCCTCTTTCCAGAGTTCTCTGATATCCCTCACGTCTATTAATGTTATTTCTTTTTTTTCAAGTAAAGATTTAACCTCATTAGAGCTAAGTGTTTCAATGTTTTTTACAGCTTCATCGACTAGAGTTTGAGATGATTTTATGTTCATAGTAGTACAATATAAACTAATATATATAATTAATCATAATGAAAAAAATAAATAATTCGAAGAAAAATAACTTAATTAAGAAATTATTTATAAAATTGTGTCGATTAATTGGATTCGAAATCATTGATCAATCAAATCTCAATTTACCCGTATCAAAAAAAACCGCTACAGATAACCTCGGTCAAATTGGTAAGAAAATTATAACACTTCCTTTAGGTGAAACTAAAATTTCAAGACCAGTAAAATCATTGGATATTATAATTAAAACTTGTACTTCTATAAATCTAGTTACACAAAACAAAAAAAGAATTTTTGAAAAAAATAAATCTGACTATACTTTTAGAACAATCAATTCATTAATTAATAGCTTAAATTTC
>JAOHKR010000006.1 GCA_028101445.1 Candidatus Pelagibacter sp. | reverse complement strand
TCACGAATATCCTAATAAAAATTTAGCTATAGTCTTAATTGAAGACACAGACTCTGTAGAAGAAAAAATTTATTTTAAAATAAACATTTCAGGTAAAAATATTATAAAGAATATTAAAATTACAAGATTAAATTCTAATAAGGAAACATATAATGAACTTATAATAACAAAAGTAAAAGAAGAAATAATAAATCTTATCAAATCTCAAAATTTAATAGATGTACGGGTACCTTCATACATAAATGTAAGTTTTAAAATTACTGGTCGGACTAATTTAATTGAATTAAATAAAAGAATAAAAAATATAGATTTAATTACAAATATTAATGTTAGTGAATTCAATAATGAATTTGTATTTTTTAAAATAAAATACCTTGGTAGACTGGATAAAATAATAAGATTGCTTGAAAATCAAAAAATTATTTTAAAATATAAAAATGAAAAGTGGAACCTTAGTATTGTATAATGAACCAGTTAATATTTAAATTCCCTTTTAAAACTCAATATTTCAAACAAGATTTTTATGTTTCTAAAAATAATTTTTCTGCTTATAAATTAATCGAAGGTTGGCCAAATTGGCCCGGGAAATGGTTAAATATATTTGGCTCAATTGGTTCTGGAAAAACTCATTTATCAAAAATATTAGAAAAAAAAATTAATAAAGTTAAATTAATCAAAGCTGAAATAATAAACAATAAGATTGTAGAACAACTTAATGATATCGAATGTTTAATTATTGATGATTATCAAAATAATATTGATGAGAAACTTTTTTATTCAATACTGAATCAATCTAAGCAACTAGATAACTATATTGTTGTAAATAGCACACATCCTTTAAAAGAATTAAATTTTAATCTTCAGGATTTAAGATCAAGAATTAATAGTTTTGTTTATATTGGTATAGATCTTCCAACAGATGACCTGTTACAAGTCATTATATCCAAAGCTTTTTCTGATAAACAGATAAACCTTAATCCAAAAATTTCTGATTACATAATTAAAAATATAGATAGATCTTATGAAAAAATGTTTAAATTTCTCAAGGATGTTGATGAATTGTCTTTATCTACTGGAAAATCAATAAATATTAATCTAATAAAAAAAGTAATAAATAAATGAATAAGTATAGAACACATAATTGCTCAGAAATAAGTGAAAAAGAAATTGATAAAAATGTTTATCTATCAGGATGGCTTCATAGAAAAAGAGACCATGGAAATTTATTATTTATAGATTTAAGAGACCACTATGGAATAACTCAATGTGTTATTGAAAATAATAATAGTTTTTTTCCAATATTAGAAAAATCAAAACCAGAGTCTGTTTTGAAAATCATAGGTAAGGTAGTCAGAAGAGCATCAGGGACTGAAAATTTAGATTTAAAAACTGGTAAGATAGAAATTTCAATAGTCTCAGTAGAAGTTTTATCTAATGCCAAAGATTTACCTATGCCAGTATTCGGAGAACAAGATTATCCAGAAGATATAAGATTGAAATACAGATTTTTAGATCTCAGAAGAGAAGAAATGCATAAAAATATAATACTTAGGTCAAAAGTGATTTCTTTTATTAGGTCTGAAATGCTGAAACTAGGATTTTTAGAATATCAAACTCCAATCCTAACCTCATCAAGCCCAGAAGGTGCGAGGGATTTTCTTGTTCCAAGTAGATTAAACCCTGGAAAATTTTATGCACTACCACAAGCGCCACAACAATTTAAACAATTAATTATGGTATCAGGTTTTGACAAATATTTTCAAATTGCCCCTTGCTTCAGAGATGAAGATGCTAGAGCCGATCGAAGTCCAGGAGAATTTTATCAACTAGATTTAGAGATGTCATTTGTTGAACAAGAAGATATATTTAATGTAGTTGAAAAATTAATGATTAATTTATTTAAATACTTTTCTTCTAAAAAGCTTCTTAATGAAAAATTTCCAAGAATTCCTTATGAAGAAGCAATGAGTAAATATGGAACTGATAAACCTGATTTAAGGAACCCATTAATTATTCAAGACTTAACAAAAGTTTTTACAAGAGATGATGTGAAATTTGATATCTTTAAAAAATTAGTAAAAGCCGGTTCTATTGTCAAAGCGATAGTTACAAAAAATACAAAAGCAAAACCAAGAAGTTTTTTTGATAATATTGATAAATGGGCCAAAGAACAAGGCGCATCAGGATTAGCATATTTTACAATCGAGAAAGATAAAGAAATAAGAGGTAAAGGTCCTGTTGGAAAATTTTTTAGCGAAGATTCTTTAAAAGAAATAATGAAAATTTGTTCAGCAGAAATTGGTGATAGCATTTTTTTGGCTTGTGGCAATAAAAAGGAAATTGAAAAAATTTTATCTCTCGCAAGAAATAAAATTGCAAGAGATCTTGAAATAATAGATGAAAATAAATTTGCTTTTTGTTGGATTGTTGATTACCCCATGTTTGAAGTTGATGAAATTTCAAAAAAAGTAATTTTCAGTCACAATCCTTTCTCTATGCCGCAAGGGGATACAAAAAATTTAAATTTAGATAAAATTTTAGATATTAAAGCATATCAATACGATATTGTTTGTAATGGAATTGAACTTTCATCTGGTGCTATAAGAAACCATATTCCAGAATTAATGTATCAATTATTTTCAATCGCTGGTTACACTGAAAATGATGTAAACGAAAAATTTAGTGGAATGATTAGTGCCTTGAGTTATGGGGCCCCGCCCCATGGAGGAATAGCTCCAGGTATAGATAGAATAGTTATGTTATTAGCAGATAAAGAAAATATTAGAGAGGTAACTTTATTCCCTATGAACCAAAATGCTCAAGATTTAATGATGCAGGCCCCATCTAAAGTTGATGATTTACAATTAAAAGAATTAGGAATTAAAAATATTAAAAAAAATTAATTTTTGGTTTTAAGATTAATTCTAACGTCAGAAAGATCAACTAATTTTTCTTCATAATTGCTTCTAATAAATCCTTTTGATGTAATATTTTTTACTATTTTTAGAAATTTATCATCTCCATTATCAGCGTTTACCTCTTTAGAACTGGCTATGGAAGGTGTGTGTGCTAAATCCTCTTTTCCTAGATATGAAATAGCAAGCTCTCTAAACACATAGTCTAAAATTGAGGAAGCACTTAATATTCTATCATTTCCTAAAACATTACCAGAAGGTTCAAACTTGGTATCAATAAATGCATCAACATATTCATCTAAAGGCACTCCGTACTGCAATCCAAGAGAAATAGCTATTGCAAAATTATTCATCATAGCTTTGACTAATTCCCCTTCTTTGTTGGTATCGATAAAAATTTCACCTATTTTTCCATCGTCATACTCGCCGGTATGGAGATAAACTTTATGATCACCTATTTGGGCCTTTTGAATGTAACCTTTTCTTCTATCTGGCATTTTAAAGCGAGCATTATTATTTGTTTTAATATTGCTTGAATTTTCTAATTTTTTATCTTTATTAGCGTTTATAATTTTTTCTGCTACACTACTTGGCATAGGATCGTTTACCTTAGTGTTTTTTGTTATTTTCTGATTTTTTTCACCAATTTTTTTTGTTTTACGATTATTTAGTTTGACGTCAATTACTTCAACATCTCCATCAGTTCTTTGATCTACTTTAGATAATTCTTTATCGTTTAAATCATTTAATGTGTGCACAGTCTTGAATGTACAAGTGTAGTAAGTTTCAACAATGAATTTTTTCATATTTAAATGGAATCTAATAATATAAAGATATATATTAATTTTTATTGTGTCCATTTATAATAATACAATTACAAATTGTGTGGATTTAAAATATTAAATATGAGCTTAAAAATTATTTTTACATGGTGGAATCAACAGACTCTTGGAACTTTTCTTAAGACCTTGTTTTATGGAAAATATGTTGGAAAAGATGAATTTAAAAATAAATATTATAAAAGCAGAAAAGATGAAAGATGGGTTGTTTATTCTAGCGATATTGAAGCAACTAAAATTTCATCAGAATGGTACTTATGGATTCACCATACCGTAAACAAAATTCCGGATCAAAATATTAAAAAAAGATATATTTGGCAAAAAGACCATTTAGAAAATCAAACCGGATCAAACAATAGTCATAAACCTGTTAAAATTAAAAGAAATGATATACAAAAAAAATATGAGACTTGGAAATAAATTTTTTTTTCTCATCTTTTTTTTTATATATAACTCGACTTTCGCTGAAGATAAAATCGTTAGCACTCCATTAATTAATTTAAATGAAATAAAACCAAGTTTTGAAGAATTTGATGATAATAAATTTAATTCAATAAAAAATCAAAAGATTAAAGAAAAAAAACAAAAAAATAACGTTTTGAAAACTCCACATGCTTTATTAATTGGACTTGATAAGATCACTGCAAAATCATCTGAACTTTTAGTTGCTTTCAATGAAATAAAAAAATTTGGACCATTGGAAATTAAAATTTTAAAATGTGAAAAAATAAAAGTAAATAATAGGGTAGGTGATGTTGCTTATATGCAAGTAAAAGACCTTACAAAAAATGAAAATGAAAAAGTATTTATATTCAATGGATGGACTTTTGCATCTGACCCAAACCTAACCCCATTTGACCATGCAATTTATGATTTACAATTACTTAACTGTTTTAATGTTTAATAAAATTTTTCTTTACCTAACCAATTTGTATCAAAGTCAGAATTAATAAATTTTTTGTGATTTAATATTTTCTTATGTAAATCAATTGTAGTTGTAATTCCCTCAAGCACAAATTCATCTAATGATCTTAAAGTTCTTTGAATTGCTTCTGTTCTATTTCTGCCCTTGCAAATTACTTTTGCAATTAAACTGTCATAAAATGGTGTTATTTTACAACCTTGAAAAATTGCTCCATCAACTCTTGTTCTAAAACCTGAAGGTTGATGGCATACACTAATAATTCCTGGGCTGGGTTGAAAATTTAAAGCTGGGTTCTCAGCATTAATTCTACATTCAATAGAATGTCCTCTGGGCATGATATCGTTCTGGTTTAAAGCAGTATCCCCAGTAAATGCTATCCATAATTGTTCTTTTACAATATCGATACCTGTTTGCACTTCTGTTACTGGATGCTCTACCTGAACCCTTGTGTTCATCTCTAGAAAGTAAAATTTTCCATTTTCATAAATATATTCTACAGTTCCGGCTCCCTCATAATTAATTTGTTCGACCATTTTTACAGTTTTTTCTAGAAGATCTTTTCTTTGGCCTTCGGTTAGCACAGGGCTGGGAGTTTCTTCTATTAACTTTTGATGTCTTCTTTGAACAGAACAGTCTCTCTCACCTAAATGAACGGTTTTATTTTTACCAGACATTATTTGAACTTCTATATGTCTTGGATTCATAAAGTATTTTTCAATGTATAATTCGTCGTTATTAAAAAATTTTTTAGCTTCAGTTTTTGCTGTCAAAAATAGGTTTTCTAACTTACTTTCTTCTTCAACAATTTTCATTCCCTTACCACCACCACCACCCGCAGCTTTAATAAGCACTGGGTAGCCAATATCTTTACATAATGACTTTGCCTCAGCAACAGATTTTACTCCTCCTTCGGATCCCTCAATCACTGGTAAACCATATTTTTTTGCAATTCTTTTTGCTTCTATTTTGTCACCCATTTTAGAAATTAAATCTGCGCTTGGACCTATAAACTTAATTCCATGTTTATTTACTATTTCAGAAAATTTTGCATTTTCTGATAGAAAACCATAGCCTGGATGAATAGCCTCCGCGCCAGTTAAATCCACTGCAGACATAATTGATGAAATATTTAAATAACTATTTTGTGGTTGATGCGAGCCTATGCAAACACTTTCATCAGCAAGTCTTACATGCATAGAGTCTGCGTCGACATCAGAATGAACTGCTACAGTTGCTATGCCCCATTCTTTACAAGCTCTAATTATTCTTACAGCTATTTCACCTCTATTAGCTATTAAAACTTTTTTGAACATTATTAATTTATTTAAGGAGTATTAGTG
This sequence comes from Candidatus Pelagibacter sp., assembly GCA_028101445.1. The sequence goes on along the minus strand of JAOHKR010000006.1, from coordinate 46,803 downwards.
TTTGACCGAACTCAACTGGCTGACCATCTTCAACTAAAATTCTTTTTACCTCACCATCTTCAGTTGATGGTATATGATTCATAGTTTTCATAGCTTCAACAATCATTATGGTTTGACCTTTTTTGACTTTATCTCCAACTTCAACAAATTTTTTTGCTCCAGGTTCAGCAGCTAAATAGGACGTACCAATAATTGGAGATTTTATCCTTATCCCATCCGAGTCGTCTGAAGATTTTAATACAGCTTTATTAGTAGAAACAATCGCACTTGTTTTTGATTGTTCAATCATCTTGGAGGTTTTTGAAACTTTAATTTTAGTTTGCCCTTCCTGATACTCTAGCTCTGTTAAGCCAAATTCTTTTAAATTATCAACAAGTTCTTTAATTAATTTTTTATCAATTTTCATTTTTTTAAATATGCTTTCATAGCCTTTAGAGCCATTATATACCCATTAGCGCCAAATCCACAAATAATACCTTTTGCAACTTTGCTTATTAAAGATTTGTGTCTAAATTCTTCTCTATTATAAATATTACTTATATGCAATTCAATAATAGGAATCTTTAAAATTTTTAAAGCATCATGTATTGAAACAGAAGTATGTGTGTATCCACCAGCATTAATAATTAAACCATGCTGTTCGTTTCTTGATTTTTGAATTTTTTCAATAATTTCACCTTCTATATTTGATTGGAACATAGAGAGTATTATACCATTTCCATCAGCAAATTCTTTACAGTTCACCTCAATTTCTTTTAATGTAAAACTTCCGTATTCAGTTTTTTCTCTTTCACCTAAAAGGTTGAGATTTGGTCCATTAAGAATTATAATTTTATTCATCAATATTTAATATTAATACTGATTAGCTGAATTATGGCAAAAATACAATTAAATGGAAAAAAAATATCAATTAAATCAAACTTTTCCATACAAGATTTATTAAAAAAATATAAGTTAACTAAAAAAAAATTTGCTTTAGAGCATAATGGAATAATTGTTCCAAAAATTAATTATAAAAAAAAATACTTAAAAAATGAGGATAAAGTTGAAATTGTTCATTTCATCGGAGGTGGATAAATGAAAAAAAAAAATATTTTTAAAGTCGCTGGAAAATCTCTTAAATCGAGACTAATTGTTGGAACAGGTAAGTATAAAAGTTTCAGCGAAACTGCAAAGGCAATTAAAGCCTCTTGTGCAGATATGGTGACTGTAGCAGTGCGAAGAGTGAATATTTTGGATAAAAAAAAACCTATTCTAACAGATTATTTAAATCCAAAAAAAATAATTTACCTTCCTAATACTGCTGGCTGTTTCAATTCCAAAGATGCTTTAAGAACTTTAAGGTTGGCAAGAGAAATGGGAGGCTGGAAGCTAGTAAAATTAGAAGTGCTAGGTGATAAGAAAACTTTATACCCAAACATGATCGAAACAATTAAATCTACAAAAATACTTGTTAAGGAAGGATTCAATGTAATGGTATACTGTAGTGACGATCCTTTACTAGCGAAAAAATTGGAAGATAATGGAGCGTCAGCTATCATGCCTTTGGCTTCACCAATTGGCTCAGGTTTAGGTTTACAAAATAAAGTCAATATTTCATTAATCATTAAACAATCAAAAGTTCCAGTAATAGTAGATGCAGGCATAGGAACAGCGTCTGATGCTACAATTGCAATGGAACTTGGTTGTGATGGTGTTTTAATTAATACTGCAATAGCAAAAGCAAAAAATCCAGTCTTAATGGCCAAGGCTTTTAAAGATGCTGTAATATCAGGACGAAACTCTTATTTAGCAGGAAGGATGCAAAAAAATTATTTTGGATCACCTAGTTCGCCAGTAAAAGGGATAATTTAGTTTTTCTTTTTTCTTCTAGTCCAGAGAGTTCTTAATTTTTTCTTTGTTTTCTTTTTTTTTACTTCTTTCTTATCCTTTTTGGTAATTTTTTTTTCATTAATTAATTTTTTTTTAATTTTTTTATTTTCTGCGATTGCATTGATATTTTCAATAATATTTATAATTTTTTTTGATTTATTCAATAATTCAATTTTATACTCAGGTATTAATAATCTTTCATCTGATAATATTTCAATTTTAAATAAGTATTTTTTTTGAAAATAATTTAGCTCTTCCGATAAATTCTCTTGAATATAATTATTTATTTTTTTTGGTACATATGATTTGATAATTTTTACTTTTTCAGTAAAAGCCAAATATTGAATTTTTTTTAAAATTTTTTGTGAAAAAGACTCACATGAAAGTTGTGTTTCCCATTTTATAGATCCTTCTCTCAATCTCTGTCTGGTCATTTCAAGTAATCCAAAATTACTTATTCTTCCAACTTGAATTCTAGCTCTATCTTTTCTGATACTTTCTTTCAATTTTTTCTCTACCATGCGTCTATTATAAAAATTCATCATATCAATGAAATCTATTACAATTAAACCAGATAAATCTCTTAATTTAATTTGATGTGCTATTTCTTCTGCAGCTTCTAAATTTGTATTTAAAGCTGTTTTTTCTATATTAATTTGTTTTGTAGATTGTCCAGAGTTAATATCAATTGAAACTAGAGCTTCAGTTGGATTTAAAACTAAATAGCCTCCTGATTTTAGTTTCACTGTAGGTTCATAAATATTATTCAACTCTTTTTCAATATTTGCATCGTGAAAAAGTGGAATTTTGCCTCTATATTTCTTAATATTTTTTATACTTTTTGGCATCAATTCTTTCATAAACTTCTTTGCTTTTTGGTAAGCTTCATTTCCTTCAATATAGACATTTTTAGTTTCATTATCGTAAGTATCTCTTAAAGTTCTCTTAATAATGTCACCTTCTTCATAAACTAATGATGGTGCATTTGAATCTAACGCGTTATTTTTTATTTCCTCCCAAGTTGATATTGTGTTTTGAAAATCTTTTTGTATTTCATTTTTTGTTTTATTCGCTCCAGCAGTTCTAACAATTACTCCCATGCTTTTTGGTATATCAATCTCATTAAGAATATTTCTTATTTTGTGTCGATCAGAGGAATTAAAAATTTTTCTGGATATTCCTCCTCCTTTGGCTGTGTTTGGCATTAAAACTATATATTTTCCAGCTAAAGATATAAATGTTGTAAGAGCAGCTCCTTTTTGCCCTCTTTCTTCCTTAATAACTTGAATTAAAATTATCTGTCCTGGTTTAATAACTTCTTGAATTTTATATCTTTTAATACCAAAAGAAGATTTTACTTTTTCACGGTAATTTTTTTTACTATTATCTTTTAATTCGTCAGTATTATCTTCCTTAGTTTTGTCTTCAGTCTTATCAATGATATCATTTGACGTTAGCTCGGTCGAAGCAACTTCTTGAACAGCCTCAGTTGCATTATCCTTTAGATCTTCTCGTATTTTTTCTTCAGCAATTTTTAATTTATCTTTGTCTTCCGAAGGAATTTGATAATAATCAGATTGAATATCATTAAATGCTAAAAAACCGTGTCTCTCCCTTCCAAAATTTACAAAAGCAGCTTGTAATGAAGGTTCAACTCTACTTACCGTAGCAAGATAAATATTATTTTTAAAGTTTAAATTATTTTTATCTTCAAATTCGTATTCCTCAATTGCATTACTTGATTTAAGTACAATACGCGTTTCATTAGGATGCGAAGCATCGATGTATAAATTTTTTTCCATTTTAATTGAATTCCTTTTGATTTGTTGAAATCTGTGATTATATAATTTGACATAAAAGCATTTTATACAAATTTGTGAATAAATACACATAATTAAATCTTTTATGCCTAAAGAAAGTCAAATTTATTATTAATAAAATGATTAAATGTTAAATTTTCTTAATTTTTCACTAAAATTTACAATAGTATTTATTATTGTAATTCTTATGTTTGCATTATCGACGCTTTGGTACTTTTCTATAGGATTACCAGACTATAAAAAATTATCAAATTATCAACCTCCTATATCGAGTAGAGTCTACTCAAAAGACGGAAGACTTATAGCTGAGTATGCTATCGAAAAAAGATTATTTGTCCCTTTTGAGTCGATACCAGTAAAAGTAATAAATTCTTTTTTATCAGCGGAAGATAAAAATTTTTTTGAACACCCAGGAGTTGATGCTAAAGGAATATTAAGAGCCATAATAAATAATATAAAAAATTTATCTCAGAAAAAAAGACTTGAAGGAGCATCTACGATTACACAACAAGTAGCTAAAAACTTTTTGTTAACAAACGAAGTTTCCATGAAAAGAAAAATTAAAGAAGCAATCCTAGCTTTTAGAATTGAGAGGGCGTATACAAAAGAAAGAATTTTAGAACTTTATCTTAATCAAATATATTTAGGACAAGGAACATATGGTATAGCTGCCGCCAGTCTGGAATATTTTGATAAATCAATTAAAGAATTAACTTATTCAGATGCTGCTTTGCTTGCTGCTTTACCTAAAGCCCCAAGTAAATATAACCCTTACAAATATCCAAAAGTAGCGGAATATAGAAGAAATTTAGTCCTTCAAAATCTAGAAGATAATAATTTTATCTCAAAAAAAAAATTAAGCGAATTTAAAAAATCAAAATTAAATTTAAAAAAAAGAAAAATTGAAATAGTTAATGAAGCTAATTCCTATACGGAAGAAGTAAGAAGATCAGTTAAAGAAAATTATAGTTTTGAGAAATTATACTCTCAAGGATTAAGTATTAGAACACCATTGAACATAGATTATCAAATACAAGCAATAAAATCTTTAAGAAAAGGTATTGAAGATTACGATCGAAGACACGGATGGAGAGGTGTGATAACAAATAAAATTAAAGATAAAAATTGGAAAAATAAATTAAACAAATTTAAACTTGACCCAACATTAAAATGGAAAATTGCAGAGATTACTAGTTTGAATGACTTAGAGGTTAAATTTAAAATTATTAATGATAAAAAAAATAACACAGAAGAATTTTTATCTGCAGTAAATTTAAAATGGATAATACCAAAAAAAAAATTTATTACTGATATTTTTAAAGTAGGAGATATTGTTTTTGTAAAAAAAGAAAATAATTATTGGGATGTAAAACAATACCCAATCGTAAATGGAGGAATTGTTGTATTAGACCCCTTTTCTGGAGATGTAAAAGCATTGGTAGGTGGCTTTAATTTTAAATCAAGTGAATTTAATAGAGTAACGCAAGCAAAAAGACAACCTGGTTCAGCCTTTAAACCAATAGTTTATGCTGCTGCACTAGAAAACGGATTTTCCCCAAATTCAATTATTTTGGATGCACCTTTTGTAGAAAGTCAAGGTGTTGGACTGAAAAATTGGAAGCCAGAAAATTATGGAAAAAAATTTTATGGACCTTCTACACTAAGAAAAGGAATTGAATATTCTAGAAATTTAATGACAGTTAGAATAGCTAAAATTTTAGGTCTAGAAAAAATTTTAGACCTTTCAAAAAAATTAAATATTTATAATGAGATTCCAGAGTTGCTTTCAGTATCCTTAGGTGCTGCAGAAACTACACTGTTAAGCTTAACAACCGCGTATGCGCCTTTTGTAAATGGTGGAAAAAAAATTGAGCCAAACTTAATTTCAAGAATACAAGATAGAAGAGGTAAAACAATCTTCAAAGTTAAAAATAGAAGATGTCTAGGTTGTGACAAATTTATAGATCAGTCAACAGAACTTCCAAAAATTGAAAATACAAATGAGAGAATATTAAGTGAAGAAACAGCTTATCAAATGGTATCTATATTGAGAGGCGCTGTAGAAAGAGGAACGGCAAAAAAATTGAAATCACTCAACGTTCCTTTAGGTGGAAAAACAGGAACAACTAATGATAATTATGATGCTTGGTTTATTGGATTTTCTTCTAATCTAATTATTGGCGTTTATATTGGATATGATAATCCTAAAACTCTTGGAAGATACGAAACTGGATCAAAAGCAGCTCTACCTGTATTCAAAGATTTTGTAAAAAATGCCCTATACAAAGATGATTTTGAAGATTTTAAAATTCCTGAAAATATATATCTAACATCATTAAATTATGACACAGGGTTAAAATCAGCACCAGGAGAAAAAAATATAATTATTGAGGCATTAAAAAGGAGAGATATCAACAATATCAATAATAATAATTTAATTTCAATTAATGGTAGTGATATATTAATTAAATTCAGACAATTTTATTAATGTATACCTTTGAAAATAGATTGGAGATTACCAAAAAAACTCTAAATAATATTAGGGGGTATCTTTGATAAGCATGACGTTGAAGCAAAACTTGAAATATTAGAAAAAACTTCACTACAAGAAAATTTTTGGAAAGATAAAGATTTAGTAAAAAAAACAATAAAACAAAAAAAAATTTTTGAAGATATTTTAAATTCTTATAAAAAATCATTAAACGATCTAAATAATATAAGCGATTTATTTAATCTTGCATCACAAGAAAAGGACACAGAAACAATTAGTGACTGCAATCTTAAGATAGAACAAATTTTACAAAATTTAAAAAAAAGTGAGGTTAACTGTTTTTTATCAGGAGAAAATGATGATTATAATATTTATCTTGAAATTCACGCAGGAGCAGGGGGGACAGAAAGCCAGGATTGGGCTGACATGCTTAGAAGAATGTATATGAAATGGTTTGATAAAAAAAAATATAAATATGAAATAATTAATGAACATAAAGGAGAAGAAGCTGGCATTAAATCTTCAACAATAAAAGTCGATGGTAATTATTTATATGGATTAATGAAAGGCGAGTCTGGAGTACATAGACTGGTTAGAATATCTCCTTTTGACAGTGGAGCAAGACGCCACACAAGCTTTGCTAGTGTTTGGGTTTATCCTGCAGTAGATGATGATATTGATATAAAAATTGACGAAAAAGATTTAAGAATAGATACTTTCAGATCAAGCGGTGCTGGTGGACAGCATGTGAATACAACTGATAGCGCTGTAAGAATTACTCACCTACCAACTAAAATTGTCGTACAGTGCCAAAATCAAAGATCTCAACATAAAAATAAAGAAACATGTTACAAAATGTTAAGAGCTAGATTGTATGAGTATGAAATTCAAAAAAGGGATAAAGAAAATCAAAAACAAGCAAACTCAAAAACAGATATTGGTTGGGGTCATCAAATTAGATCATATGTTTTGCAGCCATATCAACTTGTAAAAGATTTAAGAAATAAAACTGAGAGCACAAACCCATCAAGTGTATTAGATGGTAATATTGATCAATTTATAGAAGAAGGTATCAAAAGCAAATAATGAAGAAAGTTATCTATAATTTTATTTTATTAATGTTTGTTACTTTTATCTCGTTTACAATTATTCTTTCTACAACTGGTATTAAAACGAAAAAATTTAATAATTTAATTGCAAAAAAAATTAATCATTTAAATAATAGTATTAATTTGAAACTTACTACCATTAAATTTAAGCTAGATTTAAAAGAATTAAGTTTATTTTTAGAAGCAATTGATCCAAAAATATATTATCAAAATAGTGTTATACCCGCAAAAAACATCAAAGCATATATAGACTTTATTTCACTTGTTAAATCAAATCCAAAACTCAAAAAAATAAATCTGATATTAAGTCAATTTGATGTAGAACAATTGAAAAAAATATCTTCAAATTTTAAACCGTCTAACTTTACTAGCTTTATCAACAATAGAATAAAACAAGGAAAACTAAATATTGAATTAGAAGTTTTTTTAGACAACAAAAATTTATTTGATAATTTTATTGCACGAGGTTCAGTTTTTAATTTAGAAACTGAAATTAAAAATAATATAAACTTACAGAAAACAAATTTTAATTTTTTTGCAGATAAAAATGATATTTTAATAACAAATATTATTGGTGAGTCTGGACCAATTAAAATAAAAGATGGTGATTTAAAAATAAAATTAAATTCAGAAATATCGCTTGAGTCTAATTTTATTTCAAGTCTAAAATATAATGATAAATTTAAAAATTACAAAAATTTAATCAAAAGCTCAGAACTAGCAAAAAATATAACTAATATAGAAATAGACTTAAATAATAGTTTTTTTATAATTTTTGATAAAACTTATAAAGTAAAAGAATTTAATTATAAAAATAATGGTAAAATTAAAAAAGCTGATTTAGAATTTAAAAGACCCTTTGAAAACAGTCTATTAGAAGAGCAGTTAAAACAATTTTCTATAATTAATTCAGAAATTCAAACAAATTTTTCTCCTAAAAAAAATACCATCAGTATTTTTGGAAAATATTCATTAAATAAGAGTAATTTTTTATCATTTAATTTGGAAAGAGTTGCAAAAAAAGAAATATCAAAGCTTAAATTAAACGCAGATTACGATAAATTTATTCAATTGGATTTTATAAATTATCAAAAACCTAAAAATTTAATTGGTAATTTTTCCGTAAATTTAGAAAAACAAAAAAATAATATTAAAATAGAAAATTTAAACTTTATTGAGGGTAAAAATTCCTTCAAAATAAATGGTTTAAATTTTGATAACAATAAGTTTTTATCTTTAAAGAAAATTTCAGTTAAAACTACTAAAGAAGAAAAAACTAATAATGATTTCTCAATTTTATATGGAAAAAAAATCAAAATTGTTGGAAATTTAATTGATGCCACAAATTTACCTAAAATTATCAATCAAAAAAAATCAAATAATTTATTTTCTAAAATAAGTAGAGATATTGAGATTGATTTCACTAATATTATCGCTCCTTTATCTGAAAATCTAAAAAACTTTAAATTAATAGGTAAACTTGAAAAGGGAAAATTTACTAAAATTTCTGCAAAAGGAGATTTTGGAGAAAATAATTTTTTAGACATTAATTTAAAAAAAGATCAATTGACCAAAAAAAAATATTTAGAAATTTATTCAGACCTAACAAGGCCACTCCTAACTGAATATAGTTTTTTTAAAGGACTTACGGGTGGTAAATTATTGTTTTCTTCTGTTATTGATGAAAAAGTATCAATATCAAAATTACAAATAGAAAATTTTAAAGTAATAAATGCCCCAGGAATAGTAAAACTACTATCCTTAGCTGATCTAGGTGGTTTGGCCGACTTAGCTGAAGGAGAAGGGTTGTCATTTGATGTTTTAGAAATAAAAATGGAAAAAAATAAAAATGTTTTAAAAATAAACGAAATGCTCGCCCTTGGCCCAAGCATCTCTGTTTTAATGGATGGATATCAAAATTCAACTGTCACTAGCTTGAGAGGTACATTAGTTCCAGCAAAAACACTTAATAAAATGATTTCAAAAATACCTGTGCTCGGAGATATTATAATTCCAAAAGAAGCAGGAGAAGGGTTGTTTGGAATTAGTTTCAAAATTAAAGGTCCCGCAGGTGACATTAAAACTACGATAAATCCTATAAGAACTATAACGCCAAGATTTATTCAAAAAATTATTGATAGAAATAAATTATCTAAATAATTTTGATAATATAGTGTTTCTTTTTTCCGTATGAAATTTTTAAAATTTTTTCTTTAAAATCAGTTGGTTTAAGAGTTTTATTTTTATCAACAACTACCACATTATTAATTTTTACTCCTTTATTAGCAATCGCTCTTCTAGCTTCACTCTTAGAAGACATAATTTTATTTTCTGATAAAAAATCTAAAAAATTAACTCCTTTGTTGATTTTACTGGACTTTATTTGTATTTCAGGAAGATCATCACCCAGTCCACCACCCTCAAATGTTTCTTTTGCAGTTTGTTCTGCTTTTTGAGAAGCTACTTCTCCATGAAGAATTTTAGTTGCTTCATTAGCTAATATAACTTTGAGATTATTAATATTTTTTTCTTTTTCACAAATGTTATTTATTTTGTCTGAATCCATCTCGGTAAAAAAATTTAAAAATCTTTTTACATCTCGGTCATCGGTATTTCTCCAAAACTGCCAATAGTCGTATGGAGAAAATAAATCTTCATTCAACCAAATAGCACCTTTTTCAGTTTTTCCCATCTTTGCACCTGATGCCAAAGTAATTAGAGGAGATGTTAAGCCAAAAGATTCTTTTTGTAAAATTCTTCTGATCAAGTCTACTCCACTTACTATATTACCCCATTGATCGGAACCTCCAATTTGTAAAACACAATTTTTTGTTTTATACAATTGATAAAAATCATAAGCTTGTAAAATCATATAATTAAATTCCATATAACTTAGTGACTGTTCTCTCTCCAGTCTTAATTTTACACTATCGAAAGTGAGCATTTTATTAATAGTAAAATGACTTCCAACATCTCTTAGAAATTGAATGTAGTTTAGTTTAGTAAGCCATTCAGCATTATTTACAAATATAGGCTTTAAATCTTTATTAGATATATTTAGTATTTTGTTGAAAACTTTTTTTATACTTTGAATATTATTTTTTATTTCTTTTTCTTTTAGAATCTTTCTTGTTGAATCTTTTCCTGAAGGATCACCAATTAATGTTGTACCACCACCTAAAAGTACTATTGGTTGATGACCATGCTTTTGCATCAATTTTAAAATCATTATTTGTAAAAGGCTGCCAACATGAAGACTGCTTGCCGTACAGTCAAAACCAATATAGCCTGAAATTGGTTTTTTATCGCAAATTTCATCAAGCCCATCCAAATCAGTACATTGATTAAGATATCCACGGACTTGCATCTCTAATAAAAATTTATTTTTCATAGTACTATTCGTGTAAAATACTATTATACAAAAATTATTATAAATAAATATAAATATGAGCGAAGAATACACATCTTTAGGTTTAATGAGCGGAACATCTGGGGACGGGGTAGATGCTTCAATTATTCAATCTAATGGTGACTCTAAATATGAGGTAATTAAAGACAAATATTATGAATATGATAACCAAATTTATCAAAATATTCATAACCTCAAAGAAAAAATTAATAATCACAACAATTTAAAAACTTTATCTACAGAACTAAGTGATCTAGAGAAAAAAATTACTTTATTTCACGCAAAAGTAATTAAAGAAATTAATGATGATAGAAAAATAGATATCGTTGGATTTCATGGCCAAACTATTTATCATAATTCACAAGAAAGAATATCCAATCAACTTGGAGATGGAAAACTGTTATCACAACTAACAAAAAAAAATATCGTTTATGATTTTAGACAAAATGATATTCAAAATGGTGGAGAAGGAGCACCTTTGACGCCAATATTTCATCAATTGCTTACAACGCAACATAAATTGGATTTACCGACATGTATTTTAAATATAGGAGGAATATCAAATATAACTATCATTGGAGAACCAGTAGGCACATATGGTTTTACAAGCAGAGACATTGGACCAGGTAATTGTTTAATAGACTCCTGGGTTAGAAAAAATTCTAAATATAAATTTGATAAAGATGGTATTTTAGCATCTACGGGAAAAAGAAATGATATCATCTTTGAGCAAGCCCAAGAATTGTTTGCCAACAGACCAAATCATAATACATTATCTTTTGATGTAAATGATTTTGATGTCTCTTTCGCTAGAGGCCTTTCACTTGAAGATGGAGCAGCAACACTAACAGATTTTACCGCTAGAATTATTGGTACAGCTTTATTTTCACTTTTATCTAAAGTCAGCAACAAACTTTGGAAGGTACTTGTTTGCGGTGGTGGAAGAAAAAATAAAATTTTAATTAAAAAAATTAAAAAAAATACTTTAAAGAATATTATTATTCAGCCAATTGATGAATATGGAATCAATGGTGATTTTGTGGAGTCTCAAGCTTTTGCATTTTTAGCTATAAGATCAGTATTAAAGCTTCCTATTTCATTTCCGAATACGACAGGATGCAAACAACCATCTGTTGGTGGAAAAATTATTAAATTTAAATAAGAGCTGTCTTTTCTTTAAGATATTTTTCTATTTCGATTGCAAGTTCTTTTTCTTTGTCCTTAAAAAAGTGATTTGAATTAATTATTTTTGAAAAAATCACATCTACACCTTTTTGTGTTTTTATTCTTTCGTCTAATTCAGTAATACTTTCCCTAGTAACAAGTTCATCATTTTCACCATAAATAACTTGTCCTGATGTAGGGCATGGAGCTAAAAAAGAAAAATCATAAACATTTGGTTGTGGTGAAATAGTAATAAAATTATTGACTTCAGGTCTACGCATAATTAACTGCATGCAAATTAAAGAGCCAAAAGAAAAACCTGATACCCAACATTGACTATAATCTAAATTTTGTCTTTCAATCCAGTCCAATGCTGCCGCTGCATCTGATAATTCACCTTGACCGTTATCAAACACTCCATCACTTTTACCAACTCCTCTAAAATTTACTTTAATAACTGAAAAGCCGTTTTCTATAAAAATATTGTACATAAGATGAACTATTTTATTATTCATTGTACCTCCATATTGAGGATGAGGATGCAGAACTATTGCTACTGGTGCTCCAAATTTAGGGTTCTTGTAGTATTTTGCTTCCAGTCTTCCCGCTGGTCCCGGAATAAAAATTTCTAAACTTTTAGGTTTCATACTTGATAATGATTATTGTTTTTAAAAAAATTAATGTTTTATAACATGTTTTAATGCGACAATTTTTTTTTTTTAATTCCTACTAAAAAGGTAGGAATTAGCGTAAAAATATTATATTACAACGATAATTTATGAAATTAACTACTAAAGGGAGATATGCAGTAATGGCTATGGCAGATCTTGCGTTATTTAAAGATAATGGACCCACAAGTTTGACTGATATTTCTTTAAGACAAAATATTTCATTACCTTATCTTGAGCAAATATTCATTAAATTAAAAAATAAAAACTTAGTAAAAAGTACTAGAGGAGCAAAAGGTGGATATGTTTTAGATAAATCAGCCCATGATATCAAAATCTCAAATATAATTTCCGCTGTAGATGAAGAAGTAAAAATGTTGAATTGTAAAAAAGAATCCAAAAAGGGCTGCAACAATAAATCAACAAAATGTATTACACATAATTTGTGGGATCAACTTGATCAACATATAAATAACTTTTTTGAAAAAGTTAAATTGCAGGATTTAATAAAAAAAAATTCAAACTAATTAAATGAAAACTGAAGATCTTAAAAATAATCAAGAATATAAATATGGATTTACTACTGATGTAGAGAATATAAGGTCTCCAAAAGGTCTTAATGTAGATACTATTAAATTTATTTCAAATATTAAAAAAGAGCCAAAGTGGATGTTAGATTGGAGGCTTAAGGCTTATAATAGATTAAAAGCTCTAAAAGAACCAAATTGGCAGAAACCAAAATATCCAAAAATTAACTATCAAGACCTATATTATTATTCTGCACCCAAAAGTGCATCAGAAAAACCTAAAAGCTTAGATGAAATTGATCCAAAAATTTTAGAAACTTATAAAAAATTAGGTATTCCTTTAGTTGAACAAAAAAGATTAAATGGAATTGCTGTTGACGCTGTATTCGATTCTGTTTCTGTTGCTACAACATTTAAGGATGAATTAACAAAAAAAGGTATTATATTTTGTTCTATTTCCGAAGCAATTCAAAAACATCCTGATCTAGTTAAAAAGTATCTTGGTTCAGTCATCCCTTTGAGCGACCATTATTTTGCAACTTTGAATTCCGCAGTATTTACTGATGGTTCTTTTGTTTACATACCTCCAAATACTAAATGTCCAATGGAACTATCTACATATTTTAGAATAAACGCATCAGAAACAGGTCAGTTTGAAAGAACTTTAATTATAGCAGATAAAGGAAGTTACGTTAGTTATCTAGAAGGATGCACCGCACCAATGAGAGATGAAAATCAACTTCATGCCGCTAATGTAGAGTTAATTGCCTTAGATGATGCAGAAATAAAATACTCTACTGTTCAAAATTGGTATCCGGGTGACGAAAAGGGAGTAGGTGGGATATACAATTTTGTAACAAAAAGAGGAGCTTGTAGAGGAAAAAATTCAAAAATTTCTTGGACACAAGTTGAAACAGGTTCAGCAATAACATGGAAATATCCTAGTTGTATTTTACAAGGAGATAATTCAGTTGGAGAATTTTATTCCATAGCAATTACTAATAATTTTCAAAAAGCGGATACTGGTACTAAAATGATTCATTTAGGTAAAAACACCAAAAGTAAAATTATTTCTAAAGGGATATCTGCTGGTAACGCAGATAATATGTATAGAGGTCTTGTTGATATTAATAATAAAGCAAGTAACTCAAGAAATTATACTCAGTGTGACTCTTTATTAATGGGTAATAAATGTGGAGCTCATACTGTTCCGTATATTAGAAATAAAAATTCAACCTCAACAATAGAGCATGAAGCAACAACCACAAAAATTAATGAGGAACAGTTATATTATTGTAACCAGAGAGGTTTAGATCAAGAGGAAGCAGTAAGTTTAATTGTGAACGGGTTTTGCAAAGAAGTTTTGCAGCAATTACCTATGGAATTTGCAGTTGAAGCCCAAAAACTTGTCGCAATTAGTTTAGAAGGAAGTGTTGGATAATGTTAAATATAAAAAATTTAGAAGCGACGATTGATAATAAGCATATTTTAAAGGGATTAAATTTAGACATAAATCCTGGCGAGGTTCATGCAATTATGGGTCCAAATGGTTCTGGAAAAAGCACTTTAGCAAATGTACTATCAGGCAAACCCGGTTATGAGACTAAAGGTGACATAAAATATAACGGAGAAAGTTTAGTTGAGCTTTCTACCGAAGTAAGAGCACAAAAAGGAATTTTTTTAGCATTTCAATATCCTCTGGAAATACCCGGTGTAAACACAAATATTTTCTTAAAAACCTCTTTAAACTCAGTCAGAAAAGCTAAAGGTGAACAAGAATTAGATACTCTAACTTTTTTGAAATTAATCAAAGAGAAAGCCTCAGAGCTTGGAATTGATGAAAAATTTTTATCTCGTCAACTTAACGTTGGTTTTTCAGGAGGAGAAAAAAAAAAAAATGAAATTCTGCAAATGAAACTGCTTCAACCAAAATTATCAATTTTAGATGAGACGGACTCAGGTTTAGATATTGATGCGTTAAGAATTGTTGCTGATGGAGTTAATTCTTATAAAAATAAAGAAAATGCTTTTTTAATTATTACACACTATCAAAGACTCTTAGATTATATAAAACCAGATTTCGTGCATGTTCTATCAAATGGTAAAATTGTAAAAACTGGTAATGCAGAATTAGGGGTTCAATTAGAGAAAACAGGTTATTCAAATATAGTTTAAATGAAACAGTATTATGATTTTAAAATTGAAAAGATTAAAGACCTTTCTCCGGAGGAAATACTTTTAAGAAAAAAAAATCTTGAGCTTTTTTATCAAATCGGATTTCCTAATAAAAACGATGAGGATTGGAAGTTTTCTGATCTAAATTCAATTTTAAGCAAGAACTTTAATAATATTGCTAATAATAATTTTTTACCAAAAGAAAAAAACTTTAAAATAATTGAGGAATTTGAACATAATTATATTTCATTATTTGATGGAAAAATTGTATCTAAAGATTTTTCTTATGAAGAAAAAAATAAAGTCTTAATTGACAATTTTAATTATAAAGATGAATTAATTTTTGATAATAAAAATCCATTATACATTTTAAATAATGCTTTATCTACAGGGGGTTTTTCATTAGAGATTTCTAAAAACTATAAATTGAAAAAACCATTAATTATCTACAATAATTTTTCAAACTCATTGAAAGAAACAATTGTTAATTATAAAAATTTAATAATTCTTAATGAAAACTCGGAATTAAATCTAATCAATTATATAAACAATTCTTCAAGAGAAAATTTTATGGTTAATACGGTAGAAAATATTAAAATGAAAAAAGACTCTTTCTTAAATAATATTTTAATAAATAATTCTAAATGCAATGGCTATTTTTATAAATATATTAAGTGTGATCTAGAAAAAAATTCAAGTCTTGAAAATTATTTAATCTCATCAGGTTTAAAGTTTAATAAGCTTGATATTGAAATTAATCTTAATGAAGAGTATTCAAAAAGTAGTGTTTTTTCTGCTTTGAATTTAATGAATAATGAACATCAAGAAATTAAGACACGCATCAATCATAATGCCCCTCATTGTCATAGTTATCAAAAAGTAAAAAATGTTTTAAACAACGAAAGTAAAGGCATTTATCAAGGAAAAATTTTTGTTAAAAATATTGCACAAAAAACTGATGCATATCAATTAAGCAGAGCTTTACTTTTAAAAGATACAGCTGAATTTGATGCAAAACCTGAACTAGAAATTTATGCTGATGATGTAAAATGTTCTCATGGTTCTACTTCAGGAAGCATAGACTTAAATTCAGTACATTATTTAAAATCAAGAGGTATTCCTGAAAAAGAAGCCTATCAAATGCTAGTGAATGGTTTTTTAAGCGAGATATTAGAAAAATTGTCTAAAGGTAAATTAAAGAATTTTTTAATAGAAAAATTAGAGAGTCAAATTAATGGACATTAAAAATATAAAAAAAGAATTTCCAATTTTTAAACAAAAAATTAATGGTAAACCATTGATTTATTTGGATAGCGCTAATTCCTCACAAAAACCAAAAGTTGTAATAGACAGAATCTCTCACTTTTATGAAACAGAATTTTCTAACGTCGGGAGAAGCGTTCATACTCTTGCAGTTAAAGCCACAAATAGTTTTGAGACAACAAGAGATAAAGTTCAAAAATATTTAAATGCTAGTCATAGAGAAGAAATAATATTTACAAAAGGTGCAACAGAAGCAATAAATTTAGTGGCTTCATCTTATGGAAAAAAATATATCAATAAAGGAGATGAAATATTAATTACAGAGCTAGAACATCATTCTAATTATGTACCATGGAACTTTTTGAGAACTGAAAAAGGTGCTGTTATTAAATTTGCTCAAGTTAATGAAAACGGTGACATCGAATTAGATGAAATCAAAAAACTTATAACTAGTAAAACTAAAATTATTGCCATCACTCATATATCAAATGTTACTGGTGCAGTTTTACCTATTACAAAAATTGTAGACCTTGCAAAAGAAAAAAAGATTCCAGTATTGATTGATGGAACTCAAGGCGCACCACATTCTGAAATTGATATGCAAAAAATAGGATGTGATTTTTATGCAATATCTTGTCACAAAATGTACGGACCAAATGGCCTTGGACTGTTGTACATGAAAAAGAAATGGGTTGATGATTTACCTCCATACCAAGGCGGTGGAGGGATGATCAATGAGGTTAAAAAAGATGAGATAAGTTTTGCCGATGCTCATACTAAATTTGAAGCTGGAACAATGCAAACAGCAGAAGTAGTTGCATTTGCAGAGTCTCTTAATTTTATTGATAAGTTAGGGATCAAAAATATTGCATCTCACGAAAATGAGATTTTACAATATGGTTTAGAAATTCTAAAAAAAAACAATTCTATAAATATAATCGGTGATCCCAAAGAAAGAGGGTCAGTATTATGCTTTACTTTAAAAGATATTCACCCTCATGATATAGCTACTATTTTAGATGATGATGGCGTTGCAATAAGAGCTGGGCATCATTGTTGTCAAATATTGCATGATAAACTTGGTATTCCTGCAACTGCTAGAGCTTCGATTGGAGTTTATAATGATAAAGAAGATATAGACAAATTATCAGATGCAATTAAAAATTGTCAGAAAGTATTTCAAAATTAAATGGAACTAAAAGAGCTATACCAGGAAATAATTTTAGATCACGGTAAAAATCCTAGGAATAAAGGAAAGTGTGATGGTTTTACAAATGATGCAAAAGCACATAATCCTTTATGTGGTGATAAAGTTCATATGTATTTAAAACTTAACAAAGACAAAGAAATTGAGAATTTAAGTTTTGAGGGAGAAGGGTGCGCTATTTCTTTAGCCTCAGCGTCTATTTTGACAGAAATAGTAAAAGGAAAAAATTTATCTTTTTTTAAAAAAATTAATGAAGACTTTCTAAATATGATTAAAAATAAAAAAAAAATTACAATCAACAGTCTTTCGGAAGACCAAATAACTACTATTACTTCTTTATCAGGAGTGCAAGAATTTCCAATGAGAGTTAAATGTGCAACAATGGCTTGGCATACTTGTTTGTCAGCAGTAGAAAAAAAATGAACGAATTAAAAGAGCAAGTAGTGTCAGAAATAAAAAAAATTTATGACCCAGAAATACCGGTTAATATTTATGAATTAGGTTTAATTTATAAAATTGAAATTAAAGAGGCAAAAAAAGTGAATATAGACATGACTTTAACATCGCCGAATTGCCCTGTAGCAGAAAGTTTGCCAAGAATGGTTAAAGATAATATATTAAAACTTGACGGTGTTGATGATGTTTACCTGAATTTAGTTTGGGATCCTCCTTGGACTAAGGATAAAATGTCAGAAGCAGCTAAGTTAGAATTAAATTTATGAGTGAACAAGTAATAAAATTAAGCCAAAATGCTGCTGAAAGAATAAAAGACATTATGTCTAAAGCAGAAGAAGCTACTATAGGAGTAAGGGTAGGCGTCAAATCTGGGGGATGTGCAGGCATGTCTTATATTATGGAGTATGCTAAAGATATAAAACCCAATGAAGAAGTTATTGAAGATAAAGGAGTGAAAGTTCTAATTGATCCAAAAGCTATAATGTATCTACTAGGGACAGAAATGGATTATAAGATAGAAAAATTTTCTTCTCAGTTTGTTTTTAAAAATCCTAACGAAACTGAACGATGTGGATGTGGAGAGTCTTTTAAAATTTAATCACTGTAATACATCTCAAATTCGATAGGATGTGGAGTGTGTTCAAATTTATAAATTTCTTGGAATTTTAATTCAATATATGCATCGATTTGATCGTCTGTAAAAACACCACCTTCAGTTAAAAACTTTCTATCTTTATCAAGACTTTGCATAGCTTCTCTTAAAGAACCACAGACCGTAGGTAGTTTTTCAACTTGATCTTCAGATAAAGAATACAAGTCGTCATCAAAAGATTTGCCTGGATCAATTTTATTTTTGATACCGTCAATCCCAGCCATTAACATTGAAGCAAATGTTAAGTAAGGATTTCCAGCAGCATCCGGAAATCTTATCTCACATCTAGCTCCTTTTGGATTCATAATGACGGGTATTCTACAAGATGCAGATCTATTTCTTGCCGAGTAAGCTAAAATTACTGGAGCT
Organism: Candidatus Pelagibacter sp.; assembly: GCA_028101445.1. The sequence goes on along the minus strand of JAOHKR010000006.1, from coordinate 27,621 downwards.
TCAAATCCAGGAATTAAACGTTTGTAGCTATTCGTTGTTGCGTTAGAAAATGCGTTTATTGCTTTTGCATGTTTTAAAATACCACCGATATAGTAGAGAGCTTCTTTTGATAAACCAGCATATTCTTTACCCATAAATACTGGTGTGTCACCTTTCCAAATTGATTGATGACAGTGCATCCCTGATCCGTTGTCTCCTTTAACAGGCTTTGGCATAAATGTAGCGGTCTTGCCAAATGAGTGAGTAACCATTTGTACAGCGTATTTGTACAATTGAACGTTATCGGCCATATTAGTTAATGTTCCAAAATACATTCCAAGTTCATGTTGACTAGGCGCAACTTCGTGATGGTGTTTTTCAACTTTAACACCCATATCTTTAAGTGCTTTTAAATACTCTCCTCTCATATCTTGAGCACTATCTATTGGAGGAACAGGAAAGTATCCACCTTTAACACCGGGTCTATGACCCATATTCCCATTTTCATATTTTTTTCCGGTATTGTAAGGACCTTCAGAACTATCAATCATAAAACTCGTTTCATTCATGTCATTTTTAAATCTCACGTCATCAAAAACAAAAAACTCAGGTTCTGGTCCAAAGTAAGATTTATCACCAATTCCAGTTTTCTTTAAATAAGCCTCTGCTTTTTTTGCTGTTCCTCTCGGATCTCTCTCGTAAGGGTCTTTCTTTACTGCATCAAGAATGTCACAAAAAATATTCAGTGTTGTGTGAGAGTTAAATGGATCTATAATTGGTCTCTCCAAATCTGGTTTCAAAATCATGTCAGACTCATTAATAGCTTTCCAACCTGCTATAGAAGATCCGTCAAAGAAGACACCTTTATCAAGCATTTCCTCATCAACAACAGTAGAGTCCATAGTTAGATGTTGTAGTTTACCTTTTGGGTCAGTGAACCTTAAATCAACAAATTCAATTTGCTTATCTTTTATTAATTTTAATACATCTTTAGAACTCATTCTGAAGTCTCCTTTGATACTTTTTTTTATTTATATCTGTTAGGAACATATATAATGAAGTTTTCTTTAAGTATATTTAAATATAAATACCAGCTATGCAGAATATACATAAATACAATTACTGCTTGAAATGAAGGAAGCCAATACTAAGGATCTGTTACTTTTGTTACTACTCTCAGTTATTTGGGGATCAGCTTTTTTTAATATTAAAATTGCTACCTATTCTTACGAACCATTTACATTAGCATTAGTGAGGGTGATATTCGCGAGTATACCATTATTTTTTCTGTGTAAGTTTAAAAAAATTAAGATCGAAGCTTTTGGCAAAAATTGGAATTGGTATGCTTTAATTGGACTTTGCAACATAGCTATTCCATTTGTATTAATTGCTATTGGAACTGCAAAAATTAATAGCTATTTAGCAGCCATTTTAATGAGCACAACACCTTTAAGCGGATCAATACTTGCTCATTTGTTTACAAAAAATGAAAAATTATCATATCTTAAATCTTTAGGGGTCTTAATTGGTTTTAGCGGAATTATTTTATTATTTTTTGATAAAGTTATTATAAATAGCGATAATTATGTTTATGCTCTTATCACAATTCTAGGATCAACTTTTTATTGTATTGGTGGACTTTTAACTCTTAAACTTAAAAATAGAGTAAATGAAAATGTCACAACCTCAACAACATTATGGTCAGTAGTTTTTTTAATACCATTTTCTCTAATACTTGAATCACCCTGGAATGCTAGCCCGACATTACAGTCAACATTATCACTTTTATATCTAGGTGTTATTGCAACTGGATTAGCTTGGTTAATTCGTTTTAGAATTTTAACGGTAAATGGATTGGTGTTTCAGACACAAGTTGCCTATTTAATTCCCATTTTCGGAATTTTTTTTGGATACTTTTTGATGGATGAAGTTATAACTTGGAGAGTTTTACTTTCATTAGTTGTAATACTTGTTGGAATTTATATATTTAAAAAAAATAATAAAAATATAGTAAATTAATGCAATTAGAATCAATAGAATTTAGTTTTTTATCAATTTTTACACTACTAACATTTTTTATATTTTTAATGATAAGTAAATATTCATATAAAATTAAAAATGGAGCTCTTCTTGATAAAGATTTTTCTAAACCACAAGCTTTTCATTTACACGCAATCTCAAGAAGTGGAGGAGTGGCTGGAATAATTTCTCTAAATATATTTTTCTTAATTTATTTTCTACTTTATTCAAAAATTTTATATGAATATATTTTTATATGTAACTTGATGTTTGTTATTGGTTTTTTAGATGATATTAAAATTAAAGTAAGTCCTTTAAAAAGGTTATTGATGATGATTTTCTCTCTCTTTTTTTCAATTCATTTTATGTCGATAGGAATATTTAACATTGATATCCCGTTTTTATTAAATTTTTTAAAAAATGATATTTTTTCCTCTATTTTTGTTTTATTATGCTTCTTATTTATAATTAACGGTGCAAATTTAATTGATGGTTTCAATGGCCTTCTAGTTATCAATTTAGTAATTATCAATTCAATCTTACTTTATATAAATATTTTAAACGGAAATAATGAATTCTCAATATTTTTAATTGCACAAATGATTATCTTACTATCTTTTCTTCTGTTTAATTTTCCTAGCGCAAAGATATTTCTAGGTGACGGTGGATCTTATGCAATTGGATCTTTAGTTGCGCTTAATTCAATAATTACCAATAATTTAAATTCAAATTATTCTTCATTTTTTTTCTGCAATCTTTTATTTTATCTATTTTTTGAGGTATTTTTTTCTTTTTTAAGAAAAATTGTTCAAAAAAAATCACCTATTCACCCAGATAGCAATCATCTTCACATGCTTATTTATAAAAAAATATCCTTAAAATTTGAAAGGGAAAAAAGTAACTACATAAATTCAATTGTTATTAATTCTGGATATTTTATCCTTGTTTTACCAGCTATATATTTTGCAAAAGACCCAGTGATCAGCAAATATTGGTTTTTTTCTTTAATACCAATATACCTATTAATTTACTTTAGACTTTATCGTTTAACAAAAAATTAAATTGATATATAAAAATACGATTATTAAGCGGGCAAGTGGCGGAATTGGTATACGCGCTGGTCTTAGAAACCAGTGCCGCAAGGCTTAAGAGTTCGAGTCTCTTCTTGCCCACCAAAAAATTATGAAGATAGAAGTTAAATCAAAAAAAGGTCTAAGAACAATTTTATCTGTAATTGTTGATAAAAAAAGTATCCAATTAAAAATGGATGAGAAGCTTAATGAGTTACAAAAGGAAGTGGCTTTAAAGGGGTTCAGGCCAGGAAAAGTTCCACCGGCCGTGATTAAAAGTCAATTTGGTAAATCTATTTATGGCGAAGTTGTAGACAAAATTTTAAGAGACACTTCTTCTAAAGCTATTGAAGAAAAAAAATTAAAAGTGGCAGGACAACCAAAAATTGATTTAAAACAATTTGGAGAAGGAAAAGATTTAAATTATGAATTACAAATAGATTGTTTGCCAAGTGTATCATTAAAAAGTTTTGATAAATTTAAAGCAACAGATTTTAAAGTAAAAATCGATGCAAAGATTATTAATGAAAAAATAAAAGAAATATCAGAACAAAATAAACAATTTGAAGACAAAAATGAAAATGATAAAGCCATTATAGGCAATCAAGTTGTGTTTGATTACTCAGCATCAATAGATAATAATAAATTTGAAGGCAGTGAAGGCAAAGGTGTTCAACTAGAGTTAGGAAAAGATCTTTTTTTAAAAGGTTTTGACGAGCAATTAGTTGGAGTAAAAAAAGGTGAAACTAAATTTATTGAAGCAGTAATGCCAGAAAATCATCCTAAAAAAGAATTAGCTAATAAAAAAACAAAATTTGAATGTAAGATTTTAAATGTTAAGCAATCAAAAGAGAATAAAATTGATGATAATTTTGCAAAAATGATGGGAGCTAAAGATGTTCAAGATTTAAGATCTTTAATAGAAAAACAAATTTCAAGCCAATATTCTCAAGCATTAAATTCAATTACAAAAAAAGAAATTTTAGATCAAATTGAAAAAAATCATGAAGTTGATTTACCTCAAAACTTAATTGATCAAGAAATATCAATAATGACCAAAAACCTGAAACAAGATGATAAAGAAAAACATAAATTAAATAATGAAAAATTAGCTAAATCTAGAATAAAATTAGGATTACTCTTAAACGAGTATGGTGAAAAAAATAACCTTAAAGTATCTGATGAAGAAGTAAAATCTGAAATACAAAAACAAATCAAAGGTATGCCGGGTCAAGAACAAATGGTTCTTGAGTATTATCAAAAAAATCCAAGTGCCTCTCAAAGTTTAAAAGGATCTATTTATGAAGAAAAAATTATTGAATTGATTAAATCGAAAATTAAACTATCCACTAAAGAAATCGATTCCAAAGAAGCAGAAAAGATTATTTCTGAATTTAACAAACCAAATTTAAATGATACCAGGGCATCTAAAACTAAATCTTCCGGTAAGAATAATCCTAAATCAAAAAAAATTAGTAAAAAGTAACCAATAGTTGTATAAATTTACTAATGAGTCGCGAGTTAGAAGATAAAATGAATAGCTTAATTCCTATGGTTGTTGAACAAACAAGCAAAGGAGAGAGAGCATACGATATTTATTCAAGATTGCTTAAAGAAAGAATAGTTTTTCTTGTAGGTCCCGTTAATGACGGTGTTGCTTCTTTAGTGACTGCACAACTATTATTTTTAGAGTCAGAAAATCCTAATAAAGAAATTAATTTTTACATTAATAGTCCAGGAGGTTTAGTTACAGCAGGTTTAGGTATTTACGATACAATGCAGTACATCAACTCACCTGTTTCAACGTTATGTATAGGTCAAGCATCATCTATGGGTTCTTTTTTATTAGCTGCTGGAGAAAAAGGAAAAAGATATTCACTTCCAAATTCAAGAATTATGGTTCATCAACCATCAGCAGGTTTTCAAGGACAAGCTACTGATATAGAAATTCATGCGAAAGAAATTATATCCCTAAAAGAACGTCTTAATAAAATTTACTCTAAGCACACAGGTAAGTCAGTTAATGAAATATCAGAAGCTTTGGAACGTGATAATTTTATGACAGCTGATGAAGCTATGAAATTTGGCTTAATAGACTCTGTTGTGGAAAAAAGAAAATAAAGCACAAGATATAGAAATTTATACAACTTCAACTTGCTAAGATGAATCTAGAGATTTATATTAAATTATTGATTCGTTATGACAGAAAAAAAAAATAAAAATATCTTATATTGTTCCTTCTGCGGAAAAAGCCAACACGAAGTTAGAAAACTTATAGCCGGTCCAACAGTTTTTATTTGCGATGAATGTGTTGAGTTATGTATGGATATAATTAAAGAAGAAAACAAAAGTTCTTTAATAAAGCATCAAGATGGAGTTCCATCTCCTAAAGAAATCTGTAACGTATTAGACGATTACGTAATTGGTCAAAAATTTGCAAAAGAAATTTTATCTGTCGCTGTTCATAATCATTATAAAAGATTAAATCATGAAACAAAAAATAATAAAGATATTGAGCTTTCAAAATCAAATATTCTGTTAGTTGGGCCGACTGGATGCGGTAAAACTTTATTAGCTCAAACTTTAGCTAGAATTCTTGATGTTCCATTCACAATGGCTGACGCAACTACTTTAACCGAAGCTGGTTACGTAGGAGAAGATGTTGAAAATATAATTTTAAAATTATTGCAAGCAGCAGATTACAATGTAGAAAAAGCACAAAGAGGAATTGTTTACATAGATGAAGTAGATAAAATTAGTAGAAAATCTGAAAATCCTTCAATAACAAGAGATGTTTCTGGTGAAGGTGTTCAACAAGCTTTATTGAAAATTATGGAAGGCACCGTTGCTAGTGTTCCACCTCAAGGCGGTAGAAAACACCCTCAACAGGAATTTCTACAAGTAGATACAACAAATATTTTATTTATATGTGGAGGTGCGTTCGCTGGTCTTGATAAATTAATTGATAGCAGGGGTAAAGGAAGTTCAATCGGATTTGGAGCAAAAGTAAAAAGTTACAAAGAACAACCACTTTCACAAATTATGAAAATGCTGGAACCAGAAGATTTAATTAAGTATGGTTTAATTCCTGAGTTTATCGGAAGAATGCCAATCATCGCTACACTTGATGATTTAGATGAAAAATCATTAGTTAAAATTTTAAACGAACCTAAAAATTCTTTAATAAAACAATATCAAAGATTATTTGAATTTGAAGATGTTGAGCTGGAATTTAAAACTGAAGCTATTCAAGAAATAGCAAAAAAAGCTATATTTAAGAAAACTGGCGCAAGAGGATTAAGATCAATTTTAGAAAATATATTGTTAAAAACCATGTTTGAATTACCTGACATGGAGGGCGTGATTAAAGTTACAGTAGACGGATCTGCAGTAAAAGGGTCTTCAGAGCCCATTGTCACATACGGAAAAAAAGCATCAACATCAGTAGCATAAGTTAAATTTGTTTCTTGATATTAATGTATTAATTGCCATATTAAAGGTATGAATGCATCATACTTAAAACCTTTACTCCCACTAAGAGATATTGTGATTTTCCCATCAATGGTAGTGCCTCTATTCGTGGGAAGAGAAAAATCTATAAAAGCTCTTCAAGAAGTAATGAAAACAGATAAGTCAATAGTTTTAGTTTCTCAAAAAAATTCAGAAATAGACGATCCCACTAGTAAAGATCTTTATCAATACGGATGTCTTAGTAAAGTTTTACAGCTTTTAAAGCTTCCGGATGGAACTGTTAAAGTTTTAGTAGAAGGTGAAAAGAGAGTAAAAATTTTAAAACACAATAGTAATGTAAATAATTTTTTGACATGTGAAGTTGAAATTATAGAAGATATAAATATTTCAAAAGATCTTGATGAGTTAGCAGCAGGATTAGTTAAAAAATTTGAAAAATTACAAATATTAAATAAAAAAGACTTAAATGATGGAGCTGGCAACTTAAAGAATTTTAAAGATCCGACCCAAATAGCAAATAATATTTCTTCTAACTTAAATATTTCAATATTTGAAAAACAAGAATTGCTAGAGATTATTGATTTAAAAAAAAGATTAGAAAAAATTCATACATTTATAGAAAAAGAAACAAGTGTACTTTCAGTTGAAAAAAAAATACGTGGTAGAGTCAAAAACCAAATGGAAAAAACACAACGTGAATATTATTTAAACGAACAATTAAAAGCAATTCAAAAAGAATTAGGTGAAATTGATGAAGGAAAAGATGAATTAACATCTTTGTCTAGAGCAATATCTGATGCCAAAATGCCAAAATTGGCTAAAGAAAAATGTTTGTCTGAATTAAAAAAATTAAAATCAATGAGCCCGATGTCAGCAGAGGCTACTGTTGTTAGAAATTATTTAGATTGGATGACAGAATTACCATGGTCAAATAAATCTAAGATAAACACAGATTTAAATAATGCTCAAAAAATTTTAGACGAAGATCATTACGGTTTAGAAAAAGTTAAGGAAAGAATTATTGAATTTTTAGCTGTACAAAAAAGAATAAAGCAAATGAAAGGTCCAATCCTATGCTTAGTAGGTCCACCAGGTGTAGGAAAAACATCTTTAGGAAAATCTATTGCGAAAGCAACTAATAGAAAATTTATTAGAATTTCTTTAGGCGGAATTAGAGATGAAGCTGAAATTAGAGGGCACAGAAGAACTTACATCGGATCTTTACCAGGAAAAATTATTCAGATGATGAAAAAAGCAGGGACGAAAAATCCTTTATTTTTATTAGATGAGATAGACAAAGTAGGAAATGACTATAGAGGTGACCCGTCATCAGCACTATTAGAAGCATTAGATCCAGAACAAAATAAAGAATTCAACGATCATTATTTAGAAGTTGATTACGATTTATCAGATGTAATGTTTGTTACAACTGCTAACACATTGAATATTTTACCTCCACTCTTAGATAGAATGGAAGTAATCAGATTATCCGGATACACTGAAGATGAGAAAGTAAGTATTTCACAAAAATATTTAATTCCAAATCAAAGTAAAAACAACGGTTTGAAAAAAGAAGAGTGGTCTATAGATGAAAATATAAATAGAAAGATTATTAGACACTACACTAGAGAATCTGGTGTTAGAAATCTTGAAAGAGAAATTTCAAAAGTAGCTAGAAAATTAGTAAAAAAAATTGACAACAAAGAGAAAGTAAACAATCCTATTGGTGAAAAGGACTTGAAGGATTTACTTGGTGTTCAAAAATTTAACTACGGGGAAATAGAAGAAGAAAGTAGAGTAGGAGTGGTAACAGGATTAGCTTGGACAGAAGTTGGTGGGGAAATCTTAAAAATAGAATCTGTTGTTATGCCCGGAAAAGGTAAAATGCAAATTACAGGTAAACTAGGGGATGTGATGCAAGAGTCCGTTAAAGCTGCTAAATCATATATAAGATCAAAAAGCTTAGACTACGGAATAATTCCACCTGTTTTTGATAAAAAAGATTTTCATATTCACGTGCCTGAGGGAGCAACTCCTAAAGATGGTCCTTCAGCTGGAGTAGGCATGGTTACATCAATAATATCTGCAATTACAGAAATAGCAGTTAATAAAAATGTTGCCATGACTGGTGAGATCACTCTTAGAGGTTTGGTGTTACCTATTGGAGGTTTAAAAGAAAAATTACTTGCAGCACATAGAGCGGGAATAAAAACTGTTTTAATTCCAATCGAAAATAAAAAAGATTTAGTAGAAGTTCCGAAAACTATATTAGAATCTATGGAAATAATACCCGTTAAAAATGTAGACGAAGTACTTAAAGTTGCTCTTGTTAAGCCTTTGAAAAGAGTAGAATGGGTAGAGGTTGATCAAATAGCTAAAAAAGACAAAACTAAAAAAGAATTAAGTACACACTAACAATCAAATAATTAATCTAACCAATTTTTAAAAATATCTAAATTTGAAGCAACATATGGAGGTAAAACTATTGTATCTGCTTTTTTTAAAGTAGATTTACCAGACCATTTGTACTCTTTTTGATCAGCTTTATAATCGTAAATTATTCTTTTCTCTCTAATTATTTTTTTTATATCATCCAATTTTAAACCACTTTCTTCAAATTCATAATGATGAGCAAAATTTAGTAATTTTTTTTGCAACTGTTCCGGAGTTTTTAAGCAAGTAAAATGCCAACCTCCGTTTTTTATAAATACAAGATTAGAATATTTCTTTTTTGAAAAAAAGGTATCCAATCTCCATTTAGGATAATTTTTTCCTTTTATATTTCTTAACCATTGCGGAGATATGAAGTTTTTATATTTTGTGCCGCGTGTTCCCTGCCAAACAAAATCATCATAAATCAAATTTAATTTATAATAAAAAATTGCTTGTTCAAAAATATAAGTATTATTTTTAATTTCAAATAAATTTAAATTCTGTAAGTTTGGAATTTCATCTAAATCACTAATTAATACGATATCATCATCTAAAATACCACTTAAACCTTTTATTAAATTTTCTCTTTGAAAATAGTCTCTAGCCATTCCATTTAATATTAACTTTTCACCTCTTTTTTCTTTTGACTCTCCATCTATCAATCTCAAAATATTTTTGGGCTGCTCATCTACCACATGGTAAGATATTTTATCTTTAAACTTTTTAAATTTGCTGATGTCAAACTTCAATTCTTTTTTGTTACCATTATGGGTGTAAGTTGCTTCTGTAATAACGAACTTTTTCACATATTTATCAAGAGTATTTAATCGTAAGTCTAGAAGTAAATCCTCATCAAAATACATGAAGCAATCATATATATTCATGTCATTTGAGTTATAATAAAAAATAATATAAGTAAATATTTATAAAATTTCTATGAAAAAAAAAATCATTATTACAGGCGGTTTAGGTTACATTGGAACCGAGCTATGTAAATTATATTCGGGTGTAAGCTGGCACCATGAAATTATTGTAATAGACAATAGGTTTATATCAGAAAGAGTAAATCAAATTCGCAACTGGAATATGGAATTTATTCAAGGTGATATTTTAGATAAAGAACTTGTACAAAAATATTGTGAAAATGCGGATGTAGTTCACCATTTGGCTGGAGTAACAGATGTACCAAGAACACAAAGCGAAGCATCAAAAGCTCAAGATGAAAAAATTATTGAGGTTGGTGAAAGAGGTACTCAAAATATTTTAGAGTCTATAAGCGATAAATGTAAAATTATTTTTCCATCAACTCATGTTGTTTATGAGGGAATTAATGAAGTTAAAACAAATATCATGGAAGACGAACAACTAAAACCTGTATTATCTTATTCATCATCAAAAGCAATAAATGAAAACCAATTAAAGAAATCTGGAAAAAATTATGTAATTTTAAGATTAGGTTCTGTATATGGGTACTCAACTGACTCAATGCGAATAGATATAATGCCAAATTTATTCTCAAAAATTGCTTCGCAAAATGGAACTTTAAAGCTATTTGCAGGCGGTAGACAAATTAAGAGTTTAGTTCCATTAATAGATGTAGCCAGATGTTTTAAATTCATGGAGGAAAAAAATAATATTAGTTCAGAAATATTTAACTTAACAAAAGATACTCTTTCGGTTAAAGAAGTTGCAGAAGTCTGCAAAAAACATAATCCAAAAATAATACTAAAAGAAACAAATGATGAAGTTCCTAACTTAGGATTTTCTTTGTCCAATAAAAAATTATTAGGTACAGGTTTTAATTTTCTTTATAATCTTGATCAAAATATTAAAGAAATGATACAAAAATGGTCTAAACAAAATCTCATAAAAGACCTAGAACATGTTAGAGACGGAAATAATTTATTTAGAGATAATAGAGGTGTTATAAGTAACCATGAGTTAACAGAGCCCATAAATTTAATTGGTATGATTGATTCAAAAAAAGGAACTATCAGAGCTAACCACTATCACCCGCAACAAGAACAAAAATGCTTATTTACTAAGGGTCAAATCATTGAAATATTTCAAGACATAATAAATCCAATGGCTCCTAAAATTACTCAAGTTGTAAATGCCGGACAACTTTCAATAATAAAACCTAATGTGGCGCACACGATGGTTTTTACAAAAGATACAACATTTTTAAATCTTGTAAGAGGTGAAAGAGATCATGAAAATTATGGGATAACACATACAGTTCGACATGTGTTTGTCGATGAAAAAGAAAAAAATTTATTAATGGAGTGTTATAAATTTGATTGTAGATCGTGCGGAAACACAGATCTTAAAAGAGTAGTTTCATTAGGATATCAGCCTCTAGCAAATAACTTACTTAAAAAACAAAACGAAAAATGTGAACTATATCCATTAGAAATGAATTACTGCAGTAAATGTCATAACTGTCAATTATCAGTATCAGTTGATCCAAAAAAAATGTTTTCTAATTACCTTTATACATCTTCAACTTCGAAAGTTTTCAGAAATCATTTTGTTAATTCTGCAAAAAAATACACCAAAGAACTAAAGTTAAATAAAAATAAAACTTATATTATTGATATTGGAAGCAATGATGGTGTTGCTTTAAAGCCTTTTTTGGACTTAGGGTTTAAAAATATATTAGGTATTGAGCCTGCCAAAAATTTGGCAAAACTTGCTAATAAAAATAAAATTAAAACTTTTAATGGTTTTTTAGAGATAAAAAACTTAAAAAAAATTAAAAAAAATGCTGATTTAATTTTAGCTTCAAATGTATTTGCTCATTCAGATAAACTAAAAGAAATGGCAAAGTGTATGTTTAGCTTATTGGGAAAAAAAGGAACAATAATTATCGAAGTACAATATTTAATGAATACTTTGAATGATTTAACTTTCGATAATATATATCATGAACATTATAATTATTGGTCATTAACCTCTTTGTTAAACTTTTTTAAACAGTTTCAGGGTAAAATATATAGAGCTGAAAAAATTGATACACATGGTGGTTCTTTAAGAATTTACGTCAAAAAAGGTAAAAAGGTAAAAATTGATTCTAGCGTTAAAAAGATGCTTGGGGATGAAGAAAAATTTGGAATAAAAAAATATAAAACATATCAAGAATTTGGAAAAAAAGTTTACAAAATTAGAGAAAATGTTATTAAAAATATAAAAAAATTAAAAGAAAGTAATAAAACTATTATAGGATATGGGGCACCAGCAAAAGCCACCACAGCATTAAATTTTTTTGGAATTTCTAAAGAAATAGACTTTATAATTGAAGATAATAAGTTAAAACATAATAAATTTATACCTGGTGTCAAAATACCAATTAAGAATAAATCAAAAATCGTAAATAAAAATAATACACTTTTAGTATTAGCTTGGAACTTTTTTAAGGATATAAAAAAAAATAATGTTGAATTGTCTAATAATTTTGTAAATATTAAAGAATTAGAGACTAATAATTAGCAATTAGATTTTTCCAAATTTCAAAAATATTTCTTATGCTTTCAAAAAAATAATTTAAATAAAATTCTGTAAATGGTGCTTTTTCAACTAAAATATCTTGAAAAAAATGTAATGCCTTTGCTCCAGCTATAGTGATAACAATAAATAGAATTAAAGCGTTGTAAAAACCAAAGGAGATATTTTTATCTTTTAAATTATCGTGATTTGATTTTTCACTTTTAAGTGAAATACCATGTTTTTTCTCTAGATATTCTGGAGAATATAAACTTACTTCTTTTGTATTATTCTTTTTATTACTTTTTTTTATTATTCTTTTTTTTTGAACCTTTTTTGTTTTAATTTTTTGATCTAAAGAAATTTTGTTAATCTTATTTGTAAGTGGGAACTGCTCCCATTTATTACCGCATGAACTGCACTGAACAAGCCTACCTTTAGCAGGAATAGCCTGGTCAGGAACAACAAACTTTTTCTCACAAGCTTTACAATTTATAATCATAAATAATCAATATTACTTGTATTTATCTAAATAAACTAAAAAATTAAATACTTTTTTACTTTATAATGTTTTTATTGTATATCTCGTTTTTAATTAATAGGGTGGTTAGCTCAGTTGGTAGAGCATCTCGTTTACACCGAGAGGGTCATAGGTTCGAGTCCTTTACCACCCACCATTTAGTGGGGGTGTAGCTCAGTTGGTTAGAGCGATCGCCTGTCACGCGATAGGTCGAGGGTTCGAGTCCCTTCACTCCCGCCACTATTTGATAATCACTTTCATCTAGAACATTATAAATAAACATTTTTTGATCAACAAAATGCTTCTTTCTGTCCTGTACACTTAAATCTTAGATGCTATAAACAATGAGTATTAATGTAAGAATCCTTAAACCATTAGGTATTAAGGTAGATGTTAATTAAAAAAATGATTTATAACTTTTTATCCGAGTACCTATCAATTTTAATTTTTTTATTTATAGCTTTGTTTTTAAGCATAGGTTTTATTGTTGCTAATTTTTTAGCATCTCCTTCTAACCCAGACCCAGAAAAATTATCTGCCTATGAATGTGGATTTGAACCTTTTGACGACTCAAGAATGGAATTTGATGTAAGATTTTATTTAGTGGCGATACTTTTTATTATATTTGATTTAGAAATTGCATTTTTATTTCCTTGGGCAATATCATTAGGCGGGATAGGAGCCCTAGGTTTTTGGTCTATGATGTTTTTTCTAGGAGTATTAACAATTGGTTTCATTTATGAATGGAAAAAAGGAGCGCTAGAATGGGAATAAAATTAGATACTCTTGAAAAAAAACAAAAAGAAATTCCTGAGGAATTTAAAGATTTAGCAAAAGATTTTGCAGAAAAAGGTTTTATTACAACGTCGACCGATAATTTGATTAATTGGGCTAGAACAGGATCTTTACATTGGATGACTTTTGGTCTTGCTTGCTGTGCAGTGGAGATGATGCAAACCTCCATGCCAAGATATGACCTTGAAAGATTTGGTGCGGCCCCGAGAGCCTCACCAAGACAATCAGATGTGATGATAGTTGCTGGAACCTTGACTAATAAAATGGCTCCAGCTCTTAGAAAAGTTTATGATCAAATGCCTGAACCTAGATATGTTGTATCTATGGGAAGCTGTGCTAATGGTGGTGGCTACTATCACTATTCTTATTCTGTTGTTAGAGGATGTGATAAAATCGTTCCAGTCGATATTTATATTCCAGGCTGCCCACCCTCAGCAGAAGCTTTGCTCTATGGAATTTTACAATTACAAAAAAAAATTAGAAGAGAAGGGTCGTTAGAAAGATAAAATGATCTTAAATAAACTTCAAACAATTGAGAAAACAATCAATTCAGAGCTGTCTAGTAAAATTAAAGATTCAACAATTAAGTATAACGAACTTTTGATTGAAACTTACGAAAAAGATTTAATAGATGTAGTTCAATTTTTAAAATTAAATGAAAAATGCAAATTTAGACAGCTTATAGATATTGCAGGTGTAGATTATCCAGAGGATGAAAAAAGATTTGAATTAGTTTATTTATTTTTATCACATGAACACAATACAAGAATTAAACTTTTAATAAAATTTCAATTATCACAAACAATAAATTCTATAACAAAAATTTTCCCTTCTGCTAATTGGATGGAAAGAGAGGTGTTTGATATGTATGGAATTAAATTTAAGAACCATCCTGACTTAAGAAGAATCCTGACTGATTATGGTTTTAAAGGCCATCCACTAAGAAAAGATTTTCCATTAACGGGATTTAATGAAGTTAGATACAGTGAAAAAGATAAAAAAGTTATTTATGAGCCAGTAAAGCTTGAACAAAATTATAGAAATTTTGATTTTGAAAGTCCTTGGGAAGGCACAAACTATATGAAGGAAATAAAAAAAACTGATAAAGATGGTAAAAAAAACTAAATCATTAAGTTTAAATTTTGGACCTCAACACCCCGCAGCTCACGGTGTTTTAAGGCTTATATTAGAATTGGATGGAGAAGTTGTAGAAAAAGCAGACCCACATATCGGTTTACTGCACAGAGGCACTGAAAAACTTATAGAGCAAAAAACTTACACTCAAGCCTTACCATATTTTGACAGATTAGATTATGTTGCACCAATGAATCAGGAACATGCATTTGCCTTAGCAGCTGAAAAATTATTGAATATTGAAGTTCCTATAAGAGGTAAATATATACGTGTTATTTTTTGTGAAATTGGAAGAATTTTAAGTCACATTTTAAATGTAACAACCCAGGCTTTAGATGTTGGAGCTCTTACTCCATCTTTATGGGGTTTTGAGGAAAGAGAAACTTTAATGACTTTTTATGAAAGAGCTTCAGGTTCAAGATTACATGCAAATTATTTTAGAACAGGCGGTGTCCACAAAGATATTCCTTTAAAACTTGTAGAAGATATTGAAAAATTTTGCAGATCTTTCCCAAAAATAATCGACGATCTTGAAGGTTTACTAACTGATAACCGTATTTTTAAACAAAGAAATGTTGAAATTGGAATTGTATCAAAGCAAGAAGCTTTAGATCATAGTTTTTCAGGAGTTATGCTAAGAGGTTCGGGCGTTCCATGGGATTTAAGAAGATCTCAGCCTTATGAAATCTATGAAAATTTAGATTTTAAAATTCCAGTTGGAAAAAATGGAGATTGTTATGATAGATATCTTTGTAGAATAGAAGAAATGAGAGAAAGCATAAAAATTATTCTTCAATGTATAGAGAAATTACCTAAAGGCCCTGTTAAGTCTATTGATAATAAAATTTCACCTCCAAAAAAAGACGATATCAAAGAGTCGATGGAAGCTTTAATTCATCATTTTAAATTATTTACAGAAGGTTATAGAGTTCCAAAAGGAGATGTTTACACTTCAGTTGAAGCACCTAAGGGAGAGTTTGGTGTATATTTAATATCTGACGGAAGCAATAAACCTTACAGATGCAAAATAAGAGCACCTGGTTTTTCACACCTACAAGCAATGGATTATTTAATCCGTGGGCATATGCTAGCAGATGTACCGGCTGTATTAGGGTCATTAGACATAGTTTTTGGAGAGGTAGATAGATGAGTCTAAAAAAAATTCATGATGATCAACCTAAGGATTTTAAATTTTCTGATGGAAATCTAAAAAAAGCAGAAGAAATTTTAAAAAAATATCCTAAAAAAAATAAAAAAAGTGCTGTAATGCCTTTTTTATATTTAGCTCAGAGACAAAATAAAAATTGGATTCCATTAGCAGCAATGAAATATATAGCTAATTATTTATCAATACCTTACATTTCAGTATATGAAGTAGCTACTTTTTATACAATGTATAACTTGGCTCCTGTTGGAAAGCATTTTGTCCAAGTTTGTACGACAACACCTTGTTTATTAAGAGGAGCGGATAAGATCGTAAAGCTTTGTAAAGAAAAAATTTCACCGAATGAAAATGAAATTTCAAAAAACGGAAATTGCTCATGGATGGAAGTTGAATGTTTAGGAGCTTGTGTGAGTGCACCAATGGTTCAAATTAATGATGATTATTATGAGGACTTAGATGAAAAAAATACTAAAGAAATCTTAGATTCATTGATAAATGATAAACCTATTCAACCAGGTTCTTTTAGAGGAAGAAAAAACACAGCTCCAGAACAATTTTTAAAAGCTAAAGAAGGTAAACATGCTTAAAAAAGAAGATAAGATATTTAAAAATCTTTACAACGAATTGGGTTGGGAAATAGATAATTCTATTAAAAGAGATGATTGGAAGGATACAAAGGACTTTATTTCGAAAGGTCGTGAATGGATAATTAATGAAATTAAAACCTCTGAACTTCGAGGAAGAGGTGGTGCTGGATTTTCAACTGGACTCAAATGGTCATTTGCTCCTAAAGAAATAGGTTCTAGACCTCATTATTTAGTTATTAACGCTGACGAATCAGAACCAGGGACTTGTAAAGATAGAGACATATTAAGATTTGAACCGCAGAAATTGATAGAGGGATGTTTGATAGCTGGTTACACAGTTCAAGCTCATATTTGTTATATATATATTAGAGGTGAATACTTTAACGAAGGTAAAAGATTACAAGAAGCAATCGATCAAGCTTATGAAAAAAAATTATTAGGTAAAAATGCATGTGGTTCAGGATGGGATTTTGATATTCATATTCACTATGGTGCTGGAGCTTATATATGTGGTGAAGAAACTGCTTTATTGGAAAGTATTGAGGGAAATAAAGGTCAGCCAAGATTAAAACCTCCTTTTCCAGCTTTAGTTGGATTATATGGTTGCCCAACTATAGTTAATAATGTTGAAACTATTGCGGTAGTACCAACAATTCTTAGACGAGGCGGAAAATGGTTTTCTTCTATCGGCAAACCAAAAAACACAGGCACTAAAATTTTTTGTATATCTGGAAACGTAAATTCCCCTTGTAATGTTGAGGAAGAAATGGGAATCCCACTTAAAGACTTAATTGAAAAACATGCTGGAGGCGTTGTAGGAGGCTGGGACAATCTTCAAGCTATTATACCTGGTGGTTCCTCAATGCCTTTATTGCCAAAAAAAATATGTGATACATTAACAATGGACTTTGACTCTTTGATTGAAAATAAAAGTGGTTTAGGAACTGCTGGGATAATTGTTATAAATAAAGATCAAGATATTGTTGAATGCATGGCAAGAATAGCAAGGTTTTACAAACATGAAAGTTGTGGTCAGTGCACACCATGTCGTGAAGGATCAGGTTGGATGTGGAGAATATTAGATAGAATAACAAAAAGAAAAGCTACTTTTAGTGATGTAGATTTATTATCAGATGTTACAAAACAAATTGAAGGTCATACTATTTGTGCTTTCGGTGAAGGTTCAGCTTGGCCAGTACAAGGTCTATTAAGACATTTTAGAAAAGAAGTTGAAAGTCGATGTAGAGATGAACCTTTAATAAAGAAAAAATTAAATAACCCTTATTTAGTTGATCAACATTTATTGGATAATAAAAATGCCTAAAATAAAAATAAACGATAAAGAAATTGAATTTGAAAAAGGAATGACAGTTTTACAAGCATGCGAGCTTGCTGACGTCGAAATTCCAAGATTTTGTTATCATGAAAAACTTTCTATAGCGGGAAATTGTAGAATGTGTTTAGTTGAAATGGAAAAATCTCCAAAACCAATAGCATCATGCGCAATGCCAGCGACAGAAGGAATGAATATTAAAACAAATACACCTTTAGTAGAAAAAGCAAGAAAAGGTGTTATGGAATTTTTATTAGCAAATCATCCATTAGATTGTCCAGTTTGTGATCAAGGAGGCGAATGTGATCTTCAAGATCAATCTTTATATTATGGAGTGGATAAAAGTAGATTTGTAGAGAACAAAAGAGATGTAAAAGAAAAATATATGGGTCCTTTAATTAAAACTCAAATGACCAGATGCATTCATTGCACTAGATGTGTGAGGTTTGCTACTGAAATTGCTGGTGTACCAGAGATTGGAGCCATAGGAAGAGGTGAAAATATGGAAATTACTACTTACCTGGAAAAGTCAATGGAGTCAGAATTGTCAGCCAACGTAATTGATTTATGTCCAGTAGGAGCATTGACATCTAAACCTTATGCTTTTGAGGCAAGGCCTTGGGAATTAAAAAAAACTGAAAGCATTGATGTATTAGACGCAGTAGGATCAAACATAAGAGTTGATACATATAACTGGGAAGTAAAAAGAATTCTACCAAGACTAAACAATGAGATTAATGAAGAATGGATTTCTGACAAAACAAGATATTCTTGTGATGGACTTCTTAAACAAAGATTAGACGTTCCTTATATAAAGAAAGAAAATAAATTACAAAAATCAAGTTGGGATGAAGCAATTAATCTCATAGTAGAAAAAATACAATCAACAAAACCAGACGAATTTGCTGGCCATATAGGAGATATGGTTAACATGGAAAATGCTTTAGCTTTTAAAAAACTATTTAAGACTTTAAAAAGTAATAATTTAGAATTTAGAGAAAAAAAATTTTATATTAATTCTACTGAAAAAATTAATTACATTTTCAACTCATCAATAAAAGGTATTGAGGATTCAGATTTAATACTGCTAATTGGAACAAATCCAAGACACGAAGCAACAATTTTAAATGCGAGAATTAGAAAAACATTTGCTCAAAAAAATCTTCCTGTTTTTTCAATAGGCAATCCAGGTGATTTAACATACAAATATCAAATAATTGGAAGTAAGACTGATGATATAAAGAAGATAATAAACAAAGAACATGAATTTTCTAAAAAACTTTTATCAGCTAAAAAACCAATTATTATTATTGGAGAGTCTGCTTTAGAACTTAAAAGTGGAAAATATATTTTTGAGGAATTAAAAAGCTTTTTAATAGAAAATAACTTCATTAACAAAGACTGGAATGCACTAAATGTTCTAATACAAAATGCTTCAACAGTAGGATTGTTAGATTTAAGCATTTTATTAGATCAAAATGGTGATAATTTTAGTTTTTTTGAAAATCTTGAAAATAAAAAATTTAAATTTTTATATTTATTAGGTTCTGATAATTTAGATTTTAAAAAAGATAAAGAATTTATTGTTTATCAAGGAAGTCACGGAGATAGAGGTGCAGAAATAGCTGATATTATTTTACCAAGTGCAGCTTATACTGAGCAAAATGGTTTATACGAAAATTTAGAGGGAAGAGTTCAGGAATGTAAAAAAGCATCTTATCTTATAGGTGAGTCCCTTGAAGATTGGAAAATATTTAATCGTATTATAAAAAAAATAGGTATTACGGAAAATTTATCTAACTTTGATCAATTAAGAAAAGAAGTTTTGAATACAATTCCAAATTTTACTGAAATAAACCATTTACCTTCATTATCAGAAATTCTAAATAAAAATATTCAATCAAATTTTATTAGTGAAGATGTTTCAATAAGAGAACTTGATTATTATTATACAAATTTTATTTCACGAGCTTCTAAAACAATGAGTGAGTGTCGGCAAATTCGCCAAAAAATAAAAAAAGATGGGACAAATAATTAATGTTTGAATATGCTTTAATTTTAGGTCAAGAAGTTTATAAGATTTTATTTTTACTTGTCCCAATATTAGTTTCTGTGGCAATGATAGTTTGGCTAGATAGAAGGGTATGGGGTTTAGTTCAAAAAAGAAAAGGTCCAAACGTAGTAGGTCCCTTCGGCTTACTTCAAACAGTAGCTGATGCTTTAAAATATATTTTTAAAGAAATAATAATTCCTGCTAGTGCTAATAAAACAGTTTTTGTCTTAGCTCCCATTGTAACAATGACACTAGCCCTAGTTGCCTGGGCAGTAATTCCTATGAGTGAAGATTTTGTACTGGCGGACATAAATGTCGGTATTTTATATCTATTTGCTGTTTCTTCTCTTGGTGTATATGGAATAATCATGGGTGGCTGGGCCTCAAATTCAAAGTATCCTTTTTTGGGAGCAATAAGATCTGCGGCTCAGATGGTTTCATACGAAGTATCTATTGGAATAATTATAATTAATGTACTTCTTTGTGTTGGCTCATTAAATTTAAAAGATATTGTCTTAGCCCAAAAAGATTTTTGGTATGTAATTCCTCTTTTTCCAATGTTTGTGATTTTTTTTATTTCTGCTCTCGCAGAAACAAACAGACCACCATTTGATTTACCTGAAGCAGAAGCAGAACTAGTAGCTGGTTATCAAACAGAATATTCTGGAATGATGTACGCAATGTTTTGGTTGGGCGAATATGCAAATATACTACTTATGTGTGCAATGGGTTCTGTTTTATTTTTAGGAGGTTGGTTACCAATTATTGATATTTATCCATTAAATTTAATTCCAGCGCCAATTTGGATGATTTTAAAAATTTTATTTTTATTTTTATTATTTGCTCTTATTAAAGCAATTGTGCCTCGATATAGATACGATCAATTAATGAGACTTGGTTGGAAAATTTTCTTACCATTCTCACTTCTTTATTTAGTTTTAACAGCAAGTTTTTTATTTTACTTTGATAAATTGCCAAAAGGAAATTTCTAATGACTTTAGCAAGAATTCTTAAAACTATTTTTCTTATAGAATTTGTAAAAGGTTTGATAATGGCTGTTAAGGAAATGTTTAGAAAATCAAAAACAATTAATTATCCTTTTGAAAAAGGACCAATCAGCCCTCGTATGAGAGGTGAGCATGCTTTAAGAAGATACCCTAGCGGGGAAGAAAGATGTATCGCCTGTAAGCTTTGTGAGGCTGTCTGTCCAGCACAAGCAATTACTATAGAATCAACAGAAAGACCGGACGGAAGTAGGAAAACTACCAGATACGATATTGATATGCTTAAGTGTATTTATTGTGGGCTCTGCCAAGAATCTTGTCCAGTAGATGCAATTGTTCAAGGACCTAACTTTGAATTTGCAACAGAAACAAGAGAAGAACTTTATTATAATAAAGAAAAATTATTAGATAATGGTGATAGATGGGAAACTGTTTTAGCAAAAAACATAAAATTAGATAAACCCTACAATTAAATGCTAACTCACTCAATTTTCTTTTATTTTTTTTCAATAATAGCAATTTTTTCTTCACTAATGGTAATTACCTCAAGAAACACAGTAAATTCAGTTTTCTTTTTAATCCTAGATTTTATTTCAGTTGGATGTTTGTTTATTATGATTGGTGCTGAATTTTTAGGGATGATTATACTTATAGTTTATGTAGGGGCAGTAGCAGTATTATTTTTATTTGTTGTTATGATGCTTAATGTTGCCGAACAAAAACAATCTTGGTTTATTGGAAAAAAATCTACACATATTCCAACAGGATTAATTGTAAGTGTTTTAATTTTTTTAGAATTATTAGTGGTTGTTGGTGGATGGAAGTATAAAGATAATCTTATGTCTAGCAGTACATTAGAATTATCAAATATTTCTAATACTCATCAATTAGGCTTGGTTATGTACACCGATTATATTTTATACTTTCAATTAGCAGGTATAATACTTTTATTATCCATGATAGGAGCCATTCTTTTAACGTTTAGACAAAGAAAAGGTGTAAAAAAACAAAGCTACTTTAACCAAATTTCTAGAGATCCGGCATCCTCAATTGAATTAAAAGAAGTTGAGTCAAATAAAGGAGTCAAAATAGATGATTGAGATTGGATTGGGTCATTATTTATCTTTGGGTGCAATTATATTTTTCCTAGGCACTATAGGTATTTTTTTGAATAGAAAAAATGTAATTGTTATTTTAATGTCAATCGAGTTAATTTTACTCGCTGTAAACATTAATCTAATTTCTTTTTCAATTTTTTCTGGAGATATAGTTGGTCAAATATTTACTATGTTGATATTAACCGTGGCTGCCGCAGAAGCAGCGATAGGTTTAGCAATTATTGTTATTTACTATAGAAATAAAGGCTCTATTAGAGTTGAAGACATACATGGAATGAAAGGGTAAATGGAATACACTGTAATTTTTCTTCCACTTATCGGCGCTATTATTGGATATTTTGGAGGATCACTAATAAAATATTTTTCAGAAATAGTAACTAGTCTATTAGTAAGTATTTCTGCTGTTTTATCAATTTTACTATTTTGGAATGGTATCCAAAATAACACTTACGGAAATTACAAAATATTTGAATGGATAAGTTCTGGAAATTTTATTGCTAATTGGTCAATTAATATAGATCCACTGAGTTCAATAATGCTTGTTGTTGTAACTTTTGTATCAGCTCTGGTTCATATTTATTCAATTGGTTATATGAGTCACGACCCTCATAAACCAAGATTCATGTCATATCTTTCACTTTTTACTTTTTCAATGCTTGTTCTTGTTGTGTCTGACAATTTTTTACAATTATTTTTTGGATGGGAAGGAGTGGGTCTCTGTTCGTATTTACTAATTGGCTTTTGGTATAAAAAAGAGTCTGCAAATAACGCAGCAATTAAAGCATTTATTGTTAACAGAGTTGGTGATTTTGGATTAGCAATTGGTATTTTTCTTATTTTTTTTTATTTTGGAACTATAAATTTTAAAGAAGTTTTTGATTTAGCTCCCCAATTTTTAGAAAAAAATATAGTATTTTTAGGGTTTGAATCATCTTTAATCACATTAATTTGTTTATTTTTATTTATTGGAGCAATGGGTAAGTCAGCGCAATTTTTATTACATACTTGGTTGCCAGACGCAATGGAAGGCCCCACACCAGTTTCTGCATTAATTCATGCAGCAACAATGGTTACTGCTGGAGTATTTTTAGTTGTAAGATGTTCACCGTTATTTGAATATTCACAAACAGCGTTAAATCTAGTTACCATAGTTGGAATGATTACAGCAATCTTTGCTGCATCAGTTGCCTTAGTTCAAAATGATATAAAAAAGATAGTGGCTTATTCAACTTGTAGTCAATTAGGTTATATGTTTTTTGCAGCTGGAGTTGGAGCGTATCATGTAGCAATGTTTCATCTTTTTACCCATGCTTTTTTTAAAGCTTTATTATTTTTAGGTTCTGGTTCAGTTATCCACGCCTTTAAAGATGAACAAGACATTAGAAATATGGGCGGTGTCAGAAAAAAACTTCCTTACACTTACATTTTTATGTTGATTGGAACTTTGGCGTTGACTGGATTTCCTTTTTTATCTGGTTTTTATTCTAAAGATGCAATAATTGAGTTTTCTTATTTAAGAAATTCAACTTTAGGTAATTATGCTGCAACAATTGGAATTTTTACAGCATTTTTAACTTCAATATATTCTTGGAGGTTAATTTTTAAAACATTTCACGGACCATATAATAATAAAAAAGTTTTAATTAATGAAACTCATGAGTCTCCAATTATAATGTTAGCTCCTTTACTCTTTTTAAGTGTTGGGGCAATATTTTCTGGATATTATTTTAAAGAAATTTTTATAGGCCACCACAGTAATGATTTTTGGCAAGCATCGATATTTTTTTTAAATGAGATAAAACACGATCCTATTCCTTCATGGTTTTTGTTATTAACTCCAATCTTAGTGACTATTGCTGTACCTATTTCTTTTTATTATTTTGTGATCAACATCAAAATTTTAGAGGACTTTAAAAAAACTAATTTACCTCTATATAATTTTCTTCTTAATAAATGGTTTATAGATGAGCTATACGAACAAATTTTTATTAAACCTGCAAAAAAAATGGGTTCTTTCTTTTGGAAAAAATGTGATCAAGGCATCATAGATAGATTTGGCCCTGATGGTATATCAAAATTAATCAAAAAAATTTCTAATAAAGCCAGTCTTTTTCAAACAGGATTTATTTACGATTATGCTTTTGCGATGCTGATAGGTTTATCAATTTTACTTACTTATTTAATTTTAAATTAAAATGAATTTTCCAATTTTATCAACATTAATATTTCTGCCTTTAATTAGTTCTTTTTTTATTTTTTTATCAAAAGATATTAAGAATAATAATAGTGCAGTTTATATTTCACTTTTTAGTAGTCTAGCCACGTTTCTGTTGTCATTATTTGTTTGGTATTCTTTAGACTCAACATCATCAGATTTTCAATTTTTAGAGGAAAAAAATTGGATAAATAATTTTATTAAATTTAAACTAGGTGTTGATGGAATTTCAATTCTTTTCATCGTTCTAACAACTTTGATAACTCCTATTTGTATAATCTCTTGCATAAATAGCGTTAAAGTAAGAGTTAAAGAATTTTTAATTGCAATTTTAATATTAGAGACTTTTATGATTGGTGTTTTTTGTTCTCTAGATTTAGTTGTTTTTTACATATTTTTTGAAGCAGGATTAATCCCAATGTTTTTAATCATTGGTGTGTGGGGTGGTCCACGAAGAGTATATTCTGCTTTTAAATTTTTTCTTTTTACTCTTTTGGGCTCTGTTTTAATGTTAGTTGCTATTATAGCTATTTACTGGATAACAGGCACAACTGATGTTACTGAAATTTATAAAATACAAATTCCAAGTGATTACCAAAATTTATTATGGTTAGCTTTTTTTAGTTCCTTTGCTGTAAAGATGCCAATGTGGCCAGTTCACACTTGGTTACCAGACGCCCATGTAGAAGCTCCAACAGCTGGATCAGTAATATTAGCTGCTATACTTCTAAAAATGGCTGGGTACGGATTTTTAAGGTTCTCTATACCAATGTTTCCATTAGCCTCAGAATATTTTATGCCACTTATTTACACATTAAGTATAATTGCAATCATTTACACTTCATTAGTTGCTTTGATGCAAGAGGATATGAAAAAACTTATAGCCTACTCATCTGTTGCTCACATGGGATATGTTACTCTCGGTATTTTCACTTTTACAAAACAAGGTATTGAAGGAAGTATTTTTCAAATGATAAGCCATGGATTGATATCTGCCGCTTTATTTTTATGCGTTGGGGTAGTTTATGATAGATTACATTCACGTATGATAAGCACTTATGGTGGACTGGTAAACCATTTACCGAAATATTCTTTTTTATTTATAGTGTTTGCATTAGCTGGTTTGGGTCTTCCTGGTACATCAGGTTTTCTCGGAGAATTTTTAGTTTTGGCAGGAGCTTTTCAAAAAAATTATCTTGTTTCAATGTTGGCAACTTTTGGGGTTGTTCTTGGCGCAGCTTACATGCTTTGGCTAACTAAAAGAGTAATATTTGGAAATACAAACAATAATGAAATAAAAAATTTAAAAGATATTAATAATTTAGAAGCTCTAATGTTGATTACTTTAGCTATATTAGTAATTTTATTTGGTTTTTACCCATCACCATTGATGGATACACTAAATATTTCTGTAAATAATTTAATTAATAATTATGAAATTGCTATTCGGGCTAACGGGTTAAATTAAAATGATTAATAATTTAAATATATTACTACCAGAAATTTTTTTGACGTTATCAATTTTTTCTTTATTGATGATAGGAGTTTTTTTAAAAAATAGTTTTAATTTAATATTTAATTTATCCTCAATAATTATAATAATAACTGCCGCTATAATCTTTAATAGACCAAATGTTGAAGAAAAAATTTTTTTAGAAAGTTTTACTAGAGATGCATTTTCAAACTTCTTTAAAATCTTAATACTTATTTCTAGTTTATTTGTTTTAAATGCATCTAAAAATTATATTATTGATAAAAAATTAGATAAATTTGAGTATCCCATAATAATATTACTTTCAATTCTAGGTATGTTTTTTATGGTTAGTTCAAATGATATTATTGTATTTTATTTAGGACTAGAGCTTCAATCTTTGTCACTTTATATATTAGCTTCAATTGATAGAGAAAATTTAAAGTCATCAGAGTCTGGTATAAAATATTTTATTTTAAGCGCATTGTCGTCAGGTTTATTATTGTATGGATGTTCTTTGTTATATGGTTTCTCAGGATCAACAAATTTTGATTTAATAGCAAATGAATTAAATAAAGAAAATATCGGTGCAGTTTTTGCTATGGTGTTTATTTTAGCAGGTTTAGCATTTAAGATATCAGCTGTTCCATTTCATATGTGGACTCCAGATGTGTATGAGGGTGCCCCAACATCAATAACAAGTTATTTTGCAGTAGTTCCAAAAGTAGCAGGTCTAGCAGTATTAATTAAATTTATGTTTATTCCTTTTTCAAATATTTTATCGGAGTGGCAGACTATAATAATTTTTATATCTATAGCCTCAATGATACTAGGAGCTGTAGCTGCAATAAGTCAAAAAAATATAAAAAGGCTTTTGGCATACAGTTCAATTGGGCATATAGGATATGCATTAGCAGGTGTAGCTACTGGAAATATCTCCGGATACCAAAGTGCAATTGTTTACATTTCTATTTATGTAATTATGAATATTGGAATTTTTTCATGTTTATACTTATTAAAAAAGGATGGTGAATATAAAGAAAATATTTCTGATTTATCAGGAGTTTCAAAGAAACATCCTTTATTAGCCATTTCATTTTTAATAATATTATTCTCACTTGCAGGAATACCTCCACTTGGAGGATTTTTTGCCAAATTTTATGTTTTTTCAGCTGTCTTAGAACAACAAATGTTTACACTGGCAATAATAGGTTTGTTAACGACAGTTATATCGGCTTTTTATTATTTGAAGATTATAAAAATAATATATTTTGATGACAGTGTAATCACATTTGATGCTGTTAAAAATAAAAAAGCACAAGCTTCAATTTTAATAAGCTGTAGTATTTTAATATCTTTCTTTCTATATCCTTCAATTTTGAATAAATTAGTTGTTTCATTATTTATAAACTAATGAGAATTAAATTATTACGATTTAAAAGTGTTAAAAGCACCAATGATATAGCTTTAAAATTAGTACAAAAAAAAAGCTCAAGACCCACAATGATTGTTTCTGAAATTCAAACTAAAGGGAGAGGAACAATGGGTAAAAAATGGATTTCACAAAAGGGAAATCTATTTATTTCAATTTTTTTTGAAATGAACCAAAAAAATATTAATTTTAAGCATTTTGCAATTTTAAATGCACTTTTATTGAAAAATGCTCTGTCAAAACAATTTACTAAAAAAATAAAAATCAAATGGCCGAATGACTTGATGCATAACAGTAAGAAAATATGTGGAATATTACAAGAAGTGGTTAACTATAAAG
>JAOHKR010000005.1 GCA_028101445.1 Candidatus Pelagibacter sp. | reverse complement strand
CTTTGATTTTTTAAAAATTCAGCTTAAAATTTTCAATAAGATTTATGATTGTGAAATAAATCTTACTAGAGCAAAAAAAAAAAATTGGAAAAAATAAAATGAGAGTAAAAACAGCAATTATATTATGTGGGGGAAAAGGCACAAGGTTGGGATCCATTTCAAAAAGAATTCCAAAAACATTGGTAAAAATTCAAAAAAAAGAAATACTTTGGTATATACTTAATTTTTTGAAAAAAAATGGATTCAATCATTTCATACTTCCTCTTGGTTACAAAAGTAAAAAAATTAGAGCATACGTAAAAAAAAATAATTTTTTTAATACCCAAATAGACTTGATGGATACTGGTATTAATACAAATATAGGTGAAAGAATTTATAAGGTGTTAAAAAAAATAAAATCTAAGAATATTTTGATTTTAAACGGTGATGCAATTTTTAATTTTAATATTGAAAGTATATTTGATAATCATGAAAAAAATAATACTGATGCAACTTTTTTAAGCGCAGAAAGCAAGTATCAGTTTGGGACCGTATGTATAAAAAAAGGTAAACTAATCGATTTTCAAAGAAATATCACTTTTGAGTCAGTTAACGTTAGAAATAGCAAATCTATGAAAGCTTTTAATTATGCTGGTCTGATAATTTTAAAGAGGGTGAGGCTTTTAAAACACTCAAAAATTTACAAAAATAGTGATAGTTTTGAAAAAGTTTTTTATCCAGTTTTAATTAAAAAATATAAAACAAAAATAGAGAGAATAAATGGCTTGTTTCACTCAGTTGATAATATGAAAGACATACAATTAGCTAATATAAAATCAAATGACAAAACATATAAAAAAATAAAAAAAACAAAAATTAATTTATTAAAAATATGAGATCATCTAAGCATATCAGATTATTTAAACCTTCATTTAATCATGAAGAAATTAATGCAATAAAAGGAGTATTTAAAAAACCTTGGCTAGGTTATGGTTCAAAGGTAAAAGAATTTGAAAAAAAATTTAGTAAGTTTATTGGATCAAATTATACTGTTGGTTTAAACTCTTGTACCGCGGCACTACACATTGCTTTAGCAATACATAAATTTAAAAAAAAGAAAAAGGTGCTTGTCCCTTGCATGACTTTTAGCTCAACAGCTGCAGCCGTATTATATAATAATTTAGAACCAGTTTTTGTTGATATAAACAAAGATGATTTAAATATAAGTTTTGAGGACTTAAAACGTAAATATACAAAAGACTGTGTGGCAGTGATGGCAGTACATTTTGCTGG
The DNA here is from genome assembly GCA_028101445.1 of Candidatus Pelagibacter sp. The sequence goes on along the minus strand of JAOHKR010000005.1, from coordinate 62,339 downwards.
TCATCCTTGTAAAATGGATAAAATTGTTCCTTGGGCTAAAAAGAATAAATTAATAGTAATTGAGGATTGTGCGCACACATGTGGTGGTACTTACAAAAATAAAAAACTTGGCATGTGGGGAGACTTCGGTTGTTATAGTTTCGAAGATAAGAAAATTATTTCTACAGGAGATGGTGGCTGTATAACCACAAACAATAAAAAATATTACGAATTATTAAAGTCGTTTTCTTTTCATGGATGGAGCAAGGATCCTTGGGAGCGTCATTTAAAAAGAAATAATGACAAACATTGGTTTTATGAAATAGTAAATCTAGGATTTAAGTATAATATGAGCAATTTAATCGCAGCTGTTGCAACAACTCAACTAAAAAAATTAGCAAACTTAAATTCACATAGAATTAAGATAATTCAAAAATATTTAAATGGAACAAAAAATCTTAAAAACTTTTCATACCCTCTTAAATTTAATCTTGAAAAATCTTGTTACTGGCTTTTTATTTTAAAGACAAAAAAAAGAGATAAATTCATAAAATTTTTAAAAGCTAATGGGATTTCAGCAACAGTACATTTAATGCCATTACCATACCATCCTATTTACAAAAAATTTAAAGGGTTATTTCCGAATGCAAAAGAAACCTGGAAAGAACTTGTAAGCCTACCTCTTTTTACTGAATTAAAACAAAGTGAGATAAATTTTATTTTGAGTAAAGTGAAGTATTTTGACAAAAATTATCATAAATTTTAGAGCTTTATTTAATTATTTTTAGAGTGTTTAATACTTATGGACCAGGAGAAGATTTAAATTTTCTCAAATTCATCAAAAATATTTTTATTAATCTATTTATAGAATAAAAAAAATTATTATAATTATCATAAAATTAATGAGAACTGCTTTAAATTGATAAAAATATAATTAATGAAAAACCAACCAAAAGTTAGCATTATAATGAATTGTTATAATGGAGAAAAATTTTTAAAAACTTCAATAAATAGTCTTATTAATCAAAGTTATAAAAATTTTGAAATAATTTTTTATGATAATAAATCAACAGATAATAGCATCAATATCATTAAATCGTTTAAAGATAAAAGAATAAGAATTTTTTCTTCAAAAAAAAAATTAAAACTTTATAAAGCGAGAAATTCTGCGATAAAAAAAGCCAAAGGAAAATATTTAACTTTTTTAGATACAGATGATATTTGGAATAGAGACAAACTTCAAAGACAAATGGATGTAATTGATCAAAATAAATTAATAAAAATTATTTACACAAATTATAATATTCTTAAACAAAAAAAAAAACTTAAATATCAAAGATTTAATTATGCATTACCGTCAGGAAAAATAACTAAAGAATTAATAAACAATTATACAATCGGTATCGCAACAGTTCTTATTAAAAAAGAATTATTTGATAAATTCAAGTTTGATGAGACGTATGATATTATTGGAGATTTTGACTTGATGATTAAGCTAAGTTGGAACAATAAAATTCATGTAATACAAAAACCTTTGGCTACATATAGAATTCATGGATCAAATCTTTCAATTAAAAGGTATGATTTATATTCTTCAGAATTAAAAAGATGGATTTTTAAAAATAAAAAAAAAATTGAAAAAAAAGGTTTTTCATTAAGACCTATAAGATATTCTCTTTTAAAAATAGAAATTAAAAGGTTATTGAGTTCTTTTTTAGGTATCTCTTGGGGCATGTAGTTCAGTGGTAGAACGCTACGTTGACATCGTAGAGGTCATAAGTTCAATTCTTATCATGCCCACCAATTTAGATTTAATTTTTAAAAAACTTTTTATCAATGCGTGAATTTAACAAAATTAAAATTATCATTGAATAAGTTATATTAGCAGTTGTAAAAAAACTTCCTGAAGATTTAAATGGAAAGAAAATTATCAAAAAATTAATAAAAAAAATAAATAATAAATTATAATTTTTATTTTCTTTATTATCATAATATATCTTCAAATACTGAAACGATCTAAGTGTTATAAAGATTAAATAGATTAATAATACCGAAAAACCAAGTAATCCAACTGTGACAAGTACATCTAAATAATAGTTATGTGGATGGGATGAGCATCTCAGTAATTTATATTCAGCACATTTATTATAAAAATTTTTATAGCCTATGCCTAAGAATTTATTTTTTTCCCATATAAACATACCGTTACCGAAAAGATTGGGGTGACCGCTACCTTTTACAAAATCAATACTTTTATTTGTTAAAAGATTTTGTTTTGTTAAATTTACTTTTATTTGATTCAATTTTTTCTCATTTTTATTTGTCTTATAAACTGTAATAGATTTATCAAGTATAGTTTTTGCATTATCATAAAAGGACACATATCTCATTCGTTCTTGTGCCGAAGAAAAACTAATTATAAAAACACTTAAAATAATAAATGAATATAATATAGTTTTTAATTTGGATTTATAAAATACCATTCCATAAAATATTAAAAATAATATCCAAATTATCATCGGAATTCTTTGAGAGCTTACAAAAATTCCTATACTTATTATAGAAACAAGAAGAGACTTAATAATTTCATTTTTAGCAATCGTTTTTTCAAATTTCATGAATATTTTATATATTGAAAAAAAACCAAAGCTTAGCAAAAAAGAACCAGCTACACCCTCGTCATAAAAAAAACTTGATGCTCCAATTGTTTTTGCTTCTAAACCAATTATATTATAACCTGCAAAGTATTGAAAAATTAAATCAAAACTGATTATAATGACTGTAATAGAAAAGATATTGAAAACTATTTCGAAATTAAATTCTTTTTCTTTTAAAATCAATAAGCCTATATAGTAAAAAATAAAAATCCTTAAAAATATAAACGACTTTTCTATATTAGCTTGATTATAAAAAGAAGAAATTATCAAAATAACACAAAAAATAAAAAAAATTAATATTGGATATTTTTCACTTAACTTTATCTTTTTTTTATTTAGATAAATGCAACCAATAATGACAAATAAAATAAGGTGTAAATTGATAATCAGGTTGCCTAAAATGAAAGATATAGGAAATAGAGCGAAAAGCCAATTTAAAGAAACAATTAATTTAGTTAAATTGTATTGAAAAGGCATAAATAATACATAAATCATGTATGTTTTTTTTCAATATAATATGCTGATTTAAACATTTTTTATTTACAAAATTTATTTTAAAGACTATAAAACATTGCCTGGTAATTATTGCGAAGGGGCCACACCCGATCCCATTCCGAACTCGGAAGTTAAGTCCTTCAGCGCCGATGGTACTTTGTCTTAAGATATGGAAGAGTAGGACGTTGCCAGGCTTTAAAATTATGAAAATAGCTAGTTCTTTAAAATCATTAAAAAAAAGAGATCTTAACTCTAAACTTGTAAAGCGTAGAGGTAAACTTTACGTCATTAATAAAAAAAATCCCAAATTCAAAGCTCGTCAAGGTTAATCATGAGTGAGCAAGATTTCAAAAAGACTTATAACAGTTTTACTAAATTTGTTTTATGGGGAACGATCGCTGTAATATCATTGCTAGTTATTTTAGCAATTACATTACTTTAATAAGAAAGATTAATTAAATGATAGTTGGTTCAATTAAAGAAGATTTGTCTTTTGAAAAAAGAGTTTCAATAACGCCCGAAACAGCAAAAAATATTATTAATTTAGGTCTTAAAGTTATCATAGAAAATAATTATGCTACTCATATTGGAATACCAGATAAAGAATATGAAATAGTTGGTGTAGAAATTAAAAAATCTTCAAAAGAAGTTTTTAATAATTGTAATTTATTAGCAAAAGTAAACTGTCCATCAGATGATGAAATTTCAAACTTAAAGGATAAAACTATTTTAATAGGAATGATAAATCCTTCAAAAAATCAAAATAAGATAAAAAATATTTTAAAAAAAAATATTGATATATTTTCTCTTGAATTATTACCCCGTATATCACGAGCTCAATCTATGGATGTTTTGTCTTCCCAATCAAATTTAGCAGGCTATAGATCGGTTGTTGACGCAGTTTACGAGTTTGAAAAAGCTATTCCAATGATGATGACTGCTGCTGGAACAGTGCCAGCTGCAAAAGTTTTAGTTATTGGAGCAGGTGTTGCGGGTTTACAAGCAATAGCGACTGCCAAAAGATTAGGCGCTATAGTTTCTGCCACTGATGTGAGAGCTGCATCAAAAGAACAAGTTGAAAGTTTAGGAGGAAAGTTCTTGACAGTAGAACAATCTGAAAATTTAGAAACCGATGGTGGTTACGCTAAAGAAGTTAGTGAAAACTTCAAAAAAAAACAAGCTGAGATGATGAAAGATGCTCTTAAAAAAAATGATATTGTAATCTGTACCGCGTTAATACCTGGTAAACCTGCTCCAAGAATTTTAAGTGAAGAATTAGTTAAATTGATGAGACCTGGCTCAATAGTTTATGACCTAGCTGTAGAGCAGGGCGGGAATTCAGCCTTTTCTGAAATTGGTAAAATTAATATTGTTAATGGCATCAAAATAATTGGTGTTAGTAATTTAATGAATAGACTTCCTAAAACAGCTTCGAGTCTTTATGCAAAAAATCTCTTTAGCTTTATAAGAAATTTATTTAGCAAAGAAAAAAAAGATTTTAATATTAATTTGGAAGATGAAATTATAGAAAAAACTCTAATTAAGGAGATAAAATAATGGAAATAGATCCATTTATATTCAGATTAAGTATATTTATATTATCAATTTTTATAGGCTACTATGTTGTTTGGAGTGTAACACCCTCTTTACACACACCTTTAATGTCAGTTACAAATGCTATTTCATCTGTAATTATCGTTGGAGCAATAATTGCATCATTGGCAGGCTCTTCAGAAAATGTTTTTAGCATATCAAGCACATTTGGTTTTATTGCTATTATTTTAGCAGCAGTAAATATTTTTGGAGGTTTTTTAGTAACTCAAAGAATGCTTCAAATGTATAAAAAAAAAAAGGTAAGAAGTAATGATATCAGCTAATCTTTCAGCAGTTTTTTATTTGATCTCAGGAATTCTATTTATTCTTGCATTAAGAGGCTTATCTTCTCCGGATACATCAAGACAAGGTAATTATTTTGGAATTGTAGGCATGATAATTGCAATAGTAGTAACTTTTTTATCTGTTGGAAATTTTTCTACTTCATTAATATATGTAATTATTTTTTTAATAATAGGTGGAGCTATAGGTTCATTTATAGCTTTCAAAATACCTATGACAGCTATGCCAGAATTAGTAGCAGGATTTCATAGTCTTGTAGGATTAGCCGCAGTTTTTGTAGCTATTGCAGCATATTTAAATCCAGAGGCTTTTAATCTTGGAAATATAGGCAATATCAAGTTAGCAAGTTTAATAGAAATGTCTATTGGTGCAGCTGTAGGAGCTATAACTTTTTCTGGCTCAATAATAGCATTTTTAAAGTTAAGGGGAATAATGTCTGGCTCCCCAATCACTTTCAGCGGTCAACATTTTTTAAATTTAATTCTTGGAATAACAATTTTTGTCTTAATATTTTACTTATGCAAAACTCAATCCGATAATATTTTTTGGACTTTAATAGCGATATCTTTTTTAGTTGGTGTTTTACTAATAGTACCAATTGGTGGCGCAGATATGCCGGTCGTAATTTCAATGCTTAACTCTTATTCTGGATGGGCAGCTGCAGGAATTGGTTTTACTCTAGAAAATACAGCTTTAATTATAACAGGTGCTTTAGTTGGTTCTTCAGGCGCCATTCTTTCATATATAATGTGCAAAGCAATGAACAGATCTTTTGTGAGCGTTATACTTGGAGGTTTTGGAGCAGATAATTCTTCAGATGATTTAAAAAAAAAGAAAGATCAGAAGCCAGTTAAAAGTGGTAACGCAGAAGATGCTGCTTTCTTAATGAAAAATGCTTCTTCAGTAATTATAGTTCCAGGATATGGTATGGCTGTTGCTCAAGCACAACATGCCTTAAGAGAAATGGTAGATAAGTTAAAGAAAAATGACATCAAAGTTACTTATGCAATACACCCAGTTGCTGGAAGAATGCCAGGTCACATGAATGTTTTGTTAGCTGAAGCTAACGTACCTTACGATGAAGTTTTTGAACTTGAGGATATAAATAATGATTTTGCTAATTCTGATGTAGCTTTTGTTATAGGGGCAAATGATGTTACCAATCCTGTTGCCAAAACGGATCCAAAAAGTCCAATTTTTGGCATGCCGGTTCTTGATGTAGAAAAATGTAAATCAGTTTTATTTGTTAAGAGAAGTTTGTCACCAGGATACGCAGGTATAGATAATGAATTATTTTACAAAGATAATACATTAATGTTATTTGCTGATGCTAAAAAAATGACTGAAGATATAGTTAAAAATTTAGACTAATGAAAACTAAAATATTTTGCGACATCGCTGACTTTAAAACAATTAAAATTTTTAATAAAAAATCTTTTGTTGATGGTTTTACAACTAATCCAAGCTTAATGAGACAAGCGGGAGCTAAAAACTATAAAGACTATTCCATTAAAATATTGAAAGTTTGCAAAAAGAAACCTATTTCATTTGAGGTTTTTGCAGATGATGCCAGAGAAATACTTAAACAAGCTTATAAAATAAATACATGGGGTAAAAATGTATATGTTAAAATACCAGTAGTTAACTCAAAGGGCTTATTTATGGGTTCAGTTATAAAAGAATTAAGTAATAAAGGTATAAAACTTAATATAACTGCAGTTTATACCTACGAACAGACAAAGAAAATTTATAAATGTTTAAACAAAAAAACAAAATCAATTATATCTATATTTGCTGGAAGAATGGCTGATAAAGGCAAAGATCCACTTCCTATATTTAAAAAAAGCATATCTTTAACTAAAAAAAATCAAAATATAGAAATACTATGGGCAAGCACAAGAGAGGCTTATAATTATATACAAGCCAAACAATTAAAATGTAATATTATTACAATGCCTCCGAAGGTAATAAATCAAATAAATTCGTTCGGTAAAAGCTTTCAGTCTATGACAATTGATACTGTAAAGGGATTTTTAGAGGATAGTAAAAAATCTAAATTTAAGCTTTAAGAGGCTTTAGACTGTCTTTTTCGATCGTGGGGATTTAAAATTGCTTTTCTTAATCTGCAGGATTTTGGAGTAATCTCAAGTGCTTCATCAGTGTTTAACATACTTAGTTGTTCAGCGATTGCCATTTTTCTAACAGGCGTTAAAACAACATTTTCATCTGTTCCTTGAGTTCGCATATTAGTAAGTTTTTTCCCTTTCATTACATTGATTTCAAGATCGCCACTTTTAGATGAAAGGCCTACAATCATTCCTTCGTAAACAGGGTCGTTGTGGGTGACAAACATTTCACCTCTGGCCTGTAAATTAAAAATCGCAAAAGCAACTGCTTTACCTTTTTCCATAGATATCAAAGCACCATTTCTTCGTCCTTCCATATCACCAGTGTATTCACCATAAGAATGAAATATTCTATTAATTACACCTGTTCCTTTGGTTAAAGTCAAAAATCTACTGGTATAACCCATCAAACCTCTTGTTGGAGCATGAAAAATTAAACGTTTTTTATCTTTACCTGTATCTTTAAGATCTATTAATTTCCCTTTTCTTCTATTCATCGAGTCAATAACTTTTGAAGAATGCTCTTCATCTAAATCCATAGTAATTTCTTCAATTGGTTCTAATTTTTTACCATTGTCATCTTTTTGAAATAAAACTTTTGGAGGACTCACAGTCATCTCAAATCCTTCACGTCTCATTTGTGTTAATAAAATTTCCAACATCAATTCACCTCTTCCACTTATAACAAATGCATCTTTGTTTTCATTTTCTCCAAATGTTATTCCAACGTTGTTTTCAGCTTCAAGGATTAGCCTTTCACGAATTTGAGTACTAGTTAATTTTTTACCTTCAGTCCCAGCTAACGGAGAACTATTTACTGTAACCGTTATTGACATTGTTGGTGGATCTATAGGTGTAGCGCTTATTGGATCATTAATTTCTAAATCACAGATAGTGTCAGCTACATTGGCTTTTTCTAAACCAGCAATTATAACAATATCACCAGCTTCACCTATTTCTATAGGAACTTTTTTAGTTCCTTCATATCTAAAAATTTTAGTTAATCTTCCTTCGTCAACTTTTTTACCTTTTAGATTGATAGCTTTAATTTGTTGATTAGCTTTAGCTGTTCCTTGGTTTATCCTTCCAACTAAACTTCTTCCTAGAAAGCTATCGGCGTATAATAATGTAGACAACATTGCAAAAGGTTTATCTTTATCTAATTTTGCCGGTTTTACGTGATCAATAATTAAATCTAATAATGGATGTAAATTTTCTCTTGGACCATCAATTTCTTTTGAAGCCCATCCTGATCTACCGCTTGCGTAAAGAACTGGAAAGTCTAATTGCTCTTCATTTGCATCTAAACTTACAAACAAATCAAAAGTTTCATCTAAGACTTCATTGGCTCTCTGATCTGCTTTATCTAATTTGTTAATAACAACTATAGGTCTCAAACCTTGTTTTAAAGCTTTTGCTAATACAAATTTTGTCTGAGGCATAACTCCTTCAGCAGAGTCTATTAATAATAATGCACCATCAGCCATATGTAATACTCGCTCTACTTCTGCAGCAAAATCTCTGTGACCAGGAGTATCTATAATATTTACTCTTGAATTTTTCCAATCTATCGAAGTTGGTTTAGCTAAAATTGTTATCCCTCTCTCTTTCTCTAATTCTCCGGAGTCCATTACTCGTTCTTCAACTACTTCGTTATCTCTAAATGAACCACTTTGTTTCATCAAAGTATCAATTAGAGTAGTTTTTCCGTGATCTACGTGTGCAATAATAGTTATGTTTCTGATATCGTTTGTCATTTTTTTGGTTGCGGGGGTAGGATTTGAACCTACGACCTTCAGGTTATGAGCCTGACGAGCTACCAGACTGCTCCACCCCGCGGTAAATTATTTCTTCTTTATGTTAATCGCTTGAAGTTTATTTTTCTCTTCTTTTATATCGTAAACAATAGTTTGTTCTTCTTTTAAAACTCTTAGTTTTGACTCTTCTAACGCTGAAACGTGAAGAAAAATGTCTTTTTGTGTTTCATCATCAGTTATGAAACCATAACCTTTTTTTGCGTTAAACCATTTTAATTTACCAGATGGCATTATTTGTCCTCTCATTTGAATAATATTAATATCTATTTTTTAGTTTTTGGAGTTTTTTTATTCTTTTGATATTTTCTGTTTGAACCCTCTTTTTTCTTTCAGATGGTTTTTCATAGGTACTTTTCATTTTCATAACTTTGAAAAAACCTTCTTTTTGAAGTTTTCTCTTTAAAACTCTGATTGCTTGTTCAATATTGTTATCTTTAACGTCTATTTTAATAAAAACCTCCAGTTAAATTTTACGTTTGGTATCATTTGAATCTTTGTTTGTCTAGAGTGAAGCAGCTTGAGCTTTTTTTTCCTCTCTAATTTTAGCTTTTTTCTCTCTTTCAACTCTTCTTTTTGCTTTTTCTAAACTTTTTTGGAAAGCTTCTTGGGTGCATAAAGCTAAAATCACAGGATCTCTTGGTTTAAGACTGGAAAAATTCCAATAGCTTCTTTTTCTTATTAAAGAAACAGTTCCCTTCGTACTTCCAACAAGTTTTGAAATTTGTCCATCTGTCAATTCAGTAGCATTTTTGCATAACCATAAAATTGCATCTGGCCTGTCTTGTCTTTTAGACAAGGGGGTATATTTCGGTCTTTTTCTCTCTTTAACTTCTACTTCTTCAAGTTTTTTCAATAAACCCAATTTTTTATTAGGATCTTTCGAACACAATTCTATCTCTTCTCTTGAAAGCTGACCGGCTAAAATTGGATTATAGGCTTTAATACCTTTCGCAACATCTCCATCTGCAATCCCTTTAATTTCTAATTCATGCAAGTTACAAAACTCTGCAATTTGTTTGAAAGTTAAGGTGGTGTTTTCAACAAGCCAAACAGCAGTTGCTTTTGGCATGAATGGAGTATCGATCATAATTTATTTTTTTGATCTTAGGTTGCTAAACTTTTTATTGTATTTACTTACTCTACCTTTATCCATGATCTTTTGTGTTCCACCAGTCCATGCAAAATGAGATTTTGGATCTATATCTAATTTTAAAACATCATTTTCTTTACCCCACGTAGATCGAGTTTCAAATTCAGTTCCATCAGTCATTACAACTTTTATTTTATGATAGTTTGGATGTATGTCTTTTTTCATGAGCGGAGTTTTATATGAATATTGGTTTTTACTCAATATCTTTTTTATTTATAAGTTCTTTTAATTCTTGGTGAATATTGGAATTAGAGGCTAAAACATTCTTTTTTAATGGGTAGCTTAGATCATCTTCAAAAAAATCAATAAAACCACCAGCCTCTCTCAGGATTATCACTCCAGCAGCAATATCCCAGTAGTTTAATTCTCTTTGCCAGTACCCATCAAATCTACCACAAGCAACATATGCCATATCTAAAGCTGCACTACCAAATTTTCTTACGTTAGAAACATTATTAGATACATTAATATATTCAGAATAAATTTTATTTTTTATTTTACTAGCTCCTTTTGGTCCACCTGTTACTAGCAGAGCATCTTTTAATTTTTTTTTATTTGAAACTCTTATTCTTGAGTTATTAAGATATGCCCCATTACCTTTTTCTGCACAAAACATTTCATTTGTTATTGGATTAAATATTACACCACATATGATTTCATTATCTTCTTCATAGGCAATAGAAATTGCAAATTGAGGTATACCATTTAAAAAATTCATAGTTCCATCTATAGGATCAATTATCCATCTATTTTTAATATTCGATTTATTAATAATTCCAGTTTCTTCTGTAATAATTCCATACTCTGGATGTGCTTTTTGTAACTCTTCAATTATAGTTTTTTCAGTTCTTTTATCAGCTGATGAAACAAAATCCCCTGGTCCTTTTGAGGAAACTTGTAAATTTTCAAGCTCACCAAAATCTCTTATCAAAGGTCTTGAAGCTTTCATGCAAGCTCTTGTTATTAAATTAATTTGTGGAGAGCTTAACCTCATTAATTTGCTCTTTTCACATACTCTAAAGTACGGGTATCAATTATTATTTTTTCACCACTTTCAACAAATGGAGGAACATTAATTTTAATTCCATTATCAAGTATCGCTGGTTTATATGAGGATGAAGCAGTTTGATTTTTTATAGCTGCATCAGTTGTTTCAATGATGCATTCAATGTTATTTGGTAGTTCTATTGAAATTGGTTTTTCTTCCATAAAAGAAATTGTGACTTCTAAGTTTTCTTTCAAAAGTTTATACTGTTCACCAGTAATTTTTTTTGAAATTTCAACTTGTTCAAATGTAGTATTATCCATGAAGTGACAATTATCACCATCTAAATATAAAAAATTGAATTTTTTTTCATCAACCTCGGCTTTCTCCACAGTCTCACTTGATCTGAATCTTTCATTCAACTTTGTTCCCTTGATTAAACTTTTTAATTCAACTTGATTAAATGCGCCACCTTTACCAGGTTTAACGTGTTGAGTTTTTAAAACATTCCAATAATCATTTTTATGTTCGATTATCATCCCAGGTTTTATTTCTATTGCAGTAATTTTCATTTAAATTTTCTTATAGCTAATTCAGGTTTTAATTTTGGGTTATCCCAAATAAAACTTGATATTGCAATATATTTTGCTCCAGATTTTATTAATTTTTTATAATTAAAATTATTAATCCCACCAATTGCTACAATTGGCTTTTTAATATTCTTTTTTGCCCATTTTAGAATATCAAGATTAGCCTTTCTTGCATTTGGTTTGAGCTTAGATTTAAAAAATGATCCAAAAGCTAAATAACTCACTTTATTTTTTATTGCATTGTTAGCTAAAATTTTTGAGTTATGACATGTGACTCCTAAAATCTTATTTTTAAGTTTTTTTTTTGCTATCTTTATTGAACCGTCAAATTGACCCATGTGACATCCATCAGCTTTAACCTTTATTGCTAAATTGAAATTATCATTAACTATAAATTTTACCTTATGCTTCGATGTAATTTTTTTGATTTTTTTAGCAATTTTTAAAAATCTATTAGCTTTAATTTTTTTTAATCTTAACTGAAAAAATTTTACGTTACCTTGGGATAAAACAACATTTAAACTGTTGTAAAATTTTTTATTTATTTTTACGGGAGAGATTAAATAGACTAATTTCTTCAATGGATCTAGGCCGCTGAGTCTTTTTCAAGATTTTCAGACCATTCTCCTTTTGAGGAAAGTCCGTTCATCCGAGCTCTATGATTGAAAGCTTTTTGGATATTTTCTGTATTTTCTTGATTTTTGCCAAATTCTTTTAATGCACTTGCTTGCAATCCTCTTCCATAAGAGAAAGTAATCAAAAAGTTTGTATCATTAATTTTATTAATTTCGTTAAGATTTTTACTAGACTCTATTTCTGACTGACCTCCAGATAAAAATGCAATACCAGGTACATTGCTCGGAACATTTTTCTTGAGACAATCTAGTGTTTTTTTTGCTATTTCTTGTGAGTTTGATTTATTTTTACAATGTGATCCAGGTATAACCATATTTGGCTTTAAAACAGTTCCTTTTAAATCCACTTTATGAATTTCAAGTTCGTTGTAACATTCATTGAGAACATCAGTTGTAACCTGATAGCATTTTTCAATATTATGTGATCCATCCATCAAAACTTCTGGTTCAATTATAGGAACCATTTTAGCTTCTTGAACTAAAGCAGCGTATCTTGCTAATGCATGTGCATTAGATTTTATTGATTGAGATGAAGGATATTTTTCTCCAATACTGTAAACAGCTCTCCATTTTGTAAATCTAGCACCAAGATCGTAATATTCTTTTAATCTTTCTCTAAGATCATCTAAACCCTCTGTTACAGTCTCTTCAATTGATCCCGCTAAAGGTTTTGCACCTTTATCAACTTTAATACCTGGTATAGCTCCATGTTTTGAAATTAATTCTGGGATCGTTGGACCTAAGGTAGTCTTCTGTTTAATTGTTTCGTCAAACAGGATCACACCTCCAATACAATCTTTCATTGAACCCGCGTTAAACAAAGTTTGTCTAAAAATTAATCTATTTTTTTCTAAATTTTCAACGTTTATGCTTTTAAATCTTTTTGCAATTGTTCCAGTACTTTCATCAGCGGCCAAGATACCTTTGCCTCTAGCACACATTTTTTTTGCTATTTCATTAAGTGTCATAACATTTATTTATTTTAAAACACTAAGACCAGGCAAGTCTTTTCCCTCAAGGTACTCTAAAAATGCTCCACCAGCTGTTGATAAGTGGGTAAAGAAAAGTTTATTTTTACTTTGTTTAATCGCAGCCAAGGTATCTCCACCTCCTAAAATTGAAATTAACGAATTTTCAACTGTATTTTGGGAAATAGCTTCAGCTATTGACATTGTCCCAATCAAAAAATTTTCATTCTCAAAATATCCCGCCGGTCCATTCCATAAAACAGTTTTTGACTGGTCGATTATTTTTTTTAAAACTTCTATAGTTTTAGTTCCGATATCTAAAATAATATCATTATCTTCTATAGCAATAATATCTTTGTTTATTCCATCGCTAGTAAAACTTGAACCAACCATACAATCTTCTGGAATTATAATTTTACACTTTTTTTTATTAGCTTTTTCATAAATTGTTCTGATAATTTCATTGGTATTTTCTTCAACTAATGATTTTCCAATTTTTAAATTTTTGTAAGTAAAAAAATTATTAGCCATGGCTCCGACAATTACTAAATTATTAACTTTTTCAATTAAGCTTGAAATTACATTTATTTTTGTTGAAATTTTTGACCCACCAATAATACATGTGACTGGTTCTTTTTTATTTTGAATTACAAGGTCAATGGCATTAATTTCTTTTTTTAATAAAGGCCCCGCAAAAGATTTTTTAATAAACTTGGTAATATTATGAATCGAGGCTTGTTTTCTATGCGAACATGAAAAAGCATCATTTATATATATATCACCGAGTGAACCTAATCTTTTAGCAAAATCCTCATCATTATTACTCTCTTCCTTAAAATATCTAATATTCTCAATTAATATTATTTCACCTTCTTTTAAGTGAGAAAATTTATCTTGAGTATTTTCATCTAAATTTCCCATGTAAAAATAAACATTCGTTGGAAGAGATTTTTTTAAATATTTATAAATAGGTATTAAAGACAGTTCAGGTTCCTTAATTCCTTTTGGTCTTCCTAAATGACTTATAATTATTATTTTAGCTTTTTTTTCCACCAATCTTTTTATTAAAGGCAGGCACAAAACTATTCTGGTGTCATCTTGTATAATTTTATCTCTTAAAGGAACATTTAAATCTAATCTGAGAATTACTTTTTGATTTTGAACGTCTAAGTTATCAGGAAAAAAATTTATTTTATCCATCAATCTTGATTATTTTCTTAATTTTTTTTGGATTAGGTTTGTAACTTTTTCTTCAGTCAAATCAAAATGATCATAAACTTCTTTGTAGGGCGCACTTTCTCCAAACTGATCGATACCTATATTTAAATCTTTATTTTTAGTATATTTTTGCCAATGTGTAATACTTCCTGCCTCTAATGTAACAACCAAAGAATTTTCTTCCATAAGATCTTTTTTATAATCTTCAGATTGTTTATCAAATAGCTCCATACAAGGCATCGAAATAACTTTTGAATGAATATTATTTTCTCTTAATTTTTCTTGAACTTTTAAAGCCAGCTCAACTTCTGTGCCAGATGCGACTAAAGTTACATTACTTTCATGAGAAGTTATGTTGATTGTGTAAGCTCCATTTTCACATTTATTTTTTTTAGAATTATCAGGGTTAATATAGGGAACTTTTTGTCTAGATAATGCAATTACACTCGGGGTGTTATGACTTTTTAAAGCAATTTCCCAGCATTCCAAAGTTTCATTAATATCTGCAGGCCTAAAAACATTAAGATTAGGAATAGCCCTCAAACCGGCAAGTTGTTCAATAGGTTGGTGAGTAGGGCCATCTTCCCCAAGACCAATAGAGTCATGTGAAAAAATATAAATTACTTTCAATCCCATTAAAGCAGATAATCTAATAGAAGGTTTGCAATAATCTGAAAAAATTAAAAAAGTTCCTCCGTACGGTATTATTCCTCCATAAAGAGCCAAACCATTCATTACAGCAGCCATTCCATGCTCTCTTACTCCGTAGTGAATATAATTTCCGTTAAAATTTTTTGAATTTATAATTTTTGAATTATTAGTTTTAGTATTATTAGAACCGCTTAGATCTGCCGATCCTCCTATAAGTTGAGGGAGTATAGTAGAAACACTTTCGATAGCGGCCATTGAACATTGTCTTGTAGCTAAACTTGGTTTCGATTCAAAATATTTTGTCTTTTCTTTTTCAATAAGTTTTTCGAGGTAACCAAGATCAGAGTTAATAAAATTTTTTTCAAGTTCAGATTTAATGTTAGGATTTTTCTTATTTAATATATCTTGCCAAGCCTTTTCAAGTTGTGCACCCGTGCTTCCAATTTTTCTCCATTCGTCTAAGATATCTTGAGGAATTTCAAATGACTTATTGTTCCATTTAAGTTTTTTTCTCACCAAGGCAATCTCTTCATCTCCCAATGGTGAGCCATGCGAAGAAGCTTTTCCAGATTTATTTGGAGAACCAAAGCCTATAACAGTTTTACAAGATATTAATGTTGGTTTTTTTGATTTAGATGCTTTTGAAATAGCTTTTGAAATTTGCTTTTCATTGTGTCCATTAACCTCTAGAAAAGTCCAACCGTAAGACTCAAATCTTTTTTTGTAGTTATCCGAAACACTTAACGATGTTGACCCGTCAATGGAAATTTTATTATTATCAAAAAATACTATTAAGTTCTTTAATTTAAGATGTCCAGCTAAGCTCATGGCCTCATGACTAATACCTTCCATGAGATCTCCATCACTAGCAATAACATAAGTTTTATTATTAATTACATTTGAACCAAATTTTTTTCTATAAATTTCTTCAGCAATTGCCATTCCAACTGCATTGCCCAAGCCTTGACCCAAAGGACCTGTCGTGGTTTCAATTCCAGTTCCTTTTTTATACTCTGGGTGACCTGCACAAATTGAATTTAGTTGCCTAAAATTTTTAATATCATCAATAGAAATACTTTTGTAACCACTTAAATAAAGTAAAGAGTAAAGAAGCATCGAACCATGTCCTGCTGATAAAATAAATCTATCTCTATTAATCCAATTAGGATTTTGAGGATTAAACCTTAGGTGGTACTTAAATAATGTTGTTGCAACATCCGCCATACCCATGGGCATACCTGGGTGTCCAGAGTTTGCTTTTTGCACAGCATCAATTGATAAAAATCTAATTGCGTTGGATAATTGGTTAAATTTTACACTCACTTTAAATAACCTATATAGACTTAAACTAATGATATCAATAATATGGTATAAATTTTTATGAGCATTATTGAAAAAAAAGAAAAAAACTTAATACAACTTATAGATAAATTAGATTCATTATCATTAAGTTATTCACAACCAAACTACGAAATTGAAAAAATTAGATCTGAAAAAAATGAATTGTCTAGGAAAAAAAATGAAATAGAGAAAAAAAATCAGGAATTAGCAAGAGAACACAAATATTTAAAAAAAAAAATTCAAAATTTGCAATTGGAAGTAAATAAAAAATCTGAAATTGAAGATAAATTTAATCAAGACATCGAGGAATTAAGCAAAGAAACAGAAAATTTAGTAAGTGAGATAGATAAATGGCAAATGTAAATATAAAATTTAACAAGAAAGATTATTTACTTTCATGCGACGATGGTCAGGAGGAGTCTTTAAAAAAATTAACAAAGTTTTTGGATAAAAAGTATTCTGAACTCAAAGATAAACTAGGAGACATTGGTGAAAATAAACTTTTACTAATTACTACAATACAATTAATTGATGAATATTTTGATCTAAAACAAAAAGTAACTAATCAAAAAGTAAAATTAGATTTAATTTCAAACAAGTTTAAAGAAATAAAGTCTTTAGCTATAAAATACAAAGAAGATAAAGATATTGAGATTAAAAAATTAAATCAAGAATTAGACAGATTTAAAAAAACTATAGAAGAAAGCAATTCTTTATATGAGTCGATGATTGATAAAACAACTCAATCTTTAGAAAAAATAATTTCTAATACAGAGTCACTGTCTAAAACACAGTAGATGGAAAAAAAAAATTTAGTGAGAAAGCAATATTATCTTTTAAGAAAAAAGAAATATTACGAACCAGATAAAGATTTTTTTATTCCCTTAATAGAGCTAATAAAATCAAAAATTAAAAAAAATTTTTTTAAATTAGCATTATATTATCCCTCCTCATTTGAAATAAATGTTCTTAAGTTGTTAGAATTTAATTATATTACTAAACAAAATTTATTACTGCCTATTATTGAAGAAAATAATTCAATGAATTTTTTTCCTTGGGAAAAAAATAATATTTTAAAAATTAATAAATATGGAATGTTAGAACCAATAAGAACAAAACTTGAAATACCTGACGTTATGTTAGTTCCTTTACTTGTATTTGATAAAAATAAACAAAGACTAGGTTATGGCAAAGGATATTATGATCGTTATTTAAACAAATATTTAAAAAAATTTAAAAATATTTTAACTGTTGGTGTTGCTTTTTCATTTCAAAAACACCATAAACTGCCAATCAATAATAGGGATGTTAAGTTAAATTATATCTTAACAGAGAAGGGTATTTATTAATGAAATTATTAATTTTAGGTGACATAATGGGAGCATCGGGCAGGGCTGTGTTAAAAAAAAGATTGCCGAAAATAATTGCAGAAAAAAAAATTGATTTTGTAATTGTAAATGGAGAAAATGCTGCTGATGATGGTAGAGGCATAACCCAAGTTATTGCTGAAGAATTTTTTTTAGTAGGTGTGGATGTAATAACTTCAGGAAATCATATTTGGGATAAAAAAGAGACACCAAATTATATTGATAAAGAAAACAGACTTTTGAGACCAGCAAATATTGCAGAAGGTTCTCCTGGAAAAGGTTATGAAATTTATACATCAAAAAATAGAAAATATAAAATTGGTGTAGTTAATCTAATGGGAAATGTGTTTATGAGAAAAACTAATGATGCTTTTGAAGCTGCAAAAATCATCAGTAAAAAATTAATTTTAAAACAAAATGTTGACTTTATGGTTGTGGATTTTCACGGTGAAATAACAAGTGAGAAAATGGCAATAGGACATTTTTTTGATGGTTTATCAACCTGTGTAGTTGGAACTCATACTCATGTACCGACGGCAGATACTCGTATTTTAGAAAAAGGCACCGCTTATCAAACTGACATAGGAATGTGTGGAGATTATAATTCTGTCATTGGTATGAATAAAGAAAATTCAATTAGGAGATTTCTTAAAGAAAAAGATGCAAGCAAGCATTTCCCAGCCGAAGGAGAAGGGACATTATCAGGAATAATTGTTGAAACTAATATAGAAACTGGGTTGGCAAAAAAGGTTACCAGGTTTATTAAAGGCGGGAGCCTAGATAGTTAATTATGGCAGGACATTCACATTGGGCAGGAATAAAACATAAAAAAGGTAGAGCAGATAAAGAGAGGTCAAAGATATTTTCAAAACTCTCAAGAGAAATTACTGTTGCTGCGAAATTAGGAGATAAAGACCCAGACATGAATCCAAGATTAAGAACTGCCATCCAAGCTGCAAAACAATCAAATATGCCTAAAGACAATATTGCACGAGCTATTAGCAAATCAGAAATCAGTGGTGATAAAAATTATGAGAACTTAAGGTACGAAGGTTTTGGATCATCTAATGTAGCTTTTATTATTGAAACTTTAACGGATAATAAAAATAGATCCGCTTCTAGCATCAGAACTGTGCTTCAAAAAAATGGTGGAAGGTTAGGAGAGTCCGGTTCTACAACTCATATGTTTAATAATTGTGGAATAATTCAATTTGAAAAAGATAAAATAAGTGAAGAAGAAGTTTTTGAAATTGCAATAAACGCAGGTGCAAAAGATTGTATAAATAAAAAAGATAATTTTGAAATAATCACTGAGAAAGAGGATTTTTATAAAATTAAAACTGAACTCGAAAAAAAAATAAATATTTTTTCGTATTCAGCAATAGAATGGAGACCGATTAATTATATAGATTTAAACAAAGAACAAGGGGATAAAATTTTAGAAACACTAAGTGCTTTAGAAGAATTAGATGATGTGCAGAATATTTTTTCTAATGCAAATTTAGAAAAAATAGAAATATGAAAATTATTGGAATTGACCCTGGCCTGAGCGGTGGCATAGCTATATTAGAAAACAATAAAGTTTTAAACATGTTTGACATGCCAGTAATGTCAGAAGGAAAGAAAAACAAAAGACAACTCAATAGCGCTCAACTTGTTTCTTTAATTAAAGAAAATATATCGTCTAATGATGAGATAGCAGTTGTAGTTGAACAAGTTAATGCAATGCCAGGTCAAGGTGTTACTAGTATGTTTAATTTTGGACAAACTTTTGGGGCCATTAAAGGAGTATGTGCTGCCTTGGAGCTACCTATCTTTTTTGTTAGACCATCGAAATGGAAAAAACATTTTGAATTAATTAATTCATCAAAAGATTCAAGTAGAACAAAAGCAATAGAAATGTATCCAGCATTATCCAATCAATTAGCCAAAAAGAAAGATGTTAATAAATCTGATGCTATTTTGATAGCTAGATTTTATAGTGAGACAAGATTATTGGACAATAATTAATAGTAATTTTATTAAAAACGCCAAATTCATGACACAATCTAAAAGTAATTAATCAATATGGAACAAGACATAGCAGCTCAAGTGGTGGGATTAGGCGGAGCAACAGATTTCTCTTTATGGAAGCTTTTTTTAAGAGCTGATTTTGTAGTTAAATTTGTAATTATTTTACTAATAGCTGCATCAATTTTTTCTTGGGCACTTATATTTGATAAATTTAAGTTATTTAAAAAAATTAATAAATCTATTGTAGATTTTGAAAAAAAATTTTGGAAGGCTAAATCAGCAGAGAGTTTTAATAGCAATCTTCCTTTAAACTCTAAAGATCCGGCAATATTAATATTCAAATCTGCTATGGCAGAATTAATAAAAACAAAAAGACAATCATCAGCCATTCAATCAGCTAGAGTTGGAAGAATGCTTGAAATAGCTACTGATACCGAGATAAAAAAAGTAGAAAAAAATTTTACTTTTCTCGCAACTGTAGGATCAACCGCTCCATTCATTGGTTTGTTTGGTACAGTTTGGGGAATAATGAACTCATTTCAATCAATAGCAATTTCAAGAAATACAAGTCTTGCGATCGTAGCACCTGGAATAGCAGAAGCATTATTTGCAACTGCACTTGGGTTATTAGCGGCAATTCCAGCTGTAGTAGCTTATAATAAGTTTAATAGTGACTCACAAAAATATTTTTCAAAAATAGAAAATTTTTCTAAAAGATTTTTATCTATAATTTAAATAATGGCATTTAAATTTAATCGCTCAAAAAATGAACCAATGAGTGAAATAAATGTAACACCATTTGTAGATGTAATGTTAGTTCTTTTGATTATTTTTATGGTAACAGCACCACTATTAACAGTAGGAGTACAAGTAGACTTACCTGAGTCGGCAGCTGATTCACTTCCAGATGATCAGGAACCTTTAACTATTAGCATAAATTCAAAAGGCGAAATATATATTCAAGAGCACCAAGTAAATTATCAAAAAATGATACCAAAGTTATTAGCTATTGCAAAAAATAGAACCGATACTCGAATTTACGTTCGAGGTGATAAAAACATTAATTACGGAAGAGTATTAGAGATAATGGGAGCCCTGTCTGGCGCTGGGTTTTCAAAAGTTGCCCTTATATCAGAGCCGTATAAAAATTAGAATGTACTATGATCAAAAGTGTAATTTATTCAATAACATTTCACTCGGTAATGATTTTACTTACTATCTTAAGTTTACCGTTTATGCTTAGAGAACCAATAGATTTACCGCCTATAGTTTCTGTAGAGTTAATTCAGATTTCAGATAAAACAAATATACCTTATGCCCCAAAGGCTAGAAAAATTATTGAAAAAGCAAAAAAGCAAGAAGAGGAGAGACTAGTATCAGAACAAGCGCCGCCATCTGCTAAAGCTAAAGAAAAGCCAGATAGAATTCCCCTACCTAATGAAAAAAAAGATGAAAAAAAAATAGTTAAAAAAAAACAAAATCCAGAAGAAGTTAAACCAGAAATTAGACAGTCATCGGAATTTGAAAAAAAAGAAATTGTAGACACCAATCAAATAGCTGCATTGATTGACAAAGCAAAAGAAGAAGAGGCTGTAAAACAAAAAAAAACAGATAAAATAACTCAAAGTAGTAAGAAAAATTCATTTGCTACAGGCTTAACGCTTTCAGAGGAAGATGCTTTAAGAGCTCAAATATTTGGTTGTTGGAGTGTGCCATTAGGGTTACCTTATGATGAAAATTTATTAGTTAGAATTAAATTACAGTTAAAAAAAGATGGAACTATCATGAAGTCAGAAATATTGGACCACCAGAGAATGAATAGACCCGGTCAAAAATTTTATAAAGTTTTAGCAGAAAGTGCTTTAAGAGCAGTTAGATTATGCCAGCCATTAAAGGTGCCTCCAACTGGATATGATAAATGGAAAGAGATACAATTAAACTTTAATCCAACAGAAATGTTGCGAGGATAATATGAAAAATTTTTTATTAATATTTTTGTTTAACTTATTTTTATTAAATAAGTCTTATGCATTAATTGAAGTAGATATTACAAGAGGTAATCTTGATCCATTGCCTATAGCTGTCTCACCTTTACATGTAGATATTAAATCAGAAAATTCTAAAGACATGAAGATAAAAGAATTAGGTAATAATATTTCTGAAATAATAGAAAAAAATTTTCGTTCAACAGGATTATTTAATCCTTTAAAAAAAGAAGCATTTGTTCAAAAACCTGATATTGCGCATTTAAAACCAAGATTTGAAGATTGGCGATTAATTAAAGCACAAGCTTTAGTAACTGGGAAACTTTTAATAAAAGATGAAAAATTAAAAGTTGAATTTAGATTGTGGGATTTAGCTGCTTCAAAAGAAATGACTGCTTTAGCATTTACAACGACACCATCAAACTGGAGAAGAGTAGCTCATATTATTTCAGACAAAATTTATGAAAGATTAACTGGTGAACAAGGATATTTTGATACAAGAATAATTTATGTAGCTGAAAGTGGTCCAAAGAGCCAAAGGATAAAAAAATTAGCGATTATGGATCAAGACGGTGCTAAAACTAAATATCTTACATTAGGAAATGAATTAGTATTAACTCCAAGATTTAATCCAACAAATCAAATGGTTACCTACATGTCATATTTTAGAAATATGCCTAGAGTTTATTTACTTGATATAGAAACAGGAACGCAAGAAGTTGTTGGAAATTTTCCAGGGATGACTTTTGCACCAAGATTTTCTCCCGATGGAAAAAAAATTGTAATGAGTTTTGCAAAAGACGGAAACTCAGACATCTTTACTATGAACTTAGAGACAAGAGTTGTAGAGAGAATAACAAACCATTCTTCAATTGATACTTCCCCGTCGTTTTCCCCTGATGGAAAATTTATAGCCTTTAATTCTGACAGAAGTGGTTTGCAACAAATTTATGTAATGCGAAGTGATGGAAGTGGAGTTAAAAGAATAACATTTGGAAATGGTATTTATGGAACACCAGTATGGTCGCCGCGAGGTGACTTAATAGCGTTTACAAAAATGAGAAAAGGAAAGTTTTATATCGGTGTAATGAGGACAGATGGAACTGGTGAACGATTATTAACTGAAAACTACTACCAGGAAGCTCCATCATGGTCACCAAACGGTAGAGTTATAGTGTTCTATAGAGAAACAAAAGCAGGAGCCAAAGGAGAGGGTTTTACTGCAAAATTATGGTCAATTGATATTACCGGGTATAATGAAAGGCAGCTCAAAACTGAAACTGACGCCTCAGACCCATCTTGGTCTTCTTTATTATCTAAATGAGGTTAAATTTTATGTAAAATAGACTTGAATAACAATGAATAATTTGAAATAAATCACATTAACAAACCCAGGGGATAAAAATGATATTTAACAAGAATTTAAAAAACTTACTATTAGTAATTTTTACTACTTTATTACTTAGCGCTTGTTCTACAGC
The DNA here is from genome assembly GCA_028101445.1 of Candidatus Pelagibacter sp. The sequence continues at coordinate 38,985 of JAOHKR010000005.1, read as the reverse complement.
TAAAAAAACTGGATCAGCAGGCGACGATGCTTACACAGGAAAAGAAACTGTAAAATACTTAGCTTCAGGTGTTCCTGACAGAGTATTTTTCGCAACTAACAAATCTTCATTAACAACTGCTTCAAGAGCTACATTGAGAAAACAAGCTACTTATTTAAGAAAAAATAAAAAGCTTAATGTTACTATCGAAGGTCATGCTGATGAAAGAGGAACTAGAGAATATAACTTAGCATTAGGAGAAAGAAGAGCTAACGCTGCTAGAGATTATTTAATGACTTATGGAATTTCAGGTAAAAGAATATCTGTGATTAGTTATGGTAAAGAAAAACCAGTCAATGCAGCCTCAACGCCTTTAGCTTGGTCTCAAAATAGAAGATCTGTAACAGTTAAAGTTAATTAATAAAAAATTAATTTAATAGACCCCTTAATAGTAAGTATTGAGGGGTCTTTTTTTTGCCATTTTATCTCATTATTAATACATAATGTTTCACAATATTAAATTAATTTTCATACTGCTTTGTGTAGTTTTATTTAATTCATTTGTAATGGCAGAGGATGAAGAAATTTATTTAAAAGCAATTTCTGATCAGATTCAAGTTATCACAAAAGATATTAAAACTTTAGAAAAAGCAGTTTATCAAAAAGCAGATATAACAAATTCTACAAAACTAAATATAAACGACTCTGATGGTTTAAACGAAGATGTAATGACTAAACATCTTTTAAAATTAAATGAAATTGAAAATCAATTTAGACAGCTTACGAATAAATTTGAAGAAGTTAATTTTAAATTAGACAAGCTATCTACTAGAGTTACAAAAATTCAATCAGATGCCCAGTTAAGATTTTCAGATTTAGAAAATGGTATAAGCACTACATCAAAAAAAACAAATTCTGTGTTACCTGGTTCTACAAAACCGCAAGATTTTGGAGCGTCACCTGGTTATGAAACATCTAACTTACCTAAAGAACAATCTATAAACTCAGTTGAAACAGCCCAAACAGTTATTACTGAAGAGCCAGAAAAAAGAAAATCTTTATTACCTAATAAACCCACAGATGAACAATATGAGTTTGCTGTAAGCTTTATGAAAATCGGAGACTATGAAACAGCTGAATTTGCTTTAAGAGAATTTATAGATAAAAATAAAGATCATGATTTAGCAGGAAACGCACAATACTGGTATGGAGAAACTTTTAGAATTAGACAGTTATATTCTGACGCCGCCACCGCATATCTTGATGGATATCAAAATTATCCTAAAAGCGATAAAGCTCCAGATAATCTTTTAAAACTAGGTATCACCATGGTCCAGCTTGGTGAAAAAGATCAAGGATGTAAAATGATATCAGGTCTTAAAAAAGAATACCCAAAAGCTAGCAAGTCCGTGTTACAAAAAGCACAGTATGAGCAAAAAAAATTCAAGTGTAAATCTTAAAAATGGTTTTAGTGATTTTGAAGATTTATCTTACATTTTCTTAAATTTTAAAAGTAAACTAGATCAATTAAATAAAAGTTCTTATACCGTCGCGGTGTCAGGAGGGCCCGATAGTTTGGCTTTGGTCGCATTAGTAAAAGCGTATTCATTTACAAAAAAAATTAAAATTCGCTATGTTTTAGTTGATCATAATATTAGAAAAAATTCTGCCCAAGAAGCAAAACAAGTAAAAAATTTACTAAAAAAAAATTCAATAAATTTGACTACAGTCTTAAACAAAAAAAAAATAACAAACAATATTCAAAGTTCAGCAAGAAAAATAAGATATGAAATTTTATCTAATTATTGCAAAAGGAACAAAATTAACACTCTTTTAACTGCACATAATTTAGAAGATCAGGTTGAAACTTTCCTTATAAGACTTTCGAGAGGAAGTGGATTGCGAGGTTTGTCGTCTATGAGTTCTTTAAGTAAAATAAATAATAATATAAATTTATATAGACCATTACTGGATGTAAAAAAATTTTTTTTAATTAAAATTGCTAAAATTGTATATGGAAAATATATTAAAGATCCCTCAAATATTGACTCTAAGTATCTTAGAACAAGGGTAAGAAATTTAAAAAAACCACTTGAAAAAAGTGGAATTGAATATGAGCAAATTATTAAATCAATTAATAATTTATCATTGAGCAAAGATACACTTGATATGTATTTTAATAAAATTTTCAAAGATATAATTAAAAAAAAAGGAAAGGAAATCTTAATTAATTTAAAACAATTTAAAGCACACAATAAAGAAATCAAAATTGCCATAATTCATGATTCTATTAAAAGATTAAAAAGAAATTATTACAATTCAAGATCTAAAAAAGTTGAAAATTTAATTAAAAATATTCAAAAAAGTAGTTTTAAGAAATCTACGCTAGGAGGGTGCATTTTTACCTTAAACAAAGGTTACTTGTGTTTAAAAGTTGAAAAAACTTAATTTCCTTGGATTTTGGTTGTCTTTTTGTCTTATTTACAAGTTATCATTAAGTACAATATACTTGTTATATAAAATTTAATGATTATTTAAACTATATGAATATTAAAAACTTAATAATGTGGGTTATCATAGTCCTGTTATCTGTAGGTCTATTCAACATGTTCCAGGATCCAAACAAGATTAATAGTGAAAAAAACTCGCTTGCATTCTCAAGTTTTTTAAATGAAGTTGAGGAAGGAAGAGTGGTAGAAGTACAAATTCAAGGCAATAATATTAATGGAACACTAGCTGATGGAAAAACTTTTAAAACTTACTCTCCAAATTACCCGGAACTAGTAGATAAGCTTTCTTCTAAAGGTGTAAGTATAATAGCAACTCCAAGAGAAGATAAGATGCCATCACTTCTTGGGATCCTACTTTCTTGGTTTCCAATGCTTTTACTGATTGGTGTTTGGATTTTTTTTATGCGTCAGATGCAAGGCGGAAAAGGTGGCGCAATGGGCTTTGGTAGATCTAAAGCTAAATTACTTAATGAGGCACAAGGAAAGGTTACATTTAACGATGTGGCTGGGGTGGAAGAAGCTAAAGAAGAAGTCGAAGAAATAGTTGAGTTTTTAAAAGACCCAAAAAAATTTAGTCGCTTAGGTGGAAAAATTCCTAAAGGAGCTCTTCTAATTGGGCCTCCAGGAACAGGCAAAACTTTATTAGCTAAAGCAATTGCAGGTGAAGCTAATGTTCCTTTTTTTTCAATTTCAGGCTCTGACTTTGTTGAAATGTTCGTTGGTGTTGGTGCATCTAGAGTTAGAGATATGTTTGAGCAAGGTAAAAAACATTCACCATGTATTATTTTTATAGATGAAATAGATGCAGTTGGTAGAAGTAGAGGAGCTGGCTTGGGTGGAGGAAATGATGAGAGGGAGCAAACTCTTAACCAATTACTTGTTGAAATGGATGGGTTTGATACTAATGAAGGAATTATTTTAATTGCAGCTACAAACAGACCAGACGTTTTAGATCCAGCTTTATTAAGACCAGGTAGATTTGACAGACAAGTTGTTGTAGGAAATCCAGATATAATTGGAAGAGAAGCAATCCTTAAAGTTCATGTAAAAAAAATTAGTACCGGTCCTGATGTTAAACTAAGAACAATTGCTAGAGGAACACCAGGATTTTCTGGTGCAGATTTAGCTAATTTAATAAATGAGTCAGCATTACTTGCTGCCAGAAAAAATAAAAGAGTTGTAACTATGTCTGATATCGAAGAAGCCAAAGATAAAGTTATGATGGGTGCCGAGAGAAGATCAATGGTTATGTCAGAGGATGAAAAAAAATTAACAGCTTATCATGAAGGCGGTCATGCAATAGTAGCTTTGAACGAAAAAGCATCTGATCCTATTCATAAAGCCACAATTATTCCTAGAGGAAGAGCTTTAGGAATGGTTATGAGATTGCCCGAAAGAGATCAACTATCAGTTACTAGAGAAAAAATGTATTCAGATATTGCAGTAGCAATGGGAGGAAGAATTGCAGAAGAAATAATATTTGGTCACGACAAAGTTACTTCTGGAGCTTCATCAGATATAGACATGGCAACTAAAATGGCAAAAAACATGGTAACAAAATATGGAATGAGCAAAGAACTAGGGCCGTTAGCTTATGGCGAAAATGAAGAAGAAGTATTTTTAGGAAGATCAGTTACCAAGTCACAAAATATGTCAGAAGATACAGCTAAAAAAATAGACACAGAGGTAAAAAAAATCGTTGATACAGGCTATGAGAGAGCTAAAAAAGTCTTAACTGAAAAAATTGAAGATCTACATAAACTCGCAAAAGCCCTTTTAATTTATGAAACTTTATCAGGCGACGAAATCAGAGACCTAATATTGAAAAATATTAAACCGACTAGATCATTTAGAGAAGAGAATGAAGATGGGGATAAAGCAGCATCAGCATTAGGATCATTAGGACTTAAACCAAAACCCGCTCTTTAAATATACATGAAGAAATATTACACACGTGCGTGTAATTTTTATTACGGAAAATTATCAAAAAAATTAATAAAAGAAAAAAAAACTCTTCCATTATGTGGAAACAAAGAGATTTCATTTGATAAAATAGAAATTTTTTTAAAAGACAATAAAAAAATATCTTCAAAAATTGTTGATATTAAAAAAATTAATTTGTTGCCTAAATTAGTTAAGATTAAGGTGCTTTTAGATATTAAAAAAATTACCTCAAAAAGAAAATTTTTAAATAAAGAAAATCACATTTTAATGGGAGTGTTAAACATGACACCTGACAGTTTTTCAGATGGTGGAAAATTTAATAAAACCAAAATGGCGTTAAAACAAATATCTAAAATGATAGATGCAGGCGCTAAAATAATAGATATTGGTGGTGAGTCGACTAGACCTGAATCAAAAGTTATTCCCCCCGAGATAGAATGGCAAAGAATATCTAAAGTTATAAAAAAATTTAAAAATAAGTTTCCTAAAACATTACTATCTATAGATACTAGAAAATCTTTAGTCGTTAAAAATACTATTAAAAATAAAGTTGATATAATTAATGATGTATCTTGTTTTAAATTTGACAAGATGATTTATGAAGAAATTAAAGATAAAAATTTATGGAAAGTGATCCATCATATGCAAGGCACACCACAAACAATGCAAATTAATCCAAAATACAACCACGTTTTATTAGATATATATGATTTTTTTGAGACAGAAATAAACAAACAGAGTAAAGGAAATTACTCAAATAAATTAATTTTAGATCCAGGAATTGGATTTGGTAAAAATTTGAAACATAATTTGATGATATTAAATAAAATTTCTATATTTCATTCGCTGGGATTTCCTATACTAATTGGAACATCAAGAAAAAGATTTATTAGTCAAATTTCTAAAAATTTTGATTCAAAAGAAAGACTTGGTGGAACATTATCATCAATTTTATTTTCACTCGCTCAAGGAATTCAAATTTTTAGAGTACATAATGTTAGGGAAATTAAGCAAGGAATTTTAGTATTCCAAAATTTATTAAATAAATGAAAAAAAAGTATTTTGGCACCGATGGAATTAGAGGCACTGTTAATACCAGTAATATAAATGGTGAAAAATTTTTTAAATTTGGTTTAGCAGCTGGAACATATTTTAAAAATTTAAAAAAAAAAAAGCAGATTGCAATTATAGCAAAAGATACAAGATTATCAGGATACACCTTAGAACCAGCACTTGTTTCTGGCCTGGCATCTGCGGGTATGAATATTTTTACACTTGGCCCATTGCCCACTAATGGTTTAGCAATGCTTACAAAAAAAATGAAAGCAAATATGGGCATTATGATTACTGCATCTCACAACCCATACTATGACAATGGTTTAAAATTATTTGGACCAGATGGTTTAAAATTATCGGATAAGATTGAAAAAAAAATTGAAAGTTTAATTGATTCAAAAACTGTAAGCCATTTATCTGATCCAAAAACCTTAGGTAGGGTAAAAAGATTAGAGGATGGAAATGATACATATTTAAAAATCTTAAGAAAAAATTTTCCAAGGGATTTTAGTTTAAAAGGCATGAAAATTGTAATTGATTGTGCAAATGGAGCAGGATACAAATCTGCTCCAAAAATAATCAAAGAACTTGGTGCTCAAGTTATTACAGTGGGTACAAAACCAAATGGATTAAATATTAATTATAAATGCGGGTCAACACATCCTGAGATAATAAAAAAGTTTGTTAAAAAACACAAAGCAGATATTGGAATCGCTTTAGATGGTGATGCAGATAGAGTAATAATGTGCGATGAAAAATCACAAATAATTGATGGTGATCAAATAATCGCAATGATCGCTAAAAGATGGAAGAGAAAAAAAATTCTTAAGGGAGGTGTCGTTGGTACATTAATGTCAAATTATGGCCTAGAAAGCTTTTTTTTAAATGAAAAAATAAAATTTATAAGGGCAAAAGTTGGAGATAGGTATGTGAAAGAAGTTATGAAAAAAAATAATTTTAATTTAGGAGGGGAGCAGTCGGGCCACATTATACTTGGTAATTTTGCCACAACAGGTGATGGTTTATTAGTCGCCTTAGAAACATTATTTGCTTTAAGAAAAGGTAAATCTGCTAATGCAATTTTTAAGGTTTATAAATCAGTCCCACAAAAATTATTGAATATTAAAGTTAAGGATAAAAATATTATTAATTCTTCAAAATGTAAAAATGCTATTAAATTAGCTGATAAATTAATAAAAAATAAAGGTAGACTATTAGTAAGATTATCGGGCACAGAACCAAAAATAAGAATTATGTGTGAGTCTTTTAACAAATTATTAATTAACAAATGTATTAATATTATTAAAAGAACAATTAATTAATGATACCTAAATCAAAAGTTTTAATTATAGCTGGATCAGATTCTTCAGGAGGAGCAGGTATTCAAGCAGATATAAAAACTGTCTCAGCTTTGGGCTGTTATGCAATGACAGCTATAACAGCAGTTACGGTTCAAAATACTACTGGTGTAAAATCTATAATACCCATCAAACCAAAAGAAATATCAAATCAAATAGAATTTACCGCCAGAGATATTAAACCTAATGCAATAAAAATAGGAATGCTGCATTCAGCAAAAGTAATTTCTGCGGTTATGAAGTCTTTAAAAAAAATTGATATTAAGAAAATAGTTTTAGATCCAGTTATGGTGGCAAAGGGAGGAACAAAACTAATTAATAATGAAGCGATAGATGAGATAAAAAAAAAATTGATGAAAAAAATTTTATTAATTACCCCTAATATTCCAGAAGCAGAATTGTTAACGAATACAAAAATTAACTCATTAAATGATATGATTAAAGCTGGACAATTATTGATTAATCTTGGTGCTAAGAATGTTCTTATTAAAGGTGGGCATTTAAAATCGAATGAAATAAATGACATTTTATTGAATAAGAAAATAATAAAAATTTTCAAGAATAAAAAATATAAATCTAAAAATACTCATGGCACAGGTTGCACATTATCATCCGCTATTGCTACTAATTTATCTTGTGGAAAAGACTTGATTAAGTCCTGTGAGCAAGGAATTAAATATGTTAATGAAGCAATAAAATCAAATTTAAATTATGGAAAAGGAAACGGTCCAATTAATCATTTAAATTCAATAACTTTAAATAAGAAATTTAAATAATGAAAAATGTAGTTGTAGTAGGTTCTCAGTGGGGAGATGAAGGCAAAGGAAAAATTGTAGATTGGTTATCAAGTGAAGCCGATGTTGTAGTTCGTTTTCAAGGAGGACATAATGCAGGACATACATTAGTAATAGACAAAAAAGTATTTAAACTTAGATTGTTACCCTCAGGAATAGTTAGGAAAGGTAAAGTTTCCATTCTTGGAAATGGAGTAGTGATTGATCCTTGGGCGCTCCTAAGTGAAATAGAAGAAATTAAGAAACAAGGAGTGGATGTAACTCCTGAAAACTTTATGATTTCTGAGTCTGCCTCATTAATATTACCATTTCACCAAGAAATGGATGAAATAAGAGAAGATGCAGCCGGAACAGGTAAAATCGGAACTACTAGAAGAGGTATAGGACCTTGTTATGAAGACAAGGTGGGAAGAAGGTCTATTAGAGTTATGGATTTAAGATCAGAAAGCAACTTAGATAATAGATTAGAAAATGTTCTATTACATCATAATGCGATTAGAAAAGGTCTAAACAAAAAAGTCTACATGAAAGATGATCTTAAAAAAAAATTATTAAAAATAGCTCCAGAAATTTTAAAATTTACCCAACCTGTTTGGTTAAAATTAGACCAATTTAATACTGATAGAAAAAAAATATTATTTGAAGGTGCGCAAGGTATACTTTTAGATGTGGATCATGGAACCTATCCTTTTGTAACATCGTCAAATACTGTTCCAGCAATGGCTGCAACAGGCTCTGGTTCAGGCCCTAATAAGATTAATTATATTTTAGGGATAACTAAAGCATATACGACTAGAGTCGGAAGCGGACCTTTTCCTACAGAGTTAGAAGATGAAATTGGAGAAAATTTAGGTAGAAGAGGAAAAGAATTTGGAACTGTAACAGCTAGAAAAAGAAGATGCGGATGGTTTGATGGGGTACTTGTTCGTCAAACGATTAAAATTTCTGGAATTGATGGAATAGCTCTAACTAAATTAGATGTATTAGATGAACTTGATGAAATAAAGATGTGTGTAGAATATGAATTAAATGGAAAGAAAATTGACTATCTCCCTGCAGCATCAGAGGACCAGTTTAACATAAAACCAATCTACAAAACATTTCCAGGGTGGAAAACGAAAACAGAAGGTATAAGAAACTTGAAAGATCTACCTGAAAATGCAAAAAAATATATCCATGCATTAGAAGATTTTATTGGAGCAAGAATTTCTAGTATTTCTACAAGCCCTGAAAGAGACGATACAATCTTAGTAGAAGATCCTTTTAATAATTAATTTACAGTAAGCAAGTTTTTAGATTTACTAGCATTGATCATAGACTTCTGTAATTTTTCAAAAGCTTTAGTTTCAATTTGCCTAATTCTTTCTCGACTAATTTTATATTTTTTACTCAAATCTTCTAATGTTTGAGGTTCTTCAGATAGCCTACGAGCAGTAATTATTTCTTTCTCTCTTTCATTTAATATCTTCATTGCACTATTTAACAGTTCTTTTTTGTCATTATACTCCTGTTTTTGAGAAATAATTAATTCTTGATCTAAGCTGTCATCAACTAACCAGTCTTGCCATTCATCTGTTTCTCCACTTTTAATTGGATCATTAAGTGATTTTTCTTGGCCCATCATACGTCTATTCATATTTACAACTTCATGGGACTCAACATCTAATCTTTTTGAAATTTCTTTAACCTGCTCGTCTCTTAAATCTCCTTCTTGGCCAACAGCTATTTGATTTTTTATTTTTTTTAAATTAAAAAATAATTTCTTTTGTGCAGTTGTAGTTCCCATTTTTACTAAACTCCAAGATCTTAAAACATACTCTTGTATAGCAGCTTTAATCCACCACATAGCATAAGTTGCCAGTCTAAAACCTTTCTCAGGATCAAATTTTTTGACTGCTTGCATTAAACCTAAATTACCTTCCGATATTAATTCATTAACCGGTAAACCATATCCCCTATAACCCATAGCAATCTTGGCAACTAATCTTAAATGACTAGTAACTAATTTATGAGCAGATTGTAAATTTCCATTTTCCCGCCAATTTTTGGCTAACATATATTCTTCTTCTGCATCAAGCATTGGAAATTTTTTAATTTGAGCAAGGTATATGGATAATCCACCGACAGAAGGTGTTGGAAGATTGCTCATTTGATTTTTGTTAGCCATAATTTAAAACTATATATTAATTATTTATTTTCAACCACTCAGATTATTAAGTAAATCTAATGTTTTTTTAAAGTCTAGAGGTAACTTCGACTTAAAGCTCATCAATTTTTTTTTAACAGGATGAATGAATTCTAAAGTTTCAGCATGTAATGCTTGCCCATTAAGTGCTGACAGATTATTAAAGAAATCTTTATTTATTTTTTTAAATTTTATGTTTTTTTTACCGTACTGTTTATCACCAAGTAATGAAGTTCCTTTATATTTTAAATGAACTCTTATTTGATGGGTTCTACCTGTTTCTAGTTCACATTCTATTAAACTTATTTTTGGAATATTTTTTATATTAAAAACTTTTATAGTTTTATAATTTGTAATTGCTTTTTTTCCATTGACATCACTTACTGTCATTAGTTGTCTGTTTTTTTTATTTCTTGATATTAAAGTTTCAATACGACCATTTAAAGGACGTATTACCCCCCAAGCTAGACATTGATATTTTCTTTTAATTGAGTGTTCACTGAATTGTTTCCCTAAATTAGAATGAGATAAGTTGTTCTTTGCAACAACTAATAGCCCACTGGTTTCTTTATCTATTCTATGAACAATTCCAGGTCTTGTGCTTCCATTAACATCAGAAAGTTTATTTTTATATTTGTATATAAGTGCGTTAACTAATGTATTTTTATGATTTCCAGCTCCTGGGTGTACTACCATACCTTTAGGCTTGTTTATAATTAAAAGATCTTTGTCTTCAAATATAATATCTAATTTAATATTATTTGGGATAATTTTCAAATCATCTTCTTTAATAATATTTATAATTATTTTGTCGTTTGTTTTAATTTTTGTTGAGGGTGAAGTTTTTATACTCTTATTTAATCTAACATTTTTTTTTTCTATAAGTTTTTTTATGTAGGAACGAGTAAGATTTTTGATTTCTTTAGATAGGAAAACATCTAATCTTTCTCCATTATTTTTTTTATTTATTGAGAATTCTATTGTTTTATTCATAAATTAATTTAGATTAAATATTAATGCGCCGGTAGCTTCAACTGGATAGAGCGCCGGATTTCGGCTCCGGAGGTTATGGGTTCGACTCCTATCCGGCGCACCAACCTCAAATAATCCATTTTGAAAATTTTTCTTTATTTTCTAAAATATAATTTGGGTAACTAGTGTCCAATTCAATCTTTTTTAAGGTTATACCTCTTCCAAAAATATCCTCATTTTTCAATATTTTTTTCTCTATACTTTTTTCATTAATATTATCGATATTAAATTCACCATGCGAAAATGATTTAATTTTTTTTAAAATTTGTTCAGATGTTTGAAGAAATGAAAAATGCCATCCCCCGTGGATAGTTTGTAAGTTTTTTTTATCTAACCTCCAAAATGGATATTTTTTAAATTTCAAATTTCTTAAATTTTGCATTGTAGTTATATTTTTTTTTTTTGTAATTTTAGAGCCAATCCAATCACTCTCATCAATATTTTGAAGATTAATTTTGTACATGAACATTTTTTGAGAAAATGCTATAAATTTTTTATTGTTATTAATTTCGTTAAGTTTTGTTAAGTCAGGTATTTCATCTGAGTCAGATAAAATAATTAAATCTTCAGACGACGCATCTTCAATTCCTTTTATAAGTGAATTCCTTTGATGTTGCTCTATTGGAGATTCTCCTCCAATATGTTTCTTAAAGTTTATCTCTTTACTATAATCAGCAACAATAAATTTAATTTTATCTTTAAACTTTGAAAATTTTTTAATATCAAAATTTATTTTTTTGTTTTCTCCCTGATGTGTCTTTGTTGATTCTGAAATAACAAAATAATCAACATATTGATTTAATATATTAAGTCTTAAATCGACCATGTGATCTTCATCAAAATATTGAAAACAATCGTAAATAGCCATTAATTAAAGTAAAGATCCTCAAATTTTTCCAATTCTTTCATATCAATATTAAATCTTTTTAAGATAAGTTTAAGTAAATTTAATTGTCCAAATATTAACATTAAGCTAATAAACTTTTCTTTTGACTTAATTATTAAATTTTTTCCATTATCATTATTGAAATTAGGAATTAAAATTACATCCATTTCTGCAGGTACTCTAGAATTATGCTTACCAATGCCTTTCCAGTCAATAACAACATAATTTAACTCATATAGGTGATTAAGAAGTTTGTGCCAACTTGGTACATCTTTGTACATTGAAAAAATGTGTGCTTCTATTTTTACTAAAAGAGGCTTGTAATTACCTAAGCCTTTTAAAATTTCAAGTTCTGCACCCTGGGTATCAATTTTTAGATAGTCTAAATTTTTTAAATTAAGTTCCGAAAGTAAATTATTAATAGTGTCACAATTTATTTCTACAGTACGTGTTATATCATAATTTTTATAATCTTCTTTTCGTATATTATGTAAATCAAAATTTTTTGTATTTGGTTGGTACATTGAAGAACTACCCAGTCTATTATCTAAAATAAATAATTTTTTTATCTCTTGTTTGCTCCATAAGCCTTTATTTATTATGTATTTATTTTTTTTTAATTTATTTGCTTCTGCTTCAATTGGTTCAATTAATACATTTTTAAAAAATGAATTATATTTTTTAGAAAAAAAATTATCAGAGTTAAAACCACCTTGAGCGCCAATATCAAGAGCAACTATTTTTTTATCGTTTAGTATATTTTTCAATATTTTGGTAAAATCATAAGAATTATTGCTATTATAACTTTTATCATTTAAAAAATTAATAACCCTTCTATTTAATTTAAGCTTAATTAAAATTTTAAAAATTGTAGGTAAAATTATTTTGAGCAAGCTTCTAGAGAGCTTCATAATTCTGTTTTTAAACATGATTGATAATAATTATTTTTTTGTGAAAGTTGTGAGACCAATTTTTTTTCCATCAATTAAGCTAGACGCACAATGTAATCTTGTTCTATCAAAAATTAACATTGAACCTAATTCCCATTCATACACCATATCGATCTCTAAGCCAGCAAGATTTTGCATTTTTTCATGTTTTAGATATTTTTCATGGTCAGAAACATTAAAAGGCTCTTTGCCGTATAAATTTAAGTGTTCTGAAGATCTTAAATTCTGGCCATAATTAAGTTTTTTTTCATTTAATTCTTCCTTGTTAATTGTAAAATTAGTTGAGTTTCCATAAAATTTATTTTTAAATATTACAGTGCCACCTTTTGAAGTTAGAGGTATTAAAGTTTGTTTATAAATAATCTCTTCAGTGTTGAAACCTCCATCTACGTGCAATCCTATTGGGTTATAACTTTCCTGAAAAAGACCAAGAATATCTTCATTTTTTTCATCTTTAAGATTATCCATTTTGAAATCGCCTATTTCATTTTTAAGTTTTGTGTAGAAAAGTTTTTCTAATTCCAAGTTTATGTTTTTGAGCCATCTTTTTTTTATTACATTTTGTTTTTTGTTATGTACAGTTGTAGGTAATTTATTGTAAAGCTCTAAAAATTTATCAATCTCAGTTTTGCTGAATAAATTTTTTACTATCTTAATTGGTCCTTCTAATTCTCTTATTTTATCAATTTCTTTATGCATATTTTATTCACCCATATTAATTAAAGTCCCACGCTCTTTCGCACCATCATAGGATCGATAAAATACAATAATTCCTAAAATGAAATATACAAAGGATATTAAAGTCGCTTTTAATATTTGATATATATCAATAATATCATAAATTAATATATTTCTCATCTCCTCAAAGATATGAACTAAAGGTAATAATTTAGCTATTATTTGAAGCCAGTAAGGTAAAATTTCTATAGGATAATAAATACAGCCAAGCGGGGCTAAAAAAAATAAACTAGCCCAAGCTATATTTTCAAAAGATGGACCAAATCGAACTAGCCCTGAAGTCACCAAGAGCCCAAGCGTTACCCCAAAAATATATAAAGTGGTTAAAAGAAATATTAGTGGAAAACCTATTTTAAAAATAGATACATCAAATAAAGGAATAGCAATAAGTGAAGCTGGAATAAGACCTATAAGAGTTCTAAAAATAGCGGTGAAAGTTAAAGCTGCAATTATTTCACTAATTTTTATAGGCGCAATGAATAGATTTGTAAAATTCCTACTCCAAATTTCTTCCAAAAACATCATATTATAGCTTATGCTAGATCGAAATAAAAAATCATAAAGAATAGCTGCACTTAAAATAATTCCAATAGTATTTTCATAAAAGGATGAATTTAATGTAAAAAATTTAGAGATAAAGCCCCACAGAAAAATTTGTATAGTTGGCCAGTAAATTAAATCTAAAATTCTAGGAAAAGATCCTTTAATTAAATATATATGTCTTAGACTTAGTGCATAAATTTTACTCCAATTCATTTTTACTCCTCGCTATTTTTAAAAACGTATCTTCTAAATTTTTTCTTCCATGTTTAGAAACAATTTCACTGCAGGTTCCTTTATCTACAATTTCTCCTTTTTTCATCATCACAATACTATCGCATAGTCTTTCTACTTCTTTCATATTGTGAGATGCTAACAACATAGTAAGTTCATTATTATTTTTATAATTTTCTAAATATTCTCTCACAAAATCACCGATATCAGGATCTAAACTAGCCGTTGGCTCGTCAAGAAATAATAATCTAGGTTTATTTATCAAAGATTTTGCTAAAGATACTCTATTTTTTTGTCCAGAAGAAAGTTCACCGGTTTTTTTATTAAGAAAATTTTTTAAATTTAAATCTTCAATCATCTCAGAAATCCTTTCTGAAATATTTTTCACACTGTAAAGTCTTGCATAAATTTCAAGGTTTTGTTTTACAGTCAGTTTTTTTGGTAATTCTATATAAGGAGAAGCAAAATTCATCTTACTTAATAATTTGATTCTGTTTTTAGGTTCAAGAGAAATTTCGTCTATAAAAATTTCACCACTAGTGGGTGTAATTAACCCCAACATCATTCCTATAGAGGTTGTTTTTCCACATCCATTTGGACCAAGAAGTCCTAAAGTTTTATTTTTTTCAATTTTAAAACTTATATTGTTGACTGCTACAGTAGAATTAAATTTTTTAACTAACTTTATAATTTCTAATTTCATTTTGTTCTTGCCGCTCTTTTTATTCTGTCATTAATAGCAATTCCAGAACCTTTTGATGGTATAGGTGCTATTTGAATTTTTTTAAAACCTCTTTTTTTAATTTCTCTAAAAGTTTTGTATAAATTAGATGCTGCTTCATTTAAATTTGAGCTTTTACTTAAACTAAAAAAATTTCTTTTATTTTTAAAATTATTACCAAGATAAATAAAAGCACTTTTTTTATCTATTTTTTTTTGATTAATTAACACAGGTAATCCAGGTGAATAATGCTTTTTTAACATTCCAGGAGATTTAATTTTAGATTTATTTGAATTTTTTTTTATTTTTAACTTTAAAAATTTTTCAATTTTAGAGGAAATAATTATCCCTGGTCTTAGTATTTTTGGCTTATTTGTTAAATCAATTACAGTAGACTCGATACCAATTTTTGATTGGCCACCGTCAACAATTAAACTAATTTTTTTTTTAAATTCATCAAACACATCTTCTGCACAGACCGGGCTTACGCTTGATGATATGTTCGCACTAGGCATTGCCAATGGAAAATTAACTTTTTTCAAAATTCTTCTTACAATCTTGTGTTCTGGAAATCTTACAGCAACGGTCATCAATTTTGCGGTGGCTAAAGGACAAACTTTAGAATTTTTCTTCTTTTTTAAAATGAAAGTGATTGGTCCAGGACATAATTTTTCATACAATTTTTTAAAGTTTCTATTAATAACAACATCATCTAATGCTTGTTTAATATTGAGATAATGAATTATTAGAGGATTTAATTTAGGTCTTCCTTTTAATCTATAAATTTTTTTTATTGCTTCTCTAGAGTATCCATTGCCTGCAAGACCATATACAGTCTCTGTAGGAAGAGCTACCAATCTCCCTTTCGTCAAAAGTTTAATAGTTTTATTAAGAGTTTTTTCACTAAGAGGGAATATATTTGAATAACTATTTTTCATAATGTAATTATTTATTAGATGAAAAATGAAATTATTCCAGCAGATTTAAAAAGTAAATCATTAAAAGAGGCAAGAGAAGAAATAGATAGGATTTTAACCAAATTAGAAAGTCAAGAAAGTGATTTAAGTAGCTCTTTAAGTGACTATGAAAGGTTAATTAAATTAAATAAGTACATAGATTATTTGTTTAAAAAAAAATTTAAAGAAATCTCATCAAAAAAGGGATCATAAAAATGATTAAAAAAAAACTATCTAAGAATGCAAAAAAAATTGATAAATTTTTAATCAAATACTTGAAAAGTCAAAACCAATCACCACTGAGTCAACCGATGAAGTATGGATTAATTTCAGGAGGTAAAAAAATTAGATCTACAATTATTTTTGATACTGGAAGAATATTTAATATTAATGAAAAAAAATTAATAAACATATGTGCAGCAGTAGAATGTATGCATTCATATTCATTAATACATGACGATTTGCCCTGTATGGATAATGACGCAATGAGAAGAGGTAAGCCTTCGACTCATATTAAATATGGTGAAGCCTCGGCTGTTTTAGCTGGGAGTTCATTACTAACCTTGTCTTTTGAAATAATTGCAGACAAAAAATATAAACTTAACGCAAAATTAAAAAATGAGATCATTAAATCTTTAGCCAATTGTTCCGGGCACACAGGTATCGCTGGTGGGCAGGAATTAGATTTAAAGTTTGAAAATAAAAATAAAAAAATAAGTCAAATTATTGATATGCAAAAAAAAAAAACTGGAAAATTATTTAACTTTTGCTTGTACGCAGTAGGCGCTATTGCAAATAAAAGTAATAAAGAAAAAAAATTTTTAAGTAATCTAGGTGAAGAAATAGGACTTTTATTTCAATTAGCTGATGATTTTTTAGACATAAAAAGTTCAAAAAAATTTACTGGTAAGCCAGTTAAAAAAGATAATAAAAAAGGAAAATCCACATTGCTTAACTTAATGGGAGAAAAAAAAGCATATTTATATGCCTTAAATTTAAAGAAAAAAATATTGCTTAAATTAAAAAAACATGGAAAAAAAGGTATGAATTTAATTAATACGATTGAATTTATTTTAGAAAGAAATTTTTAATGGGACAAATAATAAAGCAAATAAATTTTCCTGCCGATTTAAGAAAATTTAAAAAAAATGACCTTAAACAAATATCTAATGAGCTTAGGGATGAATTAATAGACATTGTTTCTGAAACAGGAGGACACTTAGGTGCTGGATTAGGTGTTGTTGAATTAACAGTAGCTTTGCACTATGTTTTTGATACCCCCAAAGACAAATTAGTTTGGGATGTAAGCCATCAATGTTATCCGCATAAAATAATTACAGGGAGAAGAGATAGAATAAAAACACTTCGTAAAGGTGGGGGGTTATCTGGATTTACAAAACGAACTGAGAGTGAATATGATCCTTTTGGTGCAGCACATAGTTCCACTTCTATTTCTTCAACTTTGGGCATGGCTGTAGCAAAAAAATTATCGAACAACAATAATAATGTAGTAGCCGTTATTGGAGATGGTGCTATGAGTGCAGGAATGGCTTATGAAGCCATGAATAATGCAGGTGCTTTAAAATCTAAGTTGATTGTAATTTTAAATGACAACGATATGTCAATTGCAAGACCCGTGGGCGCAATGAGCAATTACTTGGCAAAATTATTATCTGGAAAATTATATTTCAATTTAAGAGAAACAATAAAAATGGTTATCTCTGCATTTTCTAAAAGATTTAGTCAAAAAGCTGGAAAAGCTGAAGATTTGCTAAGAAATATTGTAACAGGTGGAACGCTATTTAGTGAATTAGGTTTTTACTATGTTGGCCCAGTCGATGGACATGATGTTGATAATCTAGTTCAAATTCTTGAAAATGTTAAAAATTCAAATCATCAAGGACCAGTATTAATTCATGTAAGAACACAAAAAGGAAAAGGATACAAGCCAGCAGAGGACTCAGGTGATAAATACCATGGTGTTTCTAAGTTTAATATATCAACAGGAGAACAAATAAAATCAAAGTCAAATATTCCTTCTTACACCAAAGTTTTTGCTGAAACCCTAATTAAACATGCTGAACAAGACACAAAAATTATAGGAATTACTGGTGCAATGCCATCAGGAACAGGCCTAAATTTATTTCAAAAAAAATTTCCTGATCGAACCTTTGATGTAGGAATAGCTGAACAACACGCAGTTACTTTTGCTGCAGGGCTAGCAACAGAGGGTTATAAACCATATGCAGCAATTTACTCTACTTTTTTACAAAGAGCTTACGATCAAGTAGTTCATGATGTAGCATTACAATCTTTACCTGTAAGGTTTGCTATAGATAGAGCTGGTTTAGTCGGAGCGGATGGACCAACGCATGCAGGGTCTTTTGATATAACTTATTTATCAACTTTACCTAATTTTGTAGTTATGGCCGCTAGTGATGAGGCAGAGCTTGTTAAAATGATCAACACATCAGTTAATATTAACGACCGCCCTTCTGCTTTTAGATACCCAAGAGGTAATGGAATTGGCATGGAATTGCCTTCAATAAAAGATATTTTAGAAATAGGTAAAGGAAGGATAATACAAGAAGGAAAAAAAGTTGCTATTTTAAATTTTGGTACAAGATTAGATGAATGCAAGAAAGCAGCAGAAAAACTTTTTAACCAAGGCATAGACTGTACAATCGTAGACGCAAGGTTCGCTAAACCTTTAGATGAAAAATTAATAATGGAAATAGCTACTAATCATGAAGTTTTAATTACTATTGAAGAAGGTTCTATTGGAGGATTTGGTTCACATGTTATGCAATTATTATCAGATAGAGGTGTGTTTGATAGAGGTTTGAAATTTAGATCTATGATATTGCCAGATATATTTATAGATCAAGACACTCCAGAAAAAATGTATGAAGTTGCAGGTTTAGATAGTACATCTATTGCAAATAAAGTTGAAGAAACTTTAAATTCAAATGTAATTTTAGCTAAAAATAAAAGTAAGATTTCTACTTAACCACATTGAGCTCTGTGCATTAATAAGTGATCTAGTAATACACAATTTATCATCGCTTCACCAATAGGTACCGCTCTAATCCCTACACAAGGATCATGACGACCTTTTACAGAAATTTTTGTATTCTTGCCTTTTTTATCTATAGTATCGCGACTTGTTAAAATAGATGACGTAGGTTTTACCGCAAATGAAGCTACAATATCTTGCCCAGATGAAATACCACCTAAAATACCACCAGCATGATTTGTTTTAAATTTTACTTTACCTGAACGCTTACTCATTTCATCAGAATTTTCTTCACCACTCAAGAAAGCTGCATTCATTCCTGATCCAATGTTTACACCTTTAACAGCATTGATACTCATTAATGCAGCTGCAATATCAGTATCTAATTTCGAGTAAATTGGTGCGCCTAAACCAACAGGAATTCCAGTTGCTCTTAATTCAATTATTGCTCCACAAGAAGATCCAGCTTTTCTTACAGCTAATAAATATTCTTCCCATAGTTTTACAGATTTTTTATCTGGGCAGAAAAAAGGATTTTTTCTTATCTCAATATCTTTCCAATTTGATTTATCACAAGACATCAAACCTAACTGAGTGACGGCTCCAATCACATTAAACTTTGAGCCAATAATTTTTTTTAAAACAATTCTAGCAACTGCGCCAGCTGCCACTCTGCAAGCGGTCTCCCTTGCTGATTGTCTACCACCACCTCTAAAATCTCTAATCCCATATTTTTTAAAATAGGTAAAATCAGCATGACCTGGTCTAAATTTATTTTTAATAGACTCATAGTCTCTAGATTTTTTATCTTCATTATAAATAATAATTGAAATAGGTGTTCCAGTTGTTTTACCTTCAAAAACCCCAGAAAGTATAATTACTTTATCTGGTTCTTTTCTTTGAGTGGTAAATTTTGATTGTCCTGGTCGTCTTCTATCCATATCAGTTTGAATATCTTTCTCTGATAATGGAATATTTGGAGGACACCCGTCCACCACACAACCTATTGCAGGACCGTGGGATTCTCCCCAAGTAGTAAATCTAAATATTTTTCCAAAAGTATTAAAAGACATAGTTAAATAATGTATAGTTTATTTTACATAATATATGAATCAAAAAAATGGCAAAAATTCACTTGGTCTAGACAGTTGTTTTGAAGATTTGGATAATCCAATTGAATTATTCAAGAAATGGTTTTCTAAAGCTGAGGAAAATGAAATTAATGATCCTAACGCAGTCGCAGTTGCAACTTCTGATAAAAATAATCAACCCAATGTAAGAATGGTTCTTCTCAAGGGTTTAAGTGATAGAGGATTTGTTTTTTATACGAATTTTAACAGTAAAAAAGGTGGAGAGCTAAAAGATAACCAAAAGTCCTCAATGTGTTTCCATTGGAAGAGTTTAAGACGTCAAGTTAGAGTGATAGGTAAAGTCGAAGAGGTAACATCAAAAGAAGCAGATGATTATTATAATTCACGACCTTATAAAAATCGGATTAGCGCATGGGCTTCTTCTCAATCTCAAATTTTAGATAAAAGAGAAACATTTTTAAATAAAATTAAAGAATTTGAAAAAAAATATTCTGATGAAAACAATGTGCCGCGACCACCACACTGGTCAGGTTGGAGATTAATGCCTGACGAAATTGAATTTTGGGTAGACGGAGAAGGAAGAATACATGAGAGATTGAATTATAAAAATGCCAATGGCAAATGGAATAAGGAAATTCTCTATCCTTAAAAAGATCTATTCAAACTAAAACCAGTTAAATTTTGTAATATTTTCTTATCTTCACTATCAGGAAAAATAGCTAAAGAGTCGTAAGATACATTAACGAAATATTCTGCCTTCTTTAAACTTGTTTCTACAGCTTTGTATTTATTAATTAATGCAAGCACTTCACTAAAATCTTCTTCGGTTCTTTTTTCTTTTTTCATTATTTCTGTTAAAAATACTTTTTCTTCTTCATTACCTTTTTGAAAAATAGTAATTAAAGGAAGAGTAACTTTTCCTTCAAAAAAATCTTTTCCGATTACTTTTCCAAAAAATTTTTCTTTTGCATAGTAATCGAGTGCATCATCCGCAATTTGAAAAGCTAATCCTAAATTTCTACCATAAGACTCTAATGCTTTTTTTTCTTTCTCGTTGCTTCCAGAAACGCAAGCTCCTGTTTTTGTTGCAGCTGAAAAAAGAGATGCAGTTTTTAAATTAATAATATAAATATAAGTTTCTTCTAAAAGATCAGCTTCTCCTTTGTGTTGTAATTGTAAAACTTCACCTTGTGCAATTTTTGCAGAAGTTGATGATAATAATTGCAAGACTTCTAGATCTCCATCTTGAACCATAATTTCAAAACATCTACTTAAAAGATAGTCACCAACTAAAATAGATGATTGATTTCCCCAAATTGAATTTGGTGTTTTTAACCCTCTTCTTAATGAGCTTTCATCTATTACATCATCATGTAATAAAGTTGCTGAGTGTATTAACTCAACACAAGCTGCCAGGTTAATATTTCTATTGTCCTCTTTACAACCAGTTAGTTTTGCAGACTCCAAGGTAAGTAACGCTCTTAGTCTTTTTCCCCCAGATTTTAAGTGATGCTCACTCATCTGTTCAATTAATTTTATGTCGCTTTTAAGTTTTAGCTCAATTAGTTCTTCAACTTTTCCAAGTTTTTCACTTAAAAGGTTTTTAAGTTCTAAGTAGGCAGAATTAGCAGATTTTCTTAATGGTATAACTGATCCCATAAGCTATATTTATAATCGTTTTTTCTAATAATAAATTTTTAAATGAACACGTGGTGACGCACCTATGATTCAACTATAAGTAGCGTAATAAAATAATTAAAATTTAAATATTTACTGCTATAAGGTTAAGAAAGTCACCATTAAATTATGTTTTCATTCTTTAAAAAAAAAATTGTTGTACCTCATGTTAGACTGACAGGAGTCATAGGTGCTACTGGCAGATTTAAACAAGGTATGGATTTAGCTGGTCAAAGAGCTATTTTAAAAAAAGCATTTTCTTTTAAAAAAATTAAACACGTTGCTATTTCAATTAATTCACCTGGAGGATCTCCGGTTCAATCACATTTAATTTACAGTTATATAAAACAACTGGCAAAAGAGAAAAAAGTTAAAGTTATAATTTTTGCAGAAGATGTTGCTGCATCTGGAGGATATTTAATATCTTGTGCAGGAGACGAAATATACGCTAACTCTAGCTCAATTATTGGCTCAATAGGAGTAATTTCGGCATCATTTGGTTTTAAAGATTTAATTAAAAAAATTGGAATAGAGAGAAGAGTTTACACAGCTGGTAAAAATAAAAGTACCCTAGATCCTTTTGTTGATGAAAAAGAGGAAGATGTTAAAAGATTAAAGAGTATACAATTAGAATTACATGCAGATTTTATAAAAGTTGTGGAAACAAGCAGAGGATCAAAACTTAAAGAGCCTGAAAAAAATAATATATTTACTGGAGAATTTTGGACAGGAAGCGCCGCCTTAAAACTTGGATTAGTTGATGGAATTGGTAATGCAGATCAAGTTTTAAAGGAAAAATTTGGCGATAAAGTAATAATTAAAAATATGGAAAAACCAAAAGGATTTATAGCAAGAAAACTATCTTCTTCTATTCAAAGCCCTATCGACAGTTTAACAAATACTTTAGAAGAAAAATCGATGTGGCAAAAATTTGGTTTGTAAATGCCAGTTAAAAAAAAAGAAAAGAAAAAATTAAATTTCCTATCCTTTCAAGATATTATTATGAAGCTTCAGAATTTTTGGGGTAAAAATGGTTGTGTGCTTTTGCAACCTTATGATTTAGAAGTAGGAGCTGGAACATTTCACCCAGCTACAACTTTAAGATCCCTAGGACCTAAACCATGGAAAGCTGCTTACGTGCAACCGTCTAGAAGACCAACTGATGGAAGGTATGGAGAAAATCCAAACCGTTTACAACACTACTATCAGTTTCAAGTCATCATTAAACCGTCACCAAAAAATATAAAACAAACTTATTTAAAAAGTTTGGCTGCAATTGGTATTGATGTTAAAAATCATGATATCCGATTTGTTGAGGATGATTGGGAAAGCCCAACATTAGGGGCGGCAGGATTAGGTTGGGAGGTTTGGTGTGATGGAATGGAAGTTACTCAATTCACATACTTTCAACAAATGACAGGTATAGAATGTAAACCAGTTCCTGTAGAAATAACTTATGGTCTTGAAAGATTATGCATGTTTGTTCAAGGAAAAAATAATGTGTTTGATCTTGACTGGAACAATGAAGGTGTAAAATATAAAGAAGTTTTCTTTCAAGCGGAAAAAGAATTTTCTGCATATAATTTCGAATTTGCTAACACAGAAGTTTTATTAAAAAATTTTGAAACAACAGAGCAGGAATGTAAATCGTTACTTGATAAAAAACTTTCTCTACCCGCGTATGATCAATGTTTAAAGGCAAGTCATATTTTTAATTTACTAGATGCAAGAGGCGTCATCGGTGTTGCAGAAAGAACAGGTTACATCACAAGAATAAGAGAACTTGCTAAAGGTTGCGGAGCACTTTGGTTGAGCTCACAAAACTAATATTTTATGGCTGAATTATTATTGGAGCTTTATAGTGAGGAAATTCCTCCTCAATTACAAATTGGAGCCAGAGATCAACTTAAACAATTTTTTGAAAGATCTTTTGAAGAAGAGAGTATTAAATATAAAAAAATATTAATTTATTCATCTCCCACAAGACTTACTTTAGTAGCTGAAGGTCTTGCCGAAAAAATTAAGATAGAATCTAAAGAAATTAAAGGCCCCAAAGTAGGATCACCTGAGCAAATTTTACAAGGATTTATAAAAGCTAAAAATATTTCTCAGAGTGATCTAATTGAAAAAGAGACTGAAAAAGGAAAATTTTATTTCATTAAAACCGCACCTAAAAATATTTTAGTTGAAGAATTGTTGATATCGATGTTGCCAAAAGCTTTAGCCTCAATTAGTTGGAAAAAGTCAATGAAATGGTCAGACCATAGTTTAATGTGGGGAAGACCATTAAGATCAATATATGCTTTATTTAACGGTAAAAAAATTGCATTCCAATTTGATCACCTAGAGTCTTCAGATGAGATTATCATAGAGCAAGACCTGGATTCAAAAAGTAAAAAGATAAAAAACTTTAAGGATTATAATAGTCTTCTTAGGAGCAATAATATTGTACTAGATCATAATGAAAGAGAGAAAATTATATTAAAAAAGATTAATTCAACGTCAAAATCAAAAGATTATAAAGAAATATTAAATTCAAAACTCTTGGAAGAGGTTGTGAATATTGTTGAAGATCCCAATGTTTTGTTAGTTCATTTTAATAAAGAATATTTAAAAATACCTCAAGAAATTATCATCTCTACCCTCGAAAAACATCAAAGGTATTTCCCAATATTTGGTAGTAGAGGGAGATTAACAAATAATTTTTTTGTTGTTGCAAATAAGAAAGATGAAAAAAGATTCATTTCTATAGGCAACAAAAGAGTGGTTGAAGCAAGATTAGCTGATGCTAAATTTTTTTGGGATAAAGATAGATCAAAAAATTTGATTAAACAAATAGCCAATTTAAAAAGCGTAACATTTTATGAAAAACTGGGAACGATCTATGATAAAACGCAAAGAATTAGAAAAATTGCTGCGATGCTTTCAGATGATTTAAATTTAAATAAAGAAAAAATTCAAATAGCTGCTTCCATTTCAAAATCTGATTTATGTTCAGATTTAGTAGGAGAGTATCCAGAACTTCAAGGAGTGATGGGTAAATATTTTGCACTATCACAGGGTTTCGAGGAAGATGTTGCAAATTCAATTAGTGATCATTATCTTCCAACCGGTCTTACATCAGAGTTACCAAAAAAACCATTTAGTTATTCAATCTCAATTGTAGATAAAATTGATACCTTGGTTGGATTTTTTGTTATTGATGAAAAACCGACAAGCTCTAAAGATCCTTTTGCTTTAAGACGTGCAGCAATTGGATTACTTCGAATTATAATTGAAAATAAATTAGTATTTAAACTCAGAGATTTAATTGGCTATTCTATTAGACTTTACGAAGAACAAGGTGTTGAAATTAAAAATGAAAAAACCGAACAACAGGTTCTTGATTTTATTAAAGAGAGAATGAGAAATGTTTTAAAATTAAAAAATATTAAACCTGATATTATAGAAGCCTCAATAAGCTCACACGCTGGTGACAATTTTTTAGACCTTTATAAAAAAACATTACTAATTAATAAGTATAAAAATAAAGGTATTGGGCTCAATGCTATTAGTTCGTATAAAAGAGCGGCTAATATTTTAGATAAATCAGGAAAAGGAATCACAGGAAGGCCAGATGCTGTATTGTTTAGAAAAGATGAAGAAAAAATACTTCATGAAAAAATTAATGAAATAAGAAAAGCATTTACAGTAAAAGATGACAATAAAGACTATGAAAGCTTGTTGATAAAGCTATCAGACACTAAAGAATCTACAGATAATTTTTTTGACAATGTAGTGGTAAATGATGAAA
This sequence comes from Candidatus Pelagibacter sp., assembly GCA_028101445.1. The sequence goes on along the minus strand of JAOHKR010000005.1, from coordinate 13,525 downwards.
ATCAAGATATTAAAAATAATCGATTAGAGCTGTTAAAAATGTTTTGTAATACTTTTGATAATTTTATTGATTTTTCAAAATTAGAGGGTCTGTAATGGTAAAAGTAATATTTAGTTTTGATGATAAATCTGCAAAAAAATTAAAGAATAAAAAAAATATTCTAGGAGGTAAGGGAGCTAATCTCGGTGAAATGGGCAGCCTTGGTTTACCAGTGCCCCCAGGGTTTACTATTACAACAGATGTTTGTGATATTTTTTACAAAAATAAAAAAAAATTACCTCAAAGATTAATCAAAAATATTGAAACAGAATTAAAAAATATTGAAAAGAAAACCAAAAAGAAATTTGGTGATCTTAAAAATCCATTGTTAGTATCAGTGAGGTCCGGAGCAAGAATTTCAATGCCTGGAATGATGGATACTATTTTAAATTTAGGTTTAAACGATAGAACTGTTGAAGCTCTTAAGAAGAAGACTTTAAATGGAAGATTTGCTAAAGACAGTTATAGAAGATTTATTCAGATGTATAGTAATGTGGTTCTTAACGTTGAAGGTCACTTGTTCGAAGAGTTAATAGATAATTATAAATTAACCAAAGGAGTTCTATTAGACACTGACCTAGATGAAAGTGATTGGGATGGATTAATTACTAATTTTAAAGAACTAATTAAGAAAGAAAAAAAAATTAATTTTCCGCAGGATGTAAAAGAACAGTTGCTAGGAGCAATTAATGCTGTATTTTTATCTTGGGATAGTCAAAGAGCAAAAACTTATAGAAAGTTAAACCAAATACCAGACCACTGGGGTACAGCAGTAAATGTTCAAGCCATGGTGTTTGGTAATATGGGTAACGATTGTTCAACGGGAGTTGCGTTTACTAGAAATCCATCTACAGGGGATAATACTTTCTTTGGAGAATTTTTAATTAACGCTCAAGGTGAAGACGTTGTAGCAGGCACAAGAACACCTCAATACATAACCAAAAAAGCAAAACAGGATGCTGGCTCAAAAGACCAATCAATGGAAGAAGCTATGCCAAAAGTTTACAAAGAATTAGCTAAAGTATTCCTTAAATTAGAAAAACATTACAAAGACATGCAAGATATTGAATTTACAGTTGAGAATAATAAACTTTGGATGCTGCAAACAAGATCGGGTAAACGAACTGCGAAAGCCGCAATTAAAATTGCAGTTGATATGGTAAAAGAAAAATTAATATCAAAAAAAGAAGCAATACTAAGAATAGATCCAAATACATTAGATACATTATTACACCCAACTTTAGATGATAAAGTTAAGAAAGAAATTATCGCATCTGGCCTCCCAGCATCACCAGGAGCGGCCAGTGGTAAAGTTGTTTTCTCAGCCGATGAAGCCGAAAGATTAAATGGAATGATGCAAGATACTATTCTTGTGAGATTAGAAACATCTCCTGAAGATATTCACGGTATGCACGCAGCAAAAGGAATTTTAACAGCAAGAGGAGGAATGACAAGTCATGCTGCTGTTGTAGCAAGAGGAATGGGAAGACCGTGTGTGTCTGGATCAAGTGAAATTACAATTGATTATGAAAGCAAACAATTTAAAGCAGGTGAAGAAATTATAAAAGAAGGTGATATCATAACTATCGATGGCGGTAGCGGAAAAGTTATGAAAGGGTTTGTGCCAACAGTTCAGCCGGAAATTTCTGGTTATTTTTCTACAATTATGAAATGGGCTGATGAATTTAGAAAATTAAAGGTTAGAACCAATGCTGAGACAGAAACTGATAGTAAAACAGCAAGAGAATTTGGCGCAGAGGGAATAGGTTTATGTCGAACGGAACATATGTTTTTTGATGAAGAAAGAATTTTATCTGTAAGACAAATGATCTTATCAAGATCTAAAGAAGATAGAGATAGCGCTTTAGAAAAATTATTACCACATCAAAAAGATGATTTTAAAAAGATATTTAATGTTATGTCAGGATTACCTGTTACTGTTAGATTACTTGATCCTCCTTTACATGAATTTTTACCAAAAACAGATAAAGATATAGATGAAGTTGCTAGATCACTAAATTTAGCTGCTAAAGAAGTTAAAGATAGAATTGCTGAACTACATGAAGAAAATCCTATGTTAGGTCATAGAGGATGTAGATTAGGCATTTCTTTTCCAGAAATTTATGAAATGCAATGTGAAGCAATTTTTAAAGCTTTAATCGAACTTAAAAAATTAAAAATAAAGTCAGCTTTTGTTGAGATCATGATACCACTTGTTTCAACAGATACTGAATTGAAAATCTTAAGAGAGTTAGTAAACAGAACAGCTAAAAAAATTGAAACCGAAAATAAAATTAAATTAGATTATATGGTTGGAACTATGATTGAGCTTCCAAGAGCTGCCTTACAAGCTAAATTAATTTCTAAACATGCTGATTTTTTTAGTTTTGGAACAAATGATTTAACACAAACTACATTAGGAATAAGCCGGGACGACTCTGGCAAGTTTTTAAATGATTATATTGATAATAAAATCTTTGATATCGATCCATTTGTAAGCATTGATCAAAGTGGAGTAGGCGAACTAGTTGAACTCGCTTCTACAAGAGGAAGAAAAGTTAATAAAAAACTTAAATTAGGCATCTGCGGTGAGCATGGTGGAGATCCTAAAAGTATAGATTTTTGCTCTAGAACAGGATTAGATTATGTGTCCTGTTCTCCATTTCGAGTCCCTGTCGCTAGATTAGCTGCTGCTCAAGCAGAATTAAGAAAATAACAAAGTAGTATCGAATGATTTGGCGCTATGAGTAATAGCTCCAACGGAAATTCTATTAATTCCTGTATTAGATATTTTTTTAATATTTTTTAGATTAGCATTACCTGAATATTCAGTTTCATATTTATTTTTACAAAGTTTTAGACATTTTCTTAATTGCTTAGTGTTCATATTATCGAATAAAATTCTTTTAAATTTAAGTCCTAGCACTAGATTTAATTGCTTAAGATTTTCTATCTCAACCGTTACAATTTTTTTGGTCTTAATGGCTTTTCTAACTAAATCTCTTAAGTTTTCTTCCGAACTTATATGATTATCTTTAATTAAAATTTCATCACTCAGATTGTATCTATGGTTGTGACCGCCACCTTTTTTTACAGCATATTTTTCTAATAATCTTAAATTTGGCGTTGTTTTTCTTGTGCAACAAATCTTAGTTTTTTTATTAACTTTTTGTTTGAATTGATTAGTTAAGGTTGCAATTCCTGAGGTGTGATTTAAAAAATTTAAAGCAGTTCTCTCTGCAATTAAAATTGTTTTTGTTTTGGCTTTTATTTCAGCAATAACTTTATTCTTTTTTACTTTAGTACCATCTTTTACTTTACTTATAAAAATTGTCTCTTTACCCACTAGCTTGAACGCAGTTTTGCAAAAATCTAATCCAGCAATAACTCCATTTTGTTTTGCTATAATTTGAGCTTTAGTTTTTTTATTTTTAAAACTTATTAAGTTAGTAGTGATATCACCATTAGGTTTTAGATCTTCATCTAAAGCTTTTTTTACAATGGTATTAATATATTTTTGCACTGATCTAACGACCAATTTCGGTCATTCTTTGTACAGACTGTCTAGCAGCTTTTGCCATCTTCTCTTCAATGAAAATCTCATTCGTTTCATTTTCCAAACAATCAAGAATTTTTTGTAAATTAATTTTTTTCATATAAGGGCAAAGGTTGCAGGGTTTAATAAATTCAACATTTGGATTATCTGCTTGAACATTATCACTCATAGAGCACTCAGTAACTAACATGACTTTTTTTGGCTGATTTTTTTTAACATAATCGATCATGCCACCAGTTGAACCTGCAAAATCACAAGCATCTAAAACATCACTAGGACATTCAGGGTGACCTATAACTTTAATACCTGGATTTGCTTTTCTGATATCTTCTATTTCTTTTGCAGAGAATTGTTCGTGCACAATGCAAGAACCTTTCCATGAAATAATTTTAACTTTTGTTTGTTTAGCAACATAATTTGCTAAGTGCTGATCAGGTAAAAATATAACTTTGTCAGTTTTCAACGACTCGACTACTTTAACTGCATTAGCAGATGTACAACAAACATCTGTTTCTGCTTTAACATCTGCTGAAGTGTTTACGTATGAAACCACTGGAACACCTGGATATTTTTTCTTAAGTAATCTTACATCTTCTCCTGTTAGTGATGCAGCAAGTGAACAACCAGCATCCATATCAGGAATTAAAACCTTTTTTTCAGGACTCATTAATTTTGCAGTTTCAGCCATGAAGTGAACACCGCAAAGAACAATGATGTCAGCTGAAGTCTTTGCTGCTTCAACTGCTAGCGCTAATGAGTCTGCTGCGATATCTGCTACACCATGATAAATTTCTGGTGTTTGATAGTTGTGGGCTAAAATCACAGCGTTCTTCTCTTTTTTTAATCTATTAATTTTTTCTATTAAAGGAGCATGCACCTTCCATTCAATTTCAGGAACGTGTTTAGAGATTTTTTTATAAATCTCAGAAGTGCTTCTATTAAACTGTTCTTGTGTAGACATACTTATTCTAATTTATCAACTTGAGGTTAAATTGTCATTCCTTTATTGTCGCATAATTATTGCGGTCGTGCTGAAATTGGTAGACAGGCACGCTTGAGGGGCGTGTGGGTTTTCCCGTGAGAGTTCGAGTCTCTCCGACCGCACCAATTAGTTGACTTATTTCATGTAATTTGACTCTTAATCAAAAATCAATTTAAATATTAACATGCCTGGAAAACTAGTTAGCAGGATGTCAAAAAGAGAGTGCCACACTCTAAACGAAACAGATACAATTAAATTAGCCAGTCAGAAATTAGCTGAAAAAAAAATTGGCTGTATGCCAGTTCTCGACAAAAATAAAAATGTTATTGGTATAATTTCTGAACGAGATCTATCTCAATTTATTTATAAAGAAAGATTTAACTTAAGTATTTCAATCTCTCAAATCATGTCAAAAGATCTTATTACTTGTGATTTAAATACTTCTGTAACAGAATTAATGGATGAGATGACAGAAAAGAAAATTAGACATATTTTAATAATGGAGGATAAAAAACTTTTAGGCATTGTATCAATTGGGGATGTCGTAAATCACCTAATTGCAAAAGTCAAAGAAGAGAACAAAAATTTAAAAGACTATATTAATAGTTATTAATAATTTTAACCTTAGCATCTCCACAACTTAACTCTTTGTCTTTAAAATCAGAAAAATCTGGATCAAATAATTTTACTAGAGCAAACGGATAAGGGTTATTGATTAATATTTTTCCAATTTTTATTTCACCAAAGTTTAGATCTTCACCAATCTTTATTGCTTCATCAGTTTTTAAAGGGAGCAATCTTCTTCTAAGTTTATTTTTTAACTTCATTCTTGCAGTATTTTCTTGCCCAACATAACAGCCTTTTTTAAAATCTATAGCATTTAATTCTTCAAAGTTTGCCTCTAAACCAAACAATTGTTCTTTCAAGTTGACTAGTCCTTTTTCAGGAATTCCTAAATCGTGAGCATGATTAAAGTATTCTTTGCTATCGACTATTTTTAAACTTAGTTTTTTAATTGTTAAATGAATTTTTTCCAATGAAGATAATATTCTAGCTCCTAGCTCCTTTTTTCTTGGGTCAATAAAAAGAGGGCTTTCTCTATAAATTATCGTATCTGATGACTCTTTCGACTCAGATTGAATCTCATTAAATTTTTCAAAATTTATAACTCCAACAACATAATCTGAAGATAAATCTTTTAAATCAACTTTGGATCTTAATTTGTATTTCGATAAGTTACTTATTAAATCTTCTTTTGAATTATTATCACAATCTATTAAATAACCTTTATCTAAATAAATAATAAAAAATTCGTGTAAGTATTTTCCTTGTGGGCTTAAAAGAGCAGAGTAGATAGAGTTGTTCTGGTCAACCTTTTCAATATCATTAGTTATAATATTCTGAAGAAATTCTTTCGCATCATCCCCAGTCACAGAAATTAATCCTCTATTATCTAAGATTATGATTTGATCTTTTTCCATATTTGATAAGTATATTGTATAATAAATTTATTAAATATGTCTGATAATTTTAGTCTCATCATTAAAAATGGTTCTTGCTACATAGATGGCAAACTTACACAAACCGATATTGGTTTATCGGGCGATAAAATAAAAAAAATTGGGAAAATAGAACTTAATAGTTCGAAAGTTTATGATGCGACAGATAAAGTCGTTTTACCAGGTATAATAGATACACAAACTCATTTTAGAGAACCAGGCTCAACCGACGTTGAAGATTTAGAGAGTGGAAGTAGAGCTGCAGTTCTAGGGGGAGTAACTTCATTATTTGAAATGCCTAATACAAATCCTCCAACATCAAATTTAGTAGAGTTTGATAAAAAACTCCAATTAGCAAAAAATAGAATGCATAGTAATTATGCTTTTTACTTTGGGGCTACTCCTGAAAATATAGAACAGTTATCCAAACTTAAAGATGTAGAGGGATGCTGTGGAGTTAAATTATTTGCAGGTTCTTCAACAGGAAAATTATTAGTTGATAAAGAAGCTGATATTGAGAAAGTTATTTCAAGCAGTGATAGAGTAGTATCTATCCACTCCGAAGATGAGGAGATTTTAAATCTAAGAAAAAAATTTATAAAAGAAGGTGATGTTCACTCTCATCCTGAATGGAGAAATACAGAATGTGCAATCTCTTCAACTAGAAGAGTCGTTAAAATTGCTGAAAGATATAATAAAAAAATTCATGTCTTACATGTTACAACTAAGGAAGAAGTAGATTTTTTAGCAATGCATAAACAAAATGTTACTTTTGAAATCACTCCTCAACATTTAACTCTTTATGCGCCAGATTGTTATGACAAATTAGGTACTTACGCTCAAATGAACCCACCTTTACGAACTAAGGAGCATTATGACCGTCTTTGGGTGGCGATTAAAAATAATATTGTTGATGTGTTAGGTTCTGATCACGCACCTCACTCAAAGGAAAATAAAAATAAAAATTATCCAAATACACCTTCAGGTATGCCGGGAGTACAAACTATTTTCCCTGTCATGCTTGACCATGTAAATAACGGAAAGCTTACACTTGAGCAATTAATTAAGCTTATGTGTGAAAATCCTTGCAAAATTTTTGGCATTAAAAATAAAGGTTACCTTAAAGAAGGCTATGATGCAGATCTAACTATCGCTGATATGAATAAAGAAGTTACTATTAAAGACGAAATGATTGCAAGCAAATGTGGGTGGACACCTTTTAATAATCATAAAGTAAAAGGTTTTCCTGTAGGAACGATTGTAAATGGCAATTTAGTAATGTCTGATGGCAAGGTTATTGCAGAGTCTAAAGGTATACCTTTAAAGTTTTAAAATTTTACTTTCAATTAAATCAGCTTTAATTTCATCTAAAATAACAGGATCATCAATAGTAGCTGGCATTTTATATGGTTCGTTATCTGCAATTTTTCTCACCGTTCCTCGTAAAATTTTTCCCGATCTAGTTTTTGGCAGCCTTTTAACAACTATTGCTAATTTAAATGCAGCTACAGGACCCACTTTATCTCGAACCATTTTAATACATTCAGTAATTATATCTTTTTTATCATTAGTAACCCCGGCCTTTAAAGCAAGTAAGCCAATTGGTATTTGACCTTTTAATTTATCAGCAATTCCGAGCACAGCACACTCCGCAACATCTTTATGTTCAGCTAAAACCTCCTCAATTGCTCCTGTAGATAGTCTATGACCTGCAACATTTATAATATCATCTGTTCGAGACATAATCCAAACGTAACCATCTTCATCTATGTGGCCCGCATCATACGTTAGATAGTAACCAGGGTAGGTTGACATATAATTTTCTTTATATCTTTTATCAGCACCCCAAAGCGTTGGAAAGGTTCCTGGAGGTAAAGGCAGTTTAACTACGATGTCTCCCATTTTTCCTGGTCCAACTTCTTTTCCCTCTGTATTTAAAACTTTTAAATCATAACCAGGCACTGGTTTAAAAGCTGATCCATATTTTACAGGGAAAGACTCAATACCTGTACAATCAGATGTTATTGCCCAACTTGTTTCGGTTTGCCACCAATGATCAATTACAGGTGAGTTAGATAATTTTTCAAACCATTTAATCGTGTCAGGATCAGCACGTTCACCAGCTAAAAATAATTTATCAAATTTGCTTAAGTCATATTTTTTAAAAAACTCACCGTTGGGATCTTCTTTTTTAATAGCTCTAATAGCAGTAGGAGCAGTAAAAAGAGATTTTACTTTATGCTCTGATATAACCCTCCAAAAAACACCTGCATCAGGTGTTCCAACTGGTTTTCCTTCGAATAAAACACTTGTACATCCATAAAATAATGGGGCGTAAACAATATAAGAGTGTCCAACAATCCAACCTATATCACTTGCAGACCACCAAACATCATCTTGCTCAATGTTATAAATGTTTTTCATTGTCCATTTAAGAGCAACAATATGTCCACCTATGTCTCTTACAATTCCTTTTGGCAGTCCTGTAGTACCTGATGTGTAAAGAATGTAGGCATAATCATTTGCATTCATCTTATCACATTCAGCGGGCTTCGCATCTTTAATTGCTTCTTCCCAAGTAATATCTATTTTAGAATCTATTTCTGCTTTATCTTTTTCTCTTTGAAAAATTATACATTTGTCCGGTTTATGTTTTGCAAGCTCAAGTGCTTTATTAACTAATGGTTTATAATGAACTGTTCTCCCTGGTTCATAACCACATGAAGCTGTTACTAAAAGTTTTGCCTTTGAATCATCTATTCTACTGGCTAGTTCGTTTGCAGCGAAGCCACCAAATACAACAGAGTGAACAGCTCCAATTCTACCACAAGCAAGCATTGCAATCACTGCCTCAGGTATCATCGGCATATAAATAATTACTCTATCACCTTTACTAACCCCTTGATTTTTTAAAGCACCCGCGAATAAAGCGACACGATCTCTCAATTCCTTGTATGTGATATTTTTTTTGGTTCCAGTTATAGGACTATCGTAAATAATTGCGAGTTTTTCTCCTCTTCCTTTATCAATATGAAAGTCTAAAGCATTGTAACAAGTATTAGTTACACCATCTTCAAACCATTTATAGAAAGGAGGATTGCTAGAGTTTAAAATTTTAGTTGGTTTTTTGTACCAAAAAATATCGTTAGAAATATTTTTCCAAAATTTTTCTTTTTTATTAATAGAATCGTCGTAAATTTCTTTATATTTCTGATTCAAAATATTTCTCCTAAAAAATTAAATTAAAAGTAGTATTTCATAAATATCCCCAAAAAATAACAAAAAAACAAGTAAATTAGGGCTTTTTTTTTAAAAAAAAGACTTCACTATAACTAATTTTTTTACTAATGTTCGCGCATGTTATTCGGTAGTGAGCGTAATTATCATTTGTCCGAATAGTTTATATATAAACTAAGTCGAAAACTAAACACGAGGGAGGTTTTCATGAGAAAATTAATAACAATTGCGTTAGCTTCAGTAGCTACTTTAAGTATTACTGGTGTAGCAAACGCAGCAGACGCAGCTCTATTAGCTACTAATGATTTCGTAGGAATATCATTTTGGTTAGTATCAATGGGTTGTTTAGCAGCTACAGCGTTCTTCTTTTTAGAAAGAGGATCTGTTGCACCTGCTTGGAGAGTTTCAATAACAGTAGCAGGACTAGTAACTGGTATCGCATTCATACACTACATGTACATGAGAGAAGTATGGATCGGAACAGGTGAGTCACCAACTGTTTACAGATATATTGACTGGTTAATTACAGTGCCTTTACTAATGCTTGAGTTCTATTTTGTATTAGCAGCTGTAAAAAAAGTACCAAGTTCAGTATTCTGGAAACTTTTAATCGGTTCTTTAGTAATGCTTATAGGTGGTTACCTAGGTGAAGCTGGTTACATGCAACCATTTGTTGGTTTTGTAATTGGAATGGCTGGCTGGATATATATTTTATTTGAAATATTTTCTGGTGAAGCTGGAACGCTTGCAGCAAAAGCTGGTAACAAGTCATTACAAACTGCATTCAGTGCAATGAGAATAATCGTTACAATCGGTTGGGCAGTTTACCCATTAGGTTATATCTTCGGATATTTAACTGGTGGTGTAGACGTTAACGCATTGAACGTTATTTACAACGCTGCAGACTTTTTAAACAAGATCGCTTTCGGTCTTATTATTTGGGCTGCTGCAATGCAAAATACTAGAGTATCAAGAAGCTAGTATTTAAGTAACTAAATTTAGGGCAGGTACGTTTTACGTACTTGCCCTTTTTTTTTAGATCTTTATATTCAATAAAATGTCTAAAATTACATATAAAGATAGCGAAGGAAATTCTAAAACTATTAAAGTTGAAAACGGCCTAACAGTTATGGAAGGAGCTATTCAAAATGATATACCAGGAATAGATGCAGATTGTGGTGGGTCAATGGCTTGCGCTACTTGCCATGTTTATGTCGAAGAAAAATGGTTAGATAAAATTCCTAAAGCAGAAGAAGCGGAGGTAGATATGATAGACATGGCGTACGAACCAAAAAAAAATAGTAGACTTAGTTGTCAGCTTATAGTTTCAGATGAATTAGAAGGCCTCACAGTTACTACACCAGCTCAACAATCTTAATGATTAAAACTGATACTATTATTATTGGTGCAGGACCGGTTGGATTATTTGCTGTACACCAACTAGGAATAAAAGGGCTTAAAGCAATTGTAATTGATAATTTAGATAAAGCAGGTGGTCAATGTATAGAACTTTATCCAGACAAACCTATTTATGATATTCCTGCTGTTCCAGAGTGCACAGGAGAGGAATTAACAAAAAATTTAATGGAACAAATTAAACCATTTAACACTGAATTTTTCTACAACGAAAGGGTAGATGAAGTAAAGCAAAATAAAGATAATTGGATTGTTAAAACTAATAATAACAATGAATTTACAGCTCCCAATATAATAATTGCTGGAGGAGTCGGTTCTTTTGAACCCAGAAAATTATCTGTAAAAAATATTGAAAAGTACGAAGGGAAATCATTATTTTACTCTGTAAAAAGCAAAGATGAATTTAAAAATAAAAATATTTCTATTTTTGGAGGGGGAGACTCAGCATTAGATTGGGCTCTTGAGCTTTCAAAATTTTCGAAAATAACTTTAATTCATAGAAGAAGTGAATTTAGAGGAGCTCCTCATACATTATCTGAAATAAAGAAGTTAGAAGATGAGGGTAAAATATCAATTAAAACACCTTGTCAACTAGAGTCTATTACTGGAGAAAAAAAAATAGAGTCAATTACAATTAAATTTGAAGATGAAAAAACTGAAAAAATTAAAACAGATATTGTATTGAGTTTTTTTGGTTTAATTATGAAGCTTGGTCCTATTGCAGAGTGGGGCCTTAACATGAATAAAAAAACTATAGAAGTAAATTCAGAAAATTTTGAAACAAATAAAAAAGGTATATTTGCTGTTGGAGATATTTGCTCTTATCCTGGTAAACTTAAATTAATTCTATCTGGATTTCATGAAGTTGCTTTAGCTTCAGTAGAGTGCTTTAAAAGGGCAAGGCCTAATGAAAAATATAGATTTGAATTTACAACTTCATCTAAGAGTATTCAAGATCGATTAGGTAAAAAGTGATTGAGCTTTTAACTGCCGATACACCAAATGGAAAAAAGATCTCAATTATGCTTGAAGAAATTCATTATGATTACAAAGTTACAAAAATAGACATATTTAAAGATGAACAGTTTAAACCTGAGTTTAAAAAAATAAGTCCTTTTAGTAAAATTCCAGTCATAATCGATCATAAAGCTAAAATTAATATTTTCGAGTCTGGTGCAATTTTAATTTACCTAGGAGAAAATAGTGGTAAATTTTATGATAAAGATCAAAGAACAAATATTAATCAATGGTTAATGGGTCAGATGAGTTATGTGGGACCAATGTTAGGACAACACCATCAGTTTCATCACTACAACCCAGGTAAAAGTGATTTTGGTGAAAAAAGATATTTTAAAATTTCAGAGAGAATTTACAAAGAGCTTGATGATAGGTTGTCTCAATCAAAATTTTTAGCTGGGGAAGATTATACTATAGCTGATATTGCAACCTTTCCTTGGATTGCTAGACACGAATGGCATGATATTGGTTTAAAAAAATTTAGCAACTTAACTAAATGGTATAAAGAAATTTCAGAAAGAGAAGCTGTTCAAAAAGGATATGATTTATTGAAAAAAGGAGATTTGGTTCCTAGAGTTTAATCATCGATAAATACTTTCTCATTTCTTTCATGTTTTTCTTGTGCTTCAATCGAAAGAGTGGCAACAGGCCTTGCAATCAATCTTTTAATACCAATAGGTTCACCTGTTTCTTCACAAAAACCGTAAGTACCTCCTTTAATTCTTTGCAAGGCAGAGTTAATTTTAGAAATTAGTTTTCTACTTCTATTAAGTGCTTTCATTTCAACTGATTTATCGGTGTAAGATGAAGCTTGGTCGATCATATCAGCTGACGAGACATTATCATCAGATGAATTAAGCAGATTTCCTAAATTATTAGCTTTTATAATATCTCTTTTCCATTTTAAAAGTTCTTCAGTAAAAAATTTTTTGTGTTTAGCACACATATATTTTTCCTTAGAACTTGGAATATATTTTTTTTTAGATGTGGTTTTTTTTACCATTTTTTGATTTTGGCGAGTATATGTTTGATTTTAGTCGTGTCAATAGCTTATAAGTCATTATAATTTCTTTTTAAAATGATAGCTAAAAAAAATATAATAAAAGTATTAATATTATTTCTTATTTTACACCTTTTTTTTTGGACTTTAGCACCATCAATATCAAATATTAACCTTCCACTTGACACCATCGAAGCTTTAGCTTGGGGAAGTAATTTAGAGTGGGGTTTTAATAAACATCCTCCTTTTAGCGCTTTTGCTGTTGAAATTTTTTATACAATATTTGGTTCAAATGACTGGGCTTATTACCTCTTAAGTCAAATATTTGTTGTTGTTTCTCTAATTTATGTTTGGAAATTTTCTAATGAGATTTTTAATGAAAAAATTTATTCCCTTTTATCCGTTTTAACTTTATCAGGAATTTACTACTACAATTTTACCACACCAGAATTTAATGTAAATGTAAGTCAACTTCCTTTTTGGGCGCTGACTGTTTATTTTTTTTGGAAATCTATAAATTCTAACAATCGAATAAATTGGATTTTATTTGGTATTTTTTCAGCTTTAGGTTTTTTATCTAAATATCTATTTATATATATTCTTTTAGCTATATTTTTTTATTTTATATTAAATATAAAAATATATAAAAAATTTATTACTAATTACTTATTTTCAATTGCTATTTCTTTAGCGATACTGACGCCTCATTTTATCTGGTTATTTAAAAATAATTTTATAACTATTGTTTACGGCTTAAATAGATCTGCATTAACAAATAC
>JAOHKR010000047.1 GCA_028101445.1 Candidatus Pelagibacter sp. | reverse complement strand
TCTAACAATATCTCCAGCAGCGAAAACTCCATCTAAGTTTGTTTGCATTGACTTTAAATCAATTTTAATTGTTCCCCATGTAGAAATAGCTAACTCTTCAGCATTAAATAATTTTGGAATATTCTCGGGATCAAAACCTAAAGATTTTATAACGAGATCAGCTGGTATTTTATATTCAGAGTCGACTTCAATCTCAGGTCTTCTTCTACCAGAAGAGTCAGGTTCTCCTAGTTTCATCTTATTTACTTCTACTGCATTAACCTTTTTATCTCCTATAAAACTTTTAGGACTCGTTAACCAAATAAACTCTACTCCTTCTTCAATTGCATTACCAACTTCTCTTGCTGAACCGGGCATATTTTCTCTGTCTCGTCTATATAAACACTTGACCGACTTTGCTTTTTGTCTAATTGATGTCCTCACACAATCCATTGCGGTATCACCACCCCCAATAACTACTACGTTTTTCCCTTCTGCATTAAGAGTGCCATCATCAAATATTTTTACCTTATCTCCTAAACCTTTTCTATTTGAAGCAGTTAAAAATTCCATTGCTGGAAAAATATTTTGTAAATCATGCCCTGGTAATTCAATTTCTCTCGCTTTATATACTCCTGTAGAAATTAAGATGGCATCATGTTTCTCCTTTAGCTCATATAAAGATTTATCTTTTCCTACATCAAAATTTTGAACAAATTTAATTCCACTTTCTTTCAGTAACTTGGTTCTTCTTTCAACAACAAATTTTTCTAATTTAAAATTTGGTATTCCATAAATTAATAAACCTCCTGGTCTATCGTACCTATCGTAGATTGTTACTTGATAACCAGACTTTCTAAGTTCTTCAGCGCAGGCCATTCCTGCTGGGCCAGAGCCAATAATCCCTACTGATTGTTTCAATTCTCTTTTCACTTTAACTGGTTTAACCCAGCCTTTGTCCCAAGCTGTATCAGTAATATATTTTTCAATTGAACCAATAGTTACGGTTCCATGACCAGATTGTTCAATTACACAATTTCCTTCACAAAGCCTGTCTTGAGGACAAATTCTTCCACATACTTCTGGCATATTATTAGTGCTTTGAGAAATTTCGTATGCCTCTTTCAATCTTCCTTCTGCTGTTAATTTTAACCAATCAGGAATATTGTTACCTAAGGGGCAGTGTATTTGACAAAATGGAACTCCGCACTGAGAACATCGACTTGATTGTTCTTTAGCTTTATCTGTAATGAATTCATTATAAATTTCTTTAAAATCTTCTTTTCTTTTAGGTGTGCTTCTTTTTTCAGGTGTTTCCTGATTTAAGTCCACGAATTGAAGCATTTTTTTTTTCATAATTGTATTAAAATAATTGAGTTAAAGTCTATTGAATAGAAAAATAAGGTCAATATCTATTACCTATATGTGCTAATACCTTAAAAAATTATGCTATTATTTGCATACCTGATATGCATTTCAAAATGTCTTTAAAAAAACAACCTTCAATATTAATAATTAACTGATGGTAGAGATTTTTCTTTTATCTTTAATACAGGGAATTACAGAATTTTTACCGATTAGTTCTTCTTCTCATTTAATAATTTTTTCTAATTATACTAATTTTGAAAATCAAAGTCTCAGTATTGATATAAGTTTACATATTGGATCATTCTTAGCTGTAATTACTTACTTTTATAAAGATTTGATAAATTTTTTCAAAAACAAAAAATTATTTTTAAAAATTTTAGTTGCTTCAACACCTGTTATATTTTTTGGCTTTTTGCTAGTGCAAACTAATTTAATAGATAAGCTTAGAAATATTGAGGTTATAGGTTGGTCCACTTTTATTTTTGGAATTTTGCTGTATTTAAGTGATAGATATAAATTAAAAAAAGATATTTCATCAGACTTTAATTATAAATCAGCAATTTTTATAGGTTTTTTTCAAATACTTTCTTTAGTCCCGGGAGTAAGCAGATCTGGAATATCTATTACAGCTGCAAGATTTTTAAAATTTAAAAGATTTGACTCAGCTAAAATATCATTCTTATTA
>JAOHKR010000046.1 GCA_028101445.1 Candidatus Pelagibacter sp. | reverse complement strand
TATTTAATGCTCTCTGCACAATAGATTGGATCGAAACTCCATTTTTTTGCATTTGCCAGCCAACATAATTAGTTCCTAAGTATTCAATAATTATTTGATAATTAAACATTAATATAATGTTTCTCCTTTTTTAATTTTGTATCCAGCTAAAAAACTTTTGGTATTTAAAACATTCCTTCCTTCTTTTTGAATTGATAAAATTTTAATTGCATTTTCTTTACATCCAATTGTAAGATTGGCGTCTAAAACTTCTCCTGCTCTGCCAGTTTGGTTAACTTCTATGGCTTGAATAATTTTTATTCTAGTTTTCAGGTGATTAAACCAAACACCAGGAAAAGGATTAAGACCATTAATTATAGCAATTAATTTTTTTGCTGGAATATTCCAGTTTATTTCTGATTCTTTTTTTTCAATCTTTTGAGCATATGTGACTTTTTTTTCATCTTGGGTAACAAAATTTACTTTTTCTTTTTTTAATTTGCCTAATGATTTTATAATTAATCTAGATCCTAAAATTGATAATTTTTTACTAAGTGATAAAAAATTATCCTCTTTTTCTATATTGACTTGCTCTTGCATCATATAGGGACCAGCATCAAGTTTTGGTATAATTTTCATAATAGAAATTCCTGTTACTTTATCCATTTGAATAATAGACCTTTGAATAGGGGCTGCTCCTCGCCATCTTGGTAGCAAAGATGCATGTATATTTAAAAAAACAATATTAGATATATTTAATATTTTTTCTGGTATAATTTGACCATAAGCAACTACAACAACATACTTTACATTTAAATTTTTAATAAAATTTAACTCTTCCTCACTATTTAAATTATTTGGATGCCTAACAGGAATATTAAGTTTGATTGACTCAAGATGAACCGGAGATTTTATTATTTTTTGTCCTCTTGATTTTTTTTTTGGTGGTTGTGTAAATACAGCTTCTATTTTATAATTTGAATTAAATAATGATCTTAATGTGGGAACTGAAAAATTTGGAGTTCCCATAAATATAATTTTGTCTGACATTAAAATTATACAACTATTCTCTCGATTGATTTTTTTTGCTTACTAAGTTTTTTTACAATCATAGTTTTTTTTAATTTTGATAAATAATCGATAAATAATATACCTTTTAAATGATCTATTTCATGTTGAATACATGTCGCGAGCAAACCTTCTGCTTCTAATATTTTTTCTTTGCCATTATAATCTAGATATTTTACTTTACATTTATCTGGTCTATTTATTTCTGCAAACTGTCCAGGTACTGATAAGCAACCTTCTTCGTAAGTGGCATTAATATCTGAATTCTGAATTATTTTTGGGTTTACAAAATATAAAGGATTTTTCTTTTCATCGCTTCTACTTAAATCCATCACTATTACATTTTTTGGGACACCTACTTGAATTGCAGCAAGACCAATTCCTGGAGCATTATACATAGTCTCTAACATATCATTCATTAAAGAGCGTATTTCATCGTTGACCGACTCTACATCGAGAGATTTTTGTCTCAAAAAAGGGTCTGGTTCTGTTAAAATCTTTCTAATCGTCATAAACTAAATTATATTCTAATTAGGCTCTTAATGGTAGAGCTGTGTTGAAAACTAAATTCCTGATTTGTTTCAAGTTCATCTTATTTAAAAGATTTGTTATAAAATATATAGTTTCGGGATCTAGTTCATTGGGTTCATCTTCGCCAATGATTTCAACAATTTTTAAAGCTAAGAATGCATTTTGATTATTTTCTATTAATTTCAATAAGTTTTTAGGTATATCAAATTTTTTAGCGAGATTTTTGTAATCAAAATTTGATGGCAAAGAAAAGCCATCATTTATTAGGGAGTCTATTAATGCTAAATCCTTTGCTGAATAAAAGTATTTTCTATTTTTGCTAATTTTTTTAAATATTTTATCAATATCTTTTTGCACTTTTTTTTCATTTTCATTCTCAAAATAATATTTAAGAATTTTTGATTGGTGCAAAATTTTATCATTATATTTTACTTTACCTGATGCAAATTCATCATCACGTATTATGCGACTTTGGGCTATTTCTT
>JAOHKR010000045.1 GCA_028101445.1 Candidatus Pelagibacter sp. | reverse complement strand
AGTTTGGGTATTTTTACGTTAATAAGCAATTTAAATATTCTTCTAGCTTCTGCTCATCAAATTAGTAGTGTGATATTGCTTATTTGTGCAATAAATCTTTACTATTATAGAGCTAAATAAATTGACTTTTGCATGCTTTCTTTGTATTTATCGCCCATTATCATGACACCATTTATAAAAAAAAAAGAAGTTAAAAAGGATTGGTATTTAATAAATGCTTCAAACGCTGCAGTAGGAAGACTTGCTGCGTATATATCACTTGTGCTAAGAGGAAAAAATAAAGCTACATATAATCCTCACATAGATAATGGTGATTTTGTCATTGTTACCAACATAGAAAAAATAAAATTTACCGGAAAAAAATTTTTAAACAAAAAATACTATAGGCACACTGGTCATCCAGGTGGTATCAAAGTATCTTCCCCTTCAACACTTTCAGAAAGAAATAAAACAGAAGAAATTTTAAAACTTGCTGTTAAGAGAATGCTTCCAGGTGGTCCATTAGCTAAAAAACAATTAACAAAATTAAAAATTTATAATGGAAACGATCACCCGCATGAAATCCAGAAACCTAAAGAAGTTAATTTTGAAAGTTTAAATAAAAGAAATATAGTTAAATAATGCTACAAACTAATCAGCAATCTCCAAAAGTTAAGAAAATTAAATTAGATTTTAAAGATAGTAAATATGCGACGGGTAGACGAAAAAGATCTATTGCCAGAGTTTGGGTTAAGAAAGGTTCCGGATCTATACATGTAAACGGTTTAAAAATGACCGAATATTTTAAACGTCCTGTACATCAAATTATAGTGACCAGACCTCTGGAAATATCTGAAGTAGCAACTAGTTATGATGTAAAATGTTCTGTTAAAGGTGGTGGTTTATCTGGTCAAGCTGGTGCTATTATTTTAGGTATTTCAAAAGCTTTAATATCACATGATGAAAATTTAAAGAAAAATTTGAAAAAAGATAAATTAACAACAAGAGACTCAAGAGTTGTTGAGAGAAAAAAATACGGTCATAGAAAAGCAAGAAGAAGCTTCCAATTCTCGAAAAGATAATCATTTAAATTTAAATTTCATAAATAGAATGTTATAAGTCGTCATGACTGTTTCAAATAAATTAAAGACTGCTTTAATAGGAGCTACTGGTTATACAGGTCTTGATCTTATATTTATGCTTTCTAAGCATCCAAAAATTAAGATATCTAATTTGTGTGCTACTAAAAATTTAGGAAAAAAAGTTAATTTTTTCGACAAAAGGTTAAAAGGCAATTTGCCAAAAATTTCTTCTATTAATAAAATTATTTGGAAAGACCTAGATCTCATTTTTTTATCTTTACCTAATGGAGAGGCGCAAAAAATTATAAAAAAAACATTCAGTAAATTTAAACATCTAAAATATATAGATTTATCAGCTGATTTTAGAATTACAAATTATAGAACTTATTCGAATAATTATAAAATTTCTCATAAAGCAAAAGAGTTAATAAAATATTCAATTTACTCTATAAGTGAATTTAATAAAAAAAATTTACATAAATATAGAATTATTTCTAATCCTGGTTGCTATCCAACATCAATACAACTTCCTTTGATACCTTTAATTAAAAAAAATTTAATACAACTAGACAATATAACTATTGATGCAAAATCTGGTTTTTCAGGTGCTGGGAAGAGTTTTGAAAAGAAATTTAAACATAAAAATTTATATCAATCGACTTATGCTTATGGTGTTAAAAATCACAGACATGTTTGTGAAATAGATCAAGAGCTCTATAAACTGACTAAAAAAAAAATAAACTATACTTTTAACCCACATTTACTACCTACGTTCAGAGGTATTTTATCCTCAATATACGTTATAGCAAATAAGAATATTTCTGGAATGTTTCTAAGAAATAATCTTAAAAAATTTTATAAAAATTCAAAATTTGTTAAAATTCTTAAATTAAATTCACAAATAGGTACTGGTAATGTTTTAAATACTAATTACTGCGAAATATCTGTATGTGAAACAAGAATTAAAAATAAATTTGTTATATTTTCTGCAATAGATAATTTGGTAAAAGGAGCATCAGGCCAAGCAATTCAAAATATGAATTTACTATATAAATATCCTGAAAATTTGGGTTTAAAATGAGATTTCTTTTTTTAATTATTCCCTTTATTTTTATGCAAAATTGCAGCAAACCTAAAACAGTTCTTATTTGTGGTGATCATATTTGTA
>JAOHKR010000044.1 GCA_028101445.1 Candidatus Pelagibacter sp. | reverse complement strand
TCAAAAATAATTACAGGCCTTCTTCGTGCCAATGCTTCTAGTAAAACCATTGGATGTCCTTCGGTAAAAGATGGTAAAATAAAAATATTATGCTCATCATAGTTTTTTATTAGTTTTAATTTGTTATTTTGAGCAGGTAGAATTTTGACATTGCTTTGATTTAAATTGTAAGAGGTCTCTTTCTCGGCCCCTACAATTGTGAGTGAAATATCTCTTTTATTTTTAATTAAATTTGTTAGAGAATAAATTCCTTTTTCTACTCTTATTCTTCCTACATATAATAATTTAAAATTTTTAATTTCTAAATTTTTTGACTGTCTTAACCAAATGGAATCTAATTGAGAAGGGCTAACAATTTTTCCCTTTTTTCCTCTTAGAATATATTCTCTGCAACTAATTAAATCTGAAATAATAGCTATAATTGTAAACATTATATGATAAATAACGGGTCCGACTTTACCTAGTATAGATCTGTACTCTCCATAACCATCACTTCTTAAATATACTATTGGTTTTTTACCTAAAATCTTTAACAATAAAGAAATTATAAATGTGTACGGTGTGATTGAAATTATTAAATACTTTGTGTCTTCTACTTTCGCAGCTGCTACAGCAGACGTAATATAAGATAATAGACTGTTAAATACTGAAATTTTCTTAACTTTAATTTCATGTATTCTTTTTTTTTTTGATTGTCTTGCAAATAAATTTACTTCAAATTTTTTATTTAGACCTTCTGGGGTGGATTTAAGATCTATATTATCACAATAAAATTTTCCATCTTTTGATGAAACTGATTCATTTGAAAAAATAAATAACTTTTTTTTCATTAGGACTCTTTGTTAATTTTTAGAACGCCTATAAATGCCTCTTGTGGGATTTCAACTTTACCAAATTGTTTGGATCTTGCCTTACCTCTTTTTTGTTTTTTTAATAATTTTTTTTTTCTATCACCAGCCCCACCTCCATGAATTTTAGTTAAAACATCTTTTGAAAAGCCTTTAATTGACTCTCTTGCAACAATTTTTCCTCCTATTGCGGCTTGGATAGGTATCATAAAATTATGTCGCGGAATTAAATCTTTTAACTTTTCACAGACTTGCCTTCCTGTAGTCTGAGCAAAATCTTTATGTATTATCATTGCTAATGCATCCACTGTTTCTGCGTTAACTAATATTCCAAGCTTAACAAGATCGCCTTCTTTATGTTCTGTGATTTCATAATCGAAACTAGCGTATCCGCTAGAAATAGATTTTAATTTATCGTTAAAATCAAAAACAACTTCGTTCAAAGGCATATCATACGATAGGACCGCTCTGTTTCCTGAATAACTTAAGTTTGTTTGCAATCCTCTTTTATCTTGGCAAATTTTTATGATGGAGCCTAGATATTCATCTGGTGTTATAATTGTAGCTTTAATCCAAGGTTCTTCTATCTTTAAAATTTGTGTTGGGTCAGGCATGCTTGAAGGATTTTGAAGATCCATAATATCTCCATTGCCTTTATGAACCTTATAAATTACTCCTGGTGTGGTTGTGATTAGGTTCACATCAAATTCTCTTTCCAGTCTTTCTGTAATAATCTCTAAGTGTAATAGTCCTAAAAAACCACATCTAAATCCTAAACCAAGAGCGCTAGAGGACTCTGCCTCGTAAGAAAAACTAGCGTCATTTAACTTAAGTTTGCCTAAACCGTCTTTCAGTTTTTGGTACTCTGAGCTATCAACAGGAAATAAACCGCAAAAAACAACTGGTTTACTTGGCTTGAAGCCTGGTAGAGGATCGGTTATTGCGTTTGATGCATCACATATAGTGTCTCCGACTTTTGTCTCTGATAATGATTTAATACCTGTGATTATAAATCCTATTTCACCTGAATTTAACTCATTAATGTCGGTTGGTTTCGGTGTAAATACTCCTACTTTTTCAACAACATAGTCTTGATTATTAGACATTAATTTTACTTTCATATTTTTTTTTAATTTTCCATTAATAACACGAACTAGAATGACTACACCTAAGTAGCTGTCATACCAGCTATCCACTAATAAACATTTTAATTTTTCATCGATAATCCCATTTGGGGCAGGTAAATTGTTAACAATCGCTTCAAGAATGTCGTTTATGCCTTCTCCTGTTTTGCCAGAACATGAAATAGCATTTGTTGTTTCAATTCCTACTACATCTTCAATTTCTTTTTTTGTTTTTTCTATATCTGATGCGGGTAAATCAATTTTATTCAATATAGGAATAACCTCATGATTGATTTCTAAAGCTTGATATACATTTGCTAAAGTTTGAGCTTCAACTCCTTGAGTACTATCTACAATCAATAATGATCCTTCACATGCAGATAATGACCTGCTCACTTCATATCCAAAATCAACGTGTCCGGGTGTGTCTATTATATTTAAGATGTATTCTTTTCCATCTTTAGCTTTATAATTTAATTTAACTGTTTGAGCTTTTATCGTAATACCACGTTCTCTTTCTATATCCATTGAATCTAACACCTGTTGTTTCATTTCCCGATCTGTTAAGCCTCCACATTTATGAATAATCCTATCGGCTATAGTGGATTTGCCGTGATCAATGTGCGCAATAATAGAAAAATTACGAATTCTTTTTATATCTGACATTAGGACCTAATCGTGGCGCCAGTTTTTTCACTTACTATTTTAATAATATCTTTGCTAATTTGATCTAAATCACTTTCAGTCAAAGTTTTATTAAAAGCTTGTAGTGTAACGTTTATGGCAACCGATTTTTTTCCTTTAGGAATATTCTCAC
>JAOHKR010000043.1 GCA_028101445.1 Candidatus Pelagibacter sp. | reverse complement strand
ATTCATAAAATCTGTTATATGTAGGTATGCAGATCCCCAGGGTCATTGATAATTTCTTTAATATTTATAAGATTGATTTTTAAAATCTTTTTTCCAATATTTTTTATAGTTATATTTATCGACAATATGAAATCTTGGAAGCATAAAAACTAGTTTGCCTCCCTTTTTTAAATATTTAATTTCTTCTTTAATTACTTCTTTTCTAAAAGACCAAATTAAAATAAATAAAAAATCTGGTTGAATTTTTCTCATCAAATCTTTTGAAATAATTTTGATATTTGACCCTGGAGCGTATGAGCCATCTTTTAGTTTGTTAGCATCACAGATATATTGTAAATTTTTCTGATTTAAGCCACAATAATTCAAAACAATATTCCCCTTTGTTGAAGCGCCATATCCAAAGATATTCTTCATTTGGTTTCTATTTAGAAAATTTATAAGTTTTATTTTTAAAGCAAAAATTCTTTTATTAAATTTTTTATAGGATTTTATTTTAATTTTTTTTTCGTCTTTCAAAATTGAGGAGATTAAAGATTTATTTTGTACTTTTTTATTCGAGTTTGATTTTGTACAAATAATTTGAATACTCCCTCCATTAATCTCATTCAAAGATACATTAATTATTTTGAAATTATTTTTTTCAACTAGGTTTTTAAAAACGCTCAGCGTATAATAAGAAACATGTTCATGACATATTTGATCATAAGTTAAATTTTTCAATAATAGGGGAAAATAAGATAATTCTAAAATCCAAATTCCATTAGGTTTTAGTATCTTATAGATATCTTTACAAAATAAGTTCGGTGAATTCACATCATAAAACATGGCAAATGATGATACTAGATCAAATTTCTGGTATGCATTTTTTCCAAAGATTGAATAAATTTTATTAAATGAAAAAAAACTATTAATTCTTTTAATATGTGGTTTATAGAACTTTTTGAATTTGTTGGCAGTTGGGTCAATTCCAAACAGTTTTTTTGTTTTTTTAAAAAAATTTAAAAAAGTACCATCATTACTGCCGATATCTAAGACTGTTGAATTGTTGTCTATATACTTTTTTTTTTTGAGTGTTGTGTAAATTCGATACAAGTGATTTCTCATTAATTTACTTATAGATGATTGATATCCGTATTTTTCTCCAAACATATCTTTAGCTGAAGCGCTTTTACCTAATTGTACAAGTTTGCATTTTTTGCAGATAAATAAATCTAACGAATATTTTTTTAATTTAAGTTTTTTTTTTCTTGGAAAAATACCACTGAGAGGCTGTTTCCCAATTGGAATTATTTTTTTTAATTCAGCCTTATTACAGTTTCTGCAATTCATTTTTTTTAAATTCTTTTAATTTTTTTTCTAGAATTTCTTTATCTCTAAGAGTGTCCATACATTGCCAAAATCCCTTATGCTTATATGCAAATAGAGATTTTAATTTACTGACTTTTTGTAAGGGTTCTCTCTCAAAAAAAGTTTGATCGTTTTTTATATATTTAAATATTTTTGGGTTTAAAACAAAAAATCCTCCATTTACCCATCCCTCGTCTAAAGCTGATTTTTCTTTAAAATAAGTTACAACTTTTTTAGATGATATTTTTAAAGCGCCAAATCGCGCTGGAGGTCTTACCGCAGTTAAAGAGGCAATCTTTTTATGTCTTTTATGAAACTCATATAATTTATTTATATTTACTGTGCTTAGTCCATCACCGTAAGTCATAAAAAATGACTCTTTAAGCAAATATTTTTTTAATCTCTTAATTCTTCCACCAGTCATTGTGTGTAAACCGGTGTCAATGACTTTCACATTATAAGATTTTGAAGAGCTATTTCTAAAATATCTTTTTATAACTTCTTTTTTGTAACCTGCGGCAATTATAAAGTCTTTAATCCCAAATTTTTTAAAATGATTTATAATATGAACTATGATCGGTTTACCATTAATTTTAACCATAGGTTTGGGTATTTTATTTGTTAACTCAGATAATCTAGTGCCTCTTCCTCCAGCTAAAATTACACATTTCATATTTATTTATTTATTTTCCAATTATAAGGAAAGCTTTTATCGTTATGAGGCAACCTTATAATTTCATTTTTATCGTGAGGAATATCTGAGCAATTTGCAATTATAGCTTTACCCTTACCTGCAGAACAAAACCCGTTCCAAATAAAAGGTGGAATGATTACTAATTTATGTTCTTTTTCAGAAAGAAATATTTCTTGGATTTTTCCTTTTGTTTTACTTTTTCTTCTATCATCATAAAGAACTAATTTAATTTTACCGAACACAGCAACATAATTCAAAGTCATTTTTTTATGTAAGTGCCATGCTTTAATTTTTTTTGGAAAAACTTGTGAAAAATAAATTTCTCCAAAACGTTTGAAATAACTATCATCTGATCTCATCATATGCATAATCTTACCTCTGTGATCAGAAATTACTTTTTTTTTTATTATTTTAATTCCAATAATATTTTTTTTCATTTAAAATCGCTCTTATATAACTTAATAGTTTTTTTTAAACCAGTTTCAAGGTTTGTTTTAGGATGCCAATTAATAAATTTTTTAATTTTTAAAATGTCAGGGTAAATTACTTTATTTTCATCTCTCCTTAATAAAATTTTTCCATAATTAGGTTGCCCGCCTTTACAAAGTTTAACTATCATTTTAATAATATTCCTCACCTTGTATGGTTTTCCATATCCTATGTTGAAAACCTTTGCTGCCTGACCTTTGTTGCTCTTTGAAATTATCTTTAATATAGCCTCTATAAAATCATCAATAAAAATAAAATCTCTAAACTGTTTACCGTCAGAACAATTAAATTTTTCTTTTTTTAAACAAGAGTTAATTATTATCGGTATTAATCTATTATTATCCTGCATTGGCCCATAAACTTGGAAAGGCCTTAGAACCAAAGCGGGAAAATTATTTCTTTTAGCTTTTTGAATTATATATTTAGAAGCTAGGTATTTTGACTTAGCGTA
>JAOHKR010000042.1 GCA_028101445.1 Candidatus Pelagibacter sp. | reverse complement strand
GCAAGATTTAAATTACCTTGAAAAATACTTCTTTTTGTTCCTCTATTACAATAAAGCATAGCAAATTTTTTTTTATACTTAAAAATATTTGGTGCTAAAAATTTAAATTCCCTTTTTTTAAAATTAAGAATAGGATTGAAATCTTTTAGATTTAGTTTGATTGAACTACTCAACAAAAAATTGACTCCACTTACTTTTTGATAATAATACTTTGCCATAAGATGACTCTTTTCCCCAGATATTTGCTTTCATCCATTTACCATTTTTAATCCACCAAACTCTAGGGTCTCTGAAAGTATCAGCTACTTCATCAAATTTTTTTTCGCTCCATCCAACATACTTGAGCCAAATTTTTAAATCTTTAGACTTAATATGATCTCTCTTTCTGAGCTCCTCTACACCTTTATTTCTTGTCATTACTTTTGCTCTAATATCTTTGCAGGCATGGTCTGAGGCTCTACCAAAGCCAAATTTAATAAATTTCATGTAATCATGTATTCCATTTTCATAAATATCATCAAGGTTAGAACCTAATCTGTAAGTTCTCTCGAAAGGTATTTTTTCTTCAATAAAACCATACTTTTTTTTCATTAATTTAAGATGATCATTTGACTCCCAATATATAAATCTATCTAACCACAAGCCTCTGACGCCAATTCTATCTATCTCTTCATCAGTAGGATATTTCCAAGGGTACATCTCTCGTGCTGTAATGTTCTCATTATATTTTACAGAAAGTTCAACCATCTTATCCCATTCGAAACCTCTACCAGCGTGCTCTAATCTTTCTCTGTAATTAAATTCAATAAAATCATCATGTGAAAACATACCCCCAGCATCAGCCTTCCCGTGCTCACCCCATATCATTAGTGGTATATTCTTTTCGACAGCTACTTTGATTGGATATGTAAGAATGCCCATATGATTATGCCAGTTCATGTCACCCATAACTAACATTCCTAATCTATTAAGTTTTTTTAAAGTACTAACTGCTGGTGTATAAAAAATATGGTCAAAACCGAATGCTTCACGCATAATTTGTACATTTTTTTCTCCAGTTCTGCTAAAATTATTACCGTTATAGGTAACAAGTAAAGCCTTTAAACCTAATTCTTTTATAATATGGGCTTGAAAAAAACTGTCCTTACCTCCGCTTACTGGAATTAAACAGTCATAATGACTGTTACCTTTATCTTTTAATTCGCTAATTATTTTTTTTAATTTTTTTAATCTTTCATCAAAATTTATTTCAAATCTTTCACTAGAGACTGTACATCCGCTACAAACACCCTTTTCATCAAAGCTCAATATACTTGGATAACTGCTAGGATAAACACAATTTTTACAATAAAATACTTGGGGTTTTTTTACATTGGATAATTTTTTATCTGACATTTAATTTATTTTTTTTTAGAATTTTTTTTACATTTGGATAAGATCGTTCAGTATAATTAAATAAATTTCCAGCTGCAACGCCTGAAATATTTTCAATTTTTACTGGATCAATAAAGTCCTCTGCTGTACCAGCTCCAGAACATGCTATTACCGGTAAAGAGGTGTTTTCAACTACTTTTTGTATAATATTTGTATCATAACCGTTTTGCGAACCATCTTTATCTATATTTTGAATAAACAATTCTCCTATGTTTAAATCCTCTAAATTCTTTATAAAATTTAATAATTTAATTTTAGTATTATTTTTTCCAAATTTGTTAAAAACTATAGCCTCATTACCTATGATTTTATAATCAATAGAACCTACAACGGCTTGGGAGCCAATTTCTTTAACAATTTCACTTACGATATTTTTTTTATTAAACAATAATGAATTTATAATTATTTTATCTGCTCCAGCTCGAATTCTATTTGTGGCATCTTTAACAGTTCTAATTTTTCCACCAAATGATAATGGCATAAAACATACTTTACTAATAGAACTAATAATAGACAATATATCTTCTTTTGATTTTACGAAAAGATCATTTCTACCTAGGTCATATTTATTTTCTCTAGATATGTCTATATAAATTAATTCATCCACATTATAGTCATTCAATCTTTTTGCTTGTTCAATAACATTTCCTATAAATAAATGTTTATTAAAGCTTTGACTTCTGACTATTAATCCATCTTTTATAAATAGGACTGGTATTATTCTTATAATATTATCCATCAGCTTTTAAAAAATTTTCTAAAATTTTAAAACCAAGTTTTTGACTTTTTTCAGGATGAAACTGAGTGGCAAATATGTTCTTATTTTCGACAATGCACTCAAATTCATTAATATAATTAAGTTTTGATTTAATAATATTTTTTTCCTCACAAAAACAAGCAAATTTATGGACAAAATAAAAAATGGGTTTTTCCTCTATATCTTTTAATAAAATTCCAGGTTTATCTATAATAATTTCTTTCCATCCAATATTCGGAACCTTTAAATTTTTGCGCGGTTTTAATTCTTTAACTTTTCCTTTTAGAATTCCCAAACCATTTGAGCCACCATCTTCTTCACTAGATTCAAAAAAAAGCTGCATCCCGAGACATATACCTAAAATTGGTTTTTTATCGTTTACAACAGCACTTTTAATTTTATCAAAAATTCCTCTTTTTTTTAAATTTATCACTGCTGTGGGAAAAGAACCCACACCCGGTAAAATAAATTTTTCACAATTATCAAATTTTTTATCATCTGGAATTAATTCATATTTATAATCTAGTTTTTCAACAGCGTTACAAATAGAATTCAAATTACTTAAGCCATAATCTATAATTCCAATTTTCATAATATCTAAATTATTTTAGTAAGTTTAAAAGAGTTGATTTTGATTTTTTTGATGGAATAATTTCTCTCTCAAGGTCTTTATAAATATTACTTGAAGTATTTTTTTTCCACCATATTTCAATATTGTCGTAATTTTTGTTCAAAAATTTTGAAGCTTTTGTAGGGTTTTCAAAAAACATATTTAATTTTTTTAATTTAATTATTTTTTTTGTTGTTGTTTTTTTTAACCATTCAAGTTCATTATTAATTATAATGAAAGGTGCACCTACATACATTAATTCACATAA
>JAOHKR010000041.1 GCA_028101445.1 Candidatus Pelagibacter sp. | reverse complement strand
ACCACAGATTTAAAGGCATCTGGATTATTATAAGCTAATTCAGCTAATACTTTTCTGTCTAGTTTAATTTTCGATTTAGTTAAACCGTTAATAAATTTTGCGTAAGTTAATCCTTCTGCCCTTACACCTGCGTTAATTCTTTGTATCCATAGAGATCTAAATTCTCTTTTTTTTGCCTTTCTATCTCGATAAGCATATTGCATTGCTTTTTCCATAGCTTGGCGAGCTATTCGGATAGTATTTTTTCGTCTTCCTCTTTGACCTTTGACCGCTTTTAAAACCTTATTATGTTTTGCTCTACTTACTACACCACGTTTAGTTCTAGCCATATTATCCTCTTAAATTATACGGCATGTACGATTTAACAATTTTAGAATCTTGTTTTGTCATTATAGTAGTGCCTCTTTGTTTTCTTATCTGTGAATTTGTTCTTTTAATCATACCATGTCTTTTATTAGCTTGTGGCATTTTAATCTTGCCAGAAGCGGTAAATCTAAAACGCTTTTTTGCGGAGCTTTTTGTTTTAAGTTTTGGCATAAATATTTCGATTTTATATAGGCATTAATTAATGTTTACAAGCCGCTTTTATGAGTTATTTAAAGAGGCTGAATGATCATAACCATTTGACGACCTTCAAATTTTGGCTTGCTTTCAACTTTTGCCACATCTTTGGTTTCATCGATAATCTTATTCATCAAATCTTTACCTAACTCTGTATGTTGCATTTCTCGTCCTTTGAATTTTACTGTAAATTTAACCTTGTCTCCTTTTGTAATAAATTTTTTTGCATTTTTTATCTTAAAATTATAATCATGCGCTTCAGTACCCGGTCGTAATTTAATTTCTTTTAATGAAACAGTTTTTTGTTTTTTTTTTGCTTGATTGGCTTTTTTTTGTAAATCATATTTATATTTACCCATATCCATAATTTTACAAACTGGTGGGTTAGCATTTGGAGAGATTTCTATTAAATCTAAACCCTCTTCCTTAGCTAATTCAATGGCCTTGTTAAGAGGTAAAGTTCCTAGATTTCCTCCGTCACTACCTATAACTTGTACGTCTAAAGCTCTAATTCTTTCGTTGGCTTTAGGTCCTTGAGGTTTACTTCTTCTTTGGAAATAATTTGGTTTAAAACTTGACACTTAATTTAAAGGCAACTTATTTGAGGCTAACATATTTTTTATAAAATCTTCTTTTTTCATCACTTCTTGTTTATCTGAACCTAACTTTCTAACTGTTACTGTATTTTCTGCAACTTCTTTTTTACCACAAACGATAATAAATGGAATTTTTGCTAGAGAATGCTCTCTAACTTTATAATTTATTTTTTCGTTTCGTAAATCCATTTCACATTTTATACCTTCTTTAAATAGATCTTCAAATAACTTTTTTACATATTCATTGTTCTCTTCTGCTATGGGACACACTACTGCTTGTGTTGGAGAGAGCCAAAAAGGTAATCTACCTGCATAGTTTTCTATTAAAATTCCTATAAATCTTTCCAATGAACCAAACAAAGCTCTATGCAACATGACTGGAACTTTTTTATTTCCATCTTTTGCAACATATGATGCGCCCAGCCTATTAGGCAAATTTAAATCAACTTGTAATGTTCCACATTGCCAGTCTCTTCCAATAGCATCTCGTAAAACAAATTCAATTTTAGGACCGTAAAAAGCTCCTTCTCCTTTATTTATTGTGTATTCAAGTTTTGATTGTTTAATAGCAGATAAAAGAGCTGCTTCAGATTTATCCCAAACACTATCGTCGCCTACTCTTTTTTCTGGTCTATCTGAATATTTCAAGACAACATTTTCAAAACCTAGATCTTTATATATTTCTAAAATTAAGTTAGTAACAGTTAAAGACTCTTGCGTAATTTGATCTTCTGTACAAAATATGTGGGCATCATCTTGCGTAAACGCTCTTACTCTTAACAAACCATGTAATGCGCCTGAGGGTTCGTATCTGTGCACCTTTCCAAACTCTGATAGTTTTAGTGGCAAATCTCTATAACTTTTAAGACCTTGATTAAAAACTTGAATACATCCAGGGCAATTCATTGGTTTAACTGCAAATGTTTTTTCATCTGGTGTTTCTGATGTAAACATATGTTCACCAAATTTATCCCAATGACCAGATTTTTCCCATAATGTTTTGTCCAGCAATTCAGGTGTATTTATCTCTTTATAACCTGCCAGTCTTTGTTTTGCTCTCATGTATTCGACCAGCCTTTGAAACAAAAGCCACCCTTTTTCATGCCAAAAAACTGCTCCCGGACTTTCTTCTCGAAAATGAAATAGATTCATCTCTTTACCAAGTTTTCGATGATCTCTTTTCTCAGCCTCCTCTAATCTTAGTAAATAATCATCCAATTCTTTTTTTGTAGACCAACAAGTTCCATAGATTCTTTGAAGCATTTCATTATTTGAGTCTCCTCTCCAATATGCTCCTGAAACTTTATTTAATTTAAAAGCCTTGCCTATTTTTCCTGTTGAGGCAAGATGAGGCCCTCTACACAAATCATGCCATTTTCCATGATGATAAATTGAAACTTCTTCACCCGATGGAATACTTTCAATAATTTCAGCTTTATATTTTTCGCCAATTTTAAGAAAGTGTTTTATAGCG
The DNA here is from genome assembly GCA_028101445.1 of Candidatus Pelagibacter sp. The sequence goes on along the minus strand of JAOHKR010000041.1, from coordinate 782 downwards.
TCATCTCTTTTCCAAACTTCTCTATAAGTTTTTTCATCACGATCAACAATTTCAGACATTTTTTTTTCTATTTTTTTTAAGTCCTCTTCTGTAAACGGTTCTTTTCTTGAAAAATCATAATAAAATCCATTATCAATTACAGGTCCTATAGTTACTTGCGTGCCTGGATAAAGCTCTTGAACAGCCATTGCTAAAATATGAGCAGCGTCATGTCTAATAACTTCCAGACCCTCCTTATCCTTTGGGGTAATAATTCTTACTTTAGAGTCTTTTGTTATTTGATGACTTAAATCTTTTAGATGCCCATCAACTTCCATAATAAGAGCAACTTTTTCTAGAGATTTGCTGATTTTTTTCGTTAGCTCGAAACCGTTTATAGACTTCTCAAAGTCTATTTTTTTTCCATCTAATAATTGAATTTGAGGCATTAATTTTTTAATAATTTTTTATATTCATTAAGATTTGTGTCACACATTGTTTCAACATCAAATTTTTTTATAACGTTTTTTCTAGCTTCGTTTCCTATTGATTTTAATTCATCTTGAGTTAATTGAATAACAGTATTTAAACTTTTCGCAAGTTCTCTTGGATCATCAAACTTATATAAAAATCCAGATTTTTTGTTTAGAATTGTTTCTTTTGATCCACCAATATCACTTGCGATTATTGGTTTGCCCATTGATTGGGCCTCAACTGATACTCTTCCGAAAGCTTCTGGTTCAATTGATGCTGAAACAACAATGTCGGCTAAAGAGTAGGCTAAAGGCATTTCTTTACAGTGA
>JAOHKR010000040.1 GCA_028101445.1 Candidatus Pelagibacter sp. | reverse complement strand
TTCAATCAAAAGCTATTGAAAAATCTACAATTCTTAAACAAAAAGATTTTGAAAAGGCAAAAGAAACAATTAAATTTATTAAAGCTAGAAAATGGAATAGTGCTTTAAAAAGTGCAAAAAAAGTTAAAGATAGTGAATTTAGAACTCTTATTACATGGATGCATTTAAAAACAACTCAGAATTCTGCAAGTTTTAATGATTATAAAAATTTTATAGAACAACACGAAGATTATCCACGAATTAACAGAATAAAATATCTGGCTGAGACGAAAATATATCTGAAAAACAATTCACCTACATCGATAATAAACTGGTTTGATCGACACCCGCCTCTCGGTGGTATAGGTAAAATAAAACTAGCAGAAGCTTATTTAGAGCAAAAAAAAATTGATAAAGTAAAGGAATTAATAAAAGATGGATGGATTACAGCAGATATCCCAAAAAACGATTTAGGATATTACAGAGCAAAGTTTAAAAAATTTTTAACAACAGAAGATCATATTAAGAGAGCAGATTATCTAGCTTGGGAAAGAAAATACTGGGATTTAAAAAGAATGTTAAAATATTTACCAGGAGATGAAAAAGCTCTATACAATGCGCGTCAAATTTTAATGAGTAATTCTTATGGCGTAGACAATGCAATTGCAAAAGTTCCAAATCATTTAAAAAAAGATACAGGGCTAGAATATGACAGATTGAGATGGAGAAATAGAAGAGGAAGGTTAGAAGGTTCGTTAGAAATCTTATATAAAAATTCAAATAGAACTGAAGATCAAATGGTAAGACCAGATAAATGGTGGGAGCAAAGAAAAAGTGTTGTTAGAGCTTTAATTTACAAAAAACGTTATAAATCAGCATATAAAATTTCAAGTGAACATGCTTTGTCAGCTGGACCAGACTTTGCAGAAGCAGAATGGTTATCAGGCTGGATTGCTTTAACTTTTTTAAATTCACCTGAATATGCAATTAGTCATTTTCAAAACTTTTATAATAATGTTGGATACCCTATTAGTTTAGCTAGAGGAGCCTATTGGTTAGGTGCTACTTATAAGATTTTAGGTGATAAAGATTTGTCTTACAAATATTTTAGTGAAGGAGCTAAATTTCCAATGACTTATTACGGTCAACTTTCTTTTAACGAAATCAAACCAGGAGAAAATTTTGAATTAATTGATGACTCTAAATTTAATAAAGATTATGAAAAAGAATTTAGAAAAAATAAACTTATAAATCATGTCATTTTACTTACAGAACTTGATGCATCACAACTCTCAAAGGATATTATTAAGTATTTAGCAACTCTCAATATAGAAAAAGGTAGTGAAATTTTAGCTGCAAAATTGGCTACAGAAGTAGAAAGATATGATTTTGCTATTCAAATTTCTAAGCAAGCTTCGTATGAAAAAAGATTTTATAATAAATATAACTATCCAATTATTAACACTCCTAAAACTATAAATAATAAAACAATGCCAAATCAAGAAGTAGTGCTAGCAATTATTCGTCAAGAAAGTGAGTTTGACAGAAGAGCAAACAGTTGGGCAGGTGCAAGAGGTATGATGCAATTAATGAAATATACAGCCAAGATTGTAGCTAAACAGGCTAAGCTACCTTACAGCATTAGCAGACTTACTAAAGACCCAGAGTATAATATAAAATTAGGATCATATTATTTTAATTCATTAATGGAAGATTATAATGGAGTTTATCCATTTGCCATAGCTGCATATAATGCTGGTCCTAATAGAGTTAAAACTTGGAGAAGAGTAAATGGTGATCCTTCTAAAGGTCAACTCTCTTATGTTAATTGGATTGAATTAATTAGATTTAAAGAAACTAGAAATTACGTTCAAAGAGTTCTAGAAAATATTAACGTCTATAAATATATGTTAAGTAAAGAACCTGTTAAAATTGATAGTTTCTTTAACTAATTTTTGGCGGAAGAGGAGAGATTCGAACTCTCGGTACGATGTTACTCGTACGGTTAGTTAGCAACCAACTGGTTTCAACCGCTCACCCACTCTTCCATTTTTACCAAGCTAATTTAGTACTATTTATTAATCAATTACCTTATAAATCAATCAAAAAAATGGTCAAATGAAGAAAAATTTATTTAAGGGTTCATTATTTACTGTCGGAGCCTCTCTTTGGTGGGGTGTTATAGGCGTACTATATTTTAAATTTGTTTCTTTTGCTTCGGCTATAGAATTAGCAATACATCGAACTATTTGGACAGCTTTATTATTGTTGATTACAACAACTTATTTATCAAAATGGGAAGAATTCAATAAAATAATTAAAAAAAGAATTAACCTTATAATTTTATTTTTTACAGGACTTCTGATCTCAATAAATTGGCTTACTTGGTTGTATGCCGTGCAGACCAACAATCTTTTAGATGGTGCATTAGGTTATTATATATTTCCAATATTAAGTGTTTTTTTTGGAATAATATTTTTAAAAGAAAAATATAATAGAAATCAGATTATTTCTGTTTTTTTAGTTATTGTCGCATTAATTTATTTACTGATAAAATTAGGTGAAGTACCTTGGATTGGGATTACTGTAGCAGTTACATTTAGTTTATATGGTTTGATAAGAAAAAAAGTTAAAGTTTCATCAGATATAGGCTTGTTAATCGAAACTCTATTAATTTCTCCAATTGCTATATGCCTATTCATTTATTTAGTTAAACTTAATACAAATATTTTTTCTGTTAATGAACCTGTTTTATCTTTTTATTTATTCTGGGCTGGACTTATGACGTTAATCCCTCTTTTTTGTTATACAAAAGGCTTTAATCTTATTGGTATTGGTCCAGCTAGTATGATTTTTTTCTTAACTCCTACTGCACAATTTTTCTTAGGATTATTTTATTTTAACGAGCCTTTAATTTTAGATAAATTAATTTCGTTTATATTTATTTGGATAGCTGTAATTATTTATTTAAATGAATTACGTAAGGAATAAGTTAAAATTATTAAAAAAGGTACAATCAATGATACGGCAAATGAAACAAAAAGTAAGTTTGTTTTAATTAAAATAGAAAAATTTTCAATAGAAATTAAATTGCCAACTAAGATACTGCTCTGAAAATTCTGACTAGGAAAAAATAATAAACCAGATATTAGTCCACAAATAATTGAATAAGCTGCAAGTTTAGAATTTATTTTTTTATTAAAAAAACCATAAAAAATTGTTATTACTGCTGCACAACATAATAAATCAGCTAAAAGAAACAAATACAAAATACTATAACCCTTAGATGCAAGAATAAATACTAATACACTTAATAATAAAATTATTATATTTGCTTGGTCCTTAACTTTTTTTCCACTTAAATTTTTATTTATTTGATTTCCATTAACTATTATCAAACTTGAAATAGCATTAATTAACGTGTCAATAGTGCTCAATGTTAATGACATAGCCAGTATTAAAATTCCAATTACTAGTAAAGAATTTTTTTCTTTTAATATTAAATCAAAGAAGGCAAGATCAGGAATTACTTTAGGGTTCAAGGAATAAGATAAAAGTCCTGAGTACCCCATCCAAAAAACAATAAAAAAAATAATAATTGATGAATAAATTAAACTAGATTTAAGGATAGAATTATTTTTAGCTGAAAAAACTCTTTGCCAATTTCCCTGATGAAATAAGTTAGTAGCTGCCACGGCAATAAAAAAAGTT
>JAOHKR010000004.1 GCA_028101445.1 Candidatus Pelagibacter sp. | reverse complement strand
GTGGTTATAGTTACAATGAAATTTTAATATTTAAAAATTTGATCAAAAAAAATTTTAATAAAAATCATTATATTATTTTAGGAATAAACAAATTAGATGAACAATCTGGTTTATTTTATAATAGTTTATTACTAGTAGATAATGAATTAAGTATATTACAACAATACAATAAACAAAAACTTGTACCTTTCGGTGAGTTTTTACCTTTTGAAAATTTATTCAATAAAATTGGGTTAAAAAAAATAACTGAGGGACATGGATCTTTTAAAAAAGGAAAGGATGAAAAAAACATTATTATAGATCAATTAAATATATTACCATTAATTTGTTATGAAGTTATATTTACAAGCATTATTCAACAGGCTAACAACGATACTAATTTAATTGTAAATATTTCAGAAGATGCCTGGTTTGGCAGCACTATTGGACCAGACCAACACTATTCTAAGTCAATATTTAGAGCAATTGAAAATGGAACTTTTTTTTTAAGATCTGCAAACAAAGGGATAAGCGCTATAATAGACAACAAGGGAGTCCAAGTAAAAAATCTAAATAGAAATGAAGCTGGAAATATAGAGTTTAATGTCCCGTTGATAAATTCTAAAAGCAATAAAAATGATTTGATCTTTTTTGCACTTTTAACTACATATCTGTTTATCTTTCAGTTTTATAGAAATAAAAAATATGAAAAATAATAAGTTTTTTTTTACAAGTGAGTCTGTTTCAGAGGGACACCCTGATAAGGTTTGTGACAGAATTTCAGACATGGTTGTAGATACATATTTATCAAAAAATCCAGTTTCTAGAGTAGCTTGTGAAACTTTGACTACAACCAACAAAGTTATTTTAGCGGGTGAAACTAGAGGACCTAAAATTGATAAAGATGAACTAATATCAAAAGTAAGAGAGTGCATTAAAGATATAGGTTATGACCAAGATGGATTTAGTTGGAAAACAGCAGATATAGAAACTCTTTTACACGAACAGTCATCAGATATTGCAATGGGTGTTGACTCAAAAGATAACAAAGATGAAGGTGCGGGTGATCAAGGAATTATGTTTGGTTACGCATGTAACGAAACAGAAGAATTAATGCCAGCTCCAATACATTATTCACATAAAATTTTAAGATTGATGGCTTCAGATAGAAAAAGTGGAATTTTAAAAGGAATAGAGCCGGACTCAAAAAGTCAAGTCACAATGCTTTATGAAAAAGATAAACCAGTTAAGGTTACGTCAGTAGTGATTTCTACCCAGCATTCTAAAGATTTAAATCAAGATAAAGTACGAGATTTAATTCTTCCATATATAAAAAAATCTATCCCAAAAAATTTACTTACAGACTTAAACCCTAAAGAAATATATATTAATCCAACAGGTCAATTTATAATTGGAGGACCAGATGGAGACACTGGACTAACAGGAAGAAAAATTATTGTTGATACCTATGGAGGAGCATCACCCCATGGAGGTGGAGCGTTTTCTGGAAAAGATCCAACAAAAGTTGATCGATCTGCAGCATATGCCTCAAGATATTTAGCAAAAAATATTGTTGCGTCTGGCGTTTCAGACAAGTGCTTAATTCAATTGGCATATGCAATTGGAGTATCTAAACCTTTGTCAATTTTTATTAAATTAGGCAATGGAGATGAAGAAAAAGTTGAAAAAATTAAAAAAATTATTGAAGAAAATTTTAATTTATCTCCAAGAGGTATTAGAGAAATGTTAAAACTAAATAATCCAATATATGAAGTAACCTCAGCATATGGTCACTTTGGTAGAAAGCCGACAAATAAAGGTGAATTTACTTGGGAAAAGACTGATAAAATTGATTTATTTAAACTGTGATCTTGAAAAAACCATAATTTTCTTTTAAAAGTTACATAAATAATTGATATTTACAGAATGGGCGCTAGCCCATTTTTTTTTAGGAGTAATAAAATGTTAAATAGAGGTTTAGATAAGCAAGAACTTTTAAGGATCGTTGAAGCCGTAGCCAACGAAAAATCTATTGATAAAGAATTGGTAATAGGCACAATGGAGAGCGCTATCCAGAAAGCAGCATTAATTAAATTTGGAAATGATAATAATATTGAAGTTATCATTGATAGAGAAAGTGGAGATATCAAAATTCAAAAAGTTTTGGATATAGTTGAAAAAGTAGAGGACCCAGCAAGAGAAATAACTTTAAGTGATGCTAAAAAATATGATTCTAAAAATAGTGAATTAAAAGTTGGTGAAAAAATCTTTGAAGAATTACCTCAAATAGATTTTGGAAGAATCGCTGCTCAAAGTGCTAAACAAGTTATTAGTAGTAGAGTACGAGAAGCTGAAAAAAATAGGCAATATGAGGATTTTATAGAAAAACAAGGCCAGATTTTAAGTGGTATTATCAAAAGATTAGAATACGGAAATGTAATTGTTGATCTTGGTAAGGCTGAAGGAGTTATAAAAAAAGACGAATTAATACCTAGAGAAATTCTAAAAACTGGAGATAGAGTAAAAGCATATTGTTATGAAGTAAAAAAAGAGTTGAAGGGTCATCAAATATTTTTATCTAGAGCACATCCACAATTTCTAGCTAAATTATTTTTTCATGAAGTACCTGAAATTTACGAAGGTACCATAGAAATTAAATCTGTAGCAAGAGACCCAGGAAGTAGAGCTAAAATATGTGTGCATTCACAAGATTCTTCAATAGATCCAGTAGGAGCTTGTGTTGGTATGAGAGGTAGTCGAGTGCAAACAATTGTAAACGAGTTGCATGGTGAAAAAATTGATATAATTAAATGGACAGAAGATCTCCCAACATTAATTTCTGAATCATTGTCTCCAGCAGAAATTCAAAGAGTATTGATTGATCAAGATAATAAAAGAATTGATATTATTTTAACAGAAGAAAATCTAAGTAAAGCAATTGGTAGAAGAGGGCAAAACGTTAGATTAGCATCTAAGCTTACAAATTATGAAATAGATATTTTAACTGATGAAGAAGACTCAGAAAGAAGACAAAGTGAATTTAAAGAAAGAACTGAAACATTAGTCAAAAATTTAGAAGTAGATGAAACACTAGGACAACTTTTAGTTTCAGAGGGATTTCAAACTATAGAAGATATCTCACAATCTGCTCCAGAAGATATTGCTAAGATCGAAGCTATTGATGAAGAAACAGCAAATGAGTTAATTACTAGATCAAAAGAAACTTTAATAAAAGAAAAACAAGCTGTAGCTCTTAAACTTAAAGAATTAGGAGTAGACGAGAGTTTAATAAATTTAAAAGGAATGACTCAAGGTATGCTTGTTATATTGGGACAAAAAAATATTAAAAAAATAGATGATTTTGCAGACTTATCATCTGATGAATTGATTGGCGGTTTTGATGAGATTAAAGGAAAGAAAATTAGGATAGACGGTTATCTAGAAGAATTTTCTTTATCAAGAAAAGAAGCTGATGAATTAATAATGTCAGCAAGAGAGATTGCGTACAAGTAATGTTATGGAAAAAGAAAATAAAAAAAAGACACTTACAATTTCATCTGATCTAAAAAAGAAAATTGATACAACATCGATAAGTACTGCTGGAAAAAAGTCTTTTTCTGTAAAAAAAAAAGAACCTTTTAGAGGAAACAAAATCAATAATAGAGTCAATCAAAATCAAAATTTAACTAAAAATTCTGATCCTAAAAAAAAACCTTTTGCTAGAAAATTCGTTGAGCAACAAGCTACTAAAGCTTTTATAAAGAAAGATGATAAACCAACAGGAAAAAGCAAATTAAAGCTTAAAGGTCCTATAGATAAGAGAGATATCAAATTAACTGTTTCTAGAGCTTTAAATGTAGAGGAAATTGAAATTAAACAAAGGAGCTTGGCTTCAGTAAAAAGGGCAAGGCTAAAAGATAGAAAAATTAACCCTGATGGTGAAAAAAAAGAATTTAAAAAAGTTTTACGAGATGTCAAAGTACCAGAGCAAATAACGATTCAAGAACTATCTAACAGAATGGCCGAGAAATCTAATGATGTCATTAAGTTTCTGTTTAATATGAAGGTTGTAGCTACGATCAACCACGTTATTGATAAAGATACAGCTGAATATATTGTAAAAGAATTTGGTCATAAACCGATTTTTGAAGACAAACCAAACTTAGTAGTAGGTAAAAAACAAGAAAATTTACAAGGAGATATTCAAGTAAGACCACCAATAGTTACTATAATGGGTCACGTAGATCACGGTAAAACCTCTTTACTAGATGCATTAAGAGACTCAAATGTTGTTTCCGGGGAACATGGTGGCATCACGCAGCATATTGGGGCATATCAAGTAAAAACTAATAAAAATCAATTAATTACTTTTATAGATACGCCAGGTCATGCTGCATTTACAGAAATGCGAGCTAGAGGTTCGAAAATAACCGATATAGTTATTTTGGTTGTTGCGGCCGATGATGGGATAAAACCACAAACAGTTGAAGCAATTAAACATGCAAAAGCAGCTAAGGTACCAATTATTGTAGCAATAAATAAATGTGACTTACCCGAAAAAAATATAAGTAAAATTAAAAATGAAATGATGCAATATGAATTAATAGCAGAGGATTTAAGTGGGGACACACTTTTTGTTGAAGTCTCTGCGCTAAAAAAATTAAATTTAGATAAACTTAAAGAAAGCATCGTATTACAATCTGAAATACTAGATTTGAAAGCGTCTTTTTCTGATAAGGCAACAGGGGTAGTAATTGAATCAAAAATAGATAAAGGCAAAGGGCCTGTATCAACAATTCTAATAAGTAATGGTAAACTTAAAAGAGGAGATTATTTTATTTGTGGAAATACTTGGGGAAAAATTAGAGCAATGATAAATTATGACGGAAAAATTATAAACGAAGCATTTCCTTCAATGCCTGTTGAAATTTTAGGAATGAATAGTTCAGCTTATGCAGGAGCAGAGTTTTTGGTTACAAATAATGAAGATGAAGCAAAAAAAATGGTAGAATTTAAACAATTAAATTCTGATAAAACTAAGGTTTTAGTAAAAGATAAGACGGCGTTATTTGAAGATATTAAAGATAAAGAGGAGTTAAATATTATTATTAAATCAGATGTGCAAGGGTCAAGTGAAGCTTTAAAAATGGCTATTAATAATATAAAGCATGCAGAAGTTGAAGCAAAAATAATCCTTTCTGACATTGGAATGATTAATGAAACAGATGTATCTTTAGCCAAAGCATCCAAAGCAATCTTAATAGGTTTTAACGTAAAGCCAAATAGAGAAGCAAAAAAGTTAGCTGAGGATCAAAAAGTAGATATAAAATATTTTAACATAATTTATGAGGCACTAGACCATGTTTCAAAATCTTTATCAGGCCTTTTAGAACCAGATATTAAAGAAACTGTTTTAGGAAGTGCAGAAATTCAAAAAGTATTTTCGGTATCGAATGCTGGAAAAATTGCTGGATCTAAAGTTATAAATGGAGAAATAAAAAGTAAATCAAAAGCAAGAATAATAAGAGATGGAGCCGTTGTTTACACGGGAGAGATCCTGACAATTTATAGAGAAAAAAATCAGGTCAAAGATGTAGGAACTGGTTTAGAATGTGGAATAAGTATTAAAGATTTTATCGATTTTAAAGAAAAAGATGTAATTGAATCTTTTTTAGCAGAAGAGGTACAAAGGTCAATTTAATGGGAAATCGAACTTCACAAAGGCCGTTCAGCCAACGGCAATTAAGGGTTGGTGAATTAGTAAAACAAAATCTAGGTGAATTATTGATTAGGAATGAGGCGAAAATACCCTCAATTAACTCAAAATTAATTACAGTAACAGAAGTAAGGATGACGCCAGACCTTAAAACTGCTAGAGTTTACGTGATACCTTTGGGTGGAGTAGATACTAAAGAAACAGTAAAAATCTTGACGGAGTACTCGCATCTTGTTAGAAAAGCGCTGTCTAAAAGGCTTGATATAAAGTTTCTTCCTAAACTCACATTTGTAGAAGATAACTCATTTGAATATGCTGAAAAGATTGAAAGATTAATTAAAAAAATAAAAGATAAAGATAATGATAAAGAAAAAAAACGATACAATTAAATCACTGGCCATACACGATAAAGATGTTGGTTCTACAGAAATACAAATTGGTTTGCTTACTGATAAGATTACAAAATTAGCGGAGCATTTTAAAAGTGCAAAAAAAGATAAGCACTCCGCTGTAGGTATGAGTAAATCAGTTAACAAAAGAAAAAAATTACTTGCTTACTTAAAAAAGAAAAAACCTGAGTCATACCAAAAAGTTTTAAAACAATTAAATTTAAGGAAATAATGTTCAAAATACATAAAGAAGAATTAGAAGTTAATGGAAAAAAATTAACTTTAGAGACTGGTAAAATAGCACGTCAAGCAGATGGTGCTATTATAGCAACATGTGGAGAGACAGTTGTGATAGCCACTGTTGTAGGTGCAAAAAAACTTAGGGATGGACAAGATTTTTTTCCATTATCAGTTAATTATCAAGAAAAATATTATGCTGCTGGAAAAATTCCTGGCGGATATTTTAAAAGAGAAGCAAGACCAACAGAGTCTGAACAATTAATATCGAGATTAATAGATAGACCTATTAGACCCTTATTCCCTTCAAGTTTCTTAAATGAAGTTCAATTGCTTCCCACAGTACTCTCATACGATGGTGAAAATCAAGCTGATGTGCTTTCAATTATAGCATGTTCAGCTTCATTAGCTATTTCAGGATTGCCATTTGGAGGACCAATAGCAGCAAGTAGAGTTGGTTACAAAGATGGTAAATATTTATTAAACCCATCACCAGAAGAGTTAATAGAGTCAGAATTAGATTTAGTTGTGGCTGGAACAAAAGACGCTGTTTTAATGGTGGAGTCAGAAACCTCAGGTCTTTCAGAAAAAATAATGCTTGATGCTGTAAAATTTGGTCATGAGAGTTTCGTACCAGTAATAGAAGCAATAGAAAAACTTGCCAAAAAAGCAGGTAAACCTAAATGGGAAGTCGAAGAAGTAGATCATTCAGAAGTTAAAAAGAAAATTGCTGGTGTTGTTGAAGCGGATCTAAGAAAGGCCTTCAAAGAAATAGATAAAAAGAAAAGATCAACTGCTATTTCAGAAATAGAATCAAAATGTAAAGAAATGTTTGCTGAAGATGAAAACATAACTGAGAACCAAGTCATGGCTCAATTAAAGTCGCTTGAAAAAGATATCGTTCGAACAGCAATTATAAAAGATAAAAAGAGAATTGACGGAAGAGGTTTAGCTGACGTTAGACAAATTAAATGTGAAGTTGGAGTATTGCCTAGAACACATGGATCTGCTTTATTTACTAGAGGCGAAACTCAAGCATTAGTAGTAACTACTTTAGGCATGTCCGATGATGAACAGAGAGTTGAAAGTCTGAATGGAATGCAAAGAAACAGGTTTATGTTGCACTACAATTTTCCTCCTTTTTCTGTTGGAGAATGTGGAAGAATAGGGACAGGCAGAAGAGAAGTAGGCCACGGGAAATTAGCATGGAGGGCAATTAATTCGTCCTTACCTAAAGGTGAAGATTTTCCATATACTCTACGAGTAGTTTCTGAAATTACCGAGTCTAATGGTTCATCATCAATGGCAACAGTTTGTGGAACTTCATTGGCTCTTATGGATGCAGGTGTTCCAATCAAAGAACCAGTTGCAGGCATAGCAATGGGTTTAATCAAAGAAGGCGATGATTTTTCAGTATTATCAGACATTTTAGGAGATGAAGATCATTTAGGAGATATGGATTTTAAAGTAGCTGGTACAAAAAATGGTATTACATCCCTTCAAATGGATATCAAAATCACAGGTATTACTTTTGAAATTATGGAAAAAGCTTTAGACCAAGCTAAAGGTGGTAGAGAGCATATTTTAGGAGAAATGAATAAAGCACTAAAAGATTCAAGAAAAGAATTTTCAAAACATACACCAAAAATGGAAATTATTAAGGTTGATAAAAAAGATATAGCAACAGTAATAGGTAAAGGTGGAGCAACTATAAGAGAGATAGTTGAAACATCTGGAGCTAAAGTTGATGTTAAAGACACTGGAGAAGTAACAGTTGCCGCTCCCGATGAAGAGTCGAGAAATAAAGCAATTGAGTTTATTAAAAGTTTGGTCGCTAAACCTGAAATGGGAAAAATTTATAAAGGTAAAGTAGTTAAAATTATGGAATTTGGAGCTTTTGTTAATTTTCTAGGCAAACAAGATGGACTTGTACATATTTCTGAGCTAGCAACAAAAAGAGTTGAAAAAGTTGGAGATGTTGTAAAAGAAGGAGACGAAGTCTCTGTAAAAGTTGTTGGTTTCGACAGAGGAAAAGTTAAACTTTCAATGAAGCAAGCAACCGCTTAATCTAGACATAATCTATATCACTGTCGATAAATTGAATATCATCAAGTTCTTTACTTAGTAGAATTGAAGTGGTCTTTTCTTTTGCGTAAAAGGCAAAATTAATCTTTCTTTGCCATGGTAGAAAAATATTAGAAATTTTTTTTTCATTTGAAATATAAGATAAATAGTCGATATGATTTTTTCTTGCAAAATTTAAAAATAATTCAAAAATATTAGCATTAATAGGATGTGTAGAATAAATAATATTTAAAATTTTTAAATTATTTCTTTTTTTTATGTGAGTTATTAAAAAATTTCCATTTTCATTGAAAATAAAAATATCTTTTTTGTAGGGGCAGTCAATTATTCTCCACTTAAACCAATTTTCATCTCTAACTATGTTAACGATTTTTTTAGTCATATTATTTTCATTAAAATCTATAATTTTTTCTAAAGTTTTGTTGTTTGATTCTTCAAGTTTTAAATTTTCAAGATTATGTTGAATTTGTGAAGAATTTTTTAAATTCCTGAATACAGGTATAATATTTAGATAGTTATAAAATTTAATATTACGAGTAAAATTATTATTACTAGACCAATCTAATTTTTTGAAAACTTTTAGTGACTTATCGTTACATAAAGTAATTTGTATCGGACAAATCTTCATCCATTCCTCAGTAAGCTTTCTACCGTATCCTCTTGATCTATGTTCAGTTTTAATAAAAAAATCTGTAAACCATATGGCTTTTTTAATTTTATTATTTATCTTTAATTTGATTGGAATTAGTCCAGCGTGGCCACAAATTTCATTATTAATTGTTAAAACTAAAGGCTCAAATTCGTTCAATTCTGATCTATATCTCCATTTATAATCCTCTAAAACAGGTTTTTCATAATCAAAGGAATTTTGATAAAATTGATGCAGTTTTTCTTTATTTACTTCTGAAATTTTTTTAATATGAAATTTATCCACTGTCAGCTAAACTATAAACAAATATGTTTAATTCAATAAAAAAAATATCATCAAAATATACAGGTTTGCTTATTCGGATTGACGATATTGCTGAAAATATGAATTGGCATTTAATGGATAAATGTGAAATCTTGTTTGATAGATATGAAATTAAACCTTTGTTAGGAGTAATTCCGATTAATAAAGATCCAGAATTATTAGAGTTTCCAAAAAATGATAAATTCTGGGAAAAAGTAAAAAGTTGGAAAAATAAAGGATGGGAAATAACAATGCACGGCTGCAATCACCTTTATACTCAAAGATCAGATAAAAAAGATATTTTTAATTATGGAGGGAATTCAGAGTTTTATGGTTTAGATTATTTTGTACAATTAGATAAAATTAAAACTGGTTTAGAAGAGTTTAAAAAAAGAGATATTAGAATCAGAAGTTTTTTTGCACCCAACCATATTTATGATGAAAATACCCTAATAGCTTTAAAAGATTCTAATATAAATATTATTATAGATGGATACGGTTTATTTCCATATTACAAAAATGAAATTTTATTTGTTCCTCAACTTTTTTATAAAGAAATATTTTTACCATTTGGCATTCAATCTACACAAATACATATTAATAATTGGAATGTAGACTACTTTAAAAATTTTGAAATATTTATAGAAAAAAATCACAAGAAGGTCGTAAACTTAGATTACATTATAAATATATCCGACTACAGTTTTTTACAGAATTTGACAAATTATTTGGTAGAAAAAACTCTAAAAACTGTGAGATTACTTAGGTAATATTTTTAGGGTCTGGCATTCCTACTTTATTGTATCCGGCATCAACATAATGAATTTCGCCAGTAACACCTGCAGCTAAATCACTTAAAAGATATAAAGCTGAATTTCCTACGTCATTAATATCTACATTCCTTTTCAAAAAAGAATGATCTTCGTTCCATTTATATAAAAATTTTGCATCACCAATTGCTGATGCTGCCAAAGTTTTAATAGGACCAGCGCTTATTGCATTAACACGCATTCCTTTTGAACCTAGATCTCTTGCCAAATACTTAACACTTGCTTCTAGAGCAGATTTACATACACCCATAACATTATAATTTGGAATAGCTTTTGTAGATTCATAAGTTAAGGTAAGTAAACTTCCTCCTTCTTTCATAATTTTTGCTGCTTCTTTAGAAACTTCTGTAAAAGAAAAGCAAGAAATAAGCATACTTCTTAAAAAATTTTCTCTACTTGTATTTAAATATTCACCTGATAATTCCGATTTATCTGAAAAAGCTACAGCGTGTACAACGAAATCAATTTGCCCCCACTTAGATTTAATATCTTCGAATAATTTTATTACTTCTTCTTTATTTTCTACGTCACAACTAAATGTTGCTTTAGAATTTAATTTTTCTGCTAATGGTATAACTCTTTTTTTTAAAGCATCACCAAGATACGTAAATGCAAGTTCAGCTCCCGCGTCTGCTAGTTTTTGTGATATGCCCCAAGCAATAGAGCGCTCATTGGCTACGCCCATGATTAGTCCTTTTTTACCTTTCATTAAGCTCATAATTACACTTTCTCAAAAATTAACGCTGCATTGGTTCCCCCAAAACCAAAGCTATTAGACATAACAGTATTTAAAGTCGCTCCTTTTTCAGTTTTAGAAACTATTGGAAATTTTTTTGCTTCTTCATCCATTTCTGTAATGTTTGCTGAACCGGCAATGAAGTTATTTTTCATCATAATTAAACAATAAATAGCCTCATGAACAGAAGCAGCTCCCAAAGGATGACCTGATAAAGATTTAGTAGAACTAATTTTTGGAATTTGATTTCCAAAAACTTCTTTAACAGCATTTAATTCTGTAATATCACCAACTGGTGTCGATGTACCGTGAGTATTAATATAATCAATTTTATTTTTAGTAGTTGCCATAGCCATCTTCATACATCTAACTGCACCTTCACCTGATGGTGCAACCATATCGTATCCATCTGAAGTTGCTCCATAACCAGTTAATTCAGCGTATATTTTAGCACCTCTAGCTTTTGCGTGCTCATATTCTTCAAGAACTAGCACACCACCACCACCAGCAATTACAAATCCATCTCTAGTTTTGTCATAAGCTCTTGAAGCTGTTTCAGGTGAATCATTATATTTTGATGATAATGCTGTCATAGCATCAAACATTGCAGTCATCGCCCAATGTATTTCTTCACTACCGCCTGCAAAAACAACGTCTTGTTTTCCCATTTGAATTAACTCCATTGAATTTCCAATACAATGACCGCTAGTTGCACATGCAGAACTCATTGTATAATTAGTTCCCTTTATTTTAAAAGGAACTGCAAGAGTTGCTGAAGAAGTGCTTGCCATAGTTCTTGGTACAATAAATGGCCCCATTAGTTTTGGGGTTTTAGCTCTAGTTTTATCAGCTGCCAAAATTACATTTTCGATTGAAGGGCCACCAGAACCCATAACGATTCCAGTTTTAAAATTACTAATATCGTTGTCTTCTAATCCAGAATCCTTGATCGCTTCTTTCATTGCTATATAATTATAAGCAGATCCTGATCCCATAAATCTTATTGTTTTTCTATCAATGTGGTCTTCAAGCTTTATTTTTGGTTTGCCATGAACATGACTTCTTAAATTATGTTCTTTATATTCTTCTGAATATGAAATTCCTGATTTTGAATTTAATAGTGATTGGTGAACCTCTTCTTGATTATTACCAAGACAAGATACAATACCAAGACCCGTAATTACTACTCTTCTCATGATTTAAATAAACCTACTTTTAAATTTTCTGCTTTATAAATTATTTTACCATCAGCACTCAAAATACCATTAGCTAGTCCAACTGCTGTTCCCTCTTTTTTTAAAATTCTTTTTATATTTATTTCGTAAGTAGCCATTTTTACAGTTTTCAAAACCTCGCCAGTAAATTTTACAGAGTTTACTCCTAAAGCTCTTCCTTTCCCTGGCTCTCCTGTCCATCCAAGAAAAAAGCCAACTAATTGCCACATAGCATCTAAACCAAGACAACCTGGCATAACTGGATCTTTCTTAAAATGACAATCAAAAAACCATAAATTATCTTTAATATCAAGTTCTGCTTTTATGTATCCTTTTTTAAATTCTCCCGAATTTTGTTCTATTTTGGTAATTCTATCAAACATCAGCATTGGAGGAAGGGGAAGCTTAGCATTACCTTCGCCGAAAAGACCGCCTTTTCCACATTCAATTAGTTCGTCATAGTTATAATTGTTTTTTTGCATTGGATAAATTAGCTTTTTTTTATTGATTTATATACTATTTTTTCAAAATATCACTTTAGAACGATTATAAATAATGATATAAATACTTCCTATATGACCCAAAATAATGAAATTATAAACAAATTAAGGTCTTCTAAATTGAGACCTACAAAGCAAAGAATAAGAATAGCAGAATTTTTATTTAAAAGAGAAAAAACATTTCATTTTACAGTAGAAAAATTAAATAAAATCATATGTAAAAAAGATAATGTAGAAAAAATTTCTTTAGCAACAATTTATAATACCATTGATGCTTTCAAAAAAGCTGGATATGTAAAAGAAATTTTAACAAACAATAATACAAGTTACTTCGATACAAATGTAAGTTCACATCACCATTTTTATGATGATGAAACTAATGAATTGACAGATATAAATAACAATGAAATCGAAGTTGCAAAGATGCCGCATGCACCAAAAGGAAAGAAAATTAAAGACGTAGAAGTTATTATAAGTTTACAAAAACAATAAAAACATTCTTGACTTTCCAGTTTAGAATAATTATAAACTATTAAGAACATTAATAAAGAAATGAGGGAGAATACATGAGTGTTGAGTTTAAAAAAAATGGATCAGGTAAATGTCCAGTAGCGCACGGTGCTATGAGTAAAAATAACCAATCAACTACAGAAGAGTGGTGGCCTAAAAATTTAAAGTTAGATATTTTGCATCAACATGACACAAAGACAAATCCAATGGATAATGGATTTAACTATAAAGAAGAAGTTAAAAAATTAGATTTCAAAGAGATTAAAAAAGACTTATTAAACTTAATGACAGATAGCCAGGAATGGTGGCCAGCCGACCTTGGTCATTACGGTGGTTTATTTATTAGAATGGCTTGGCACTCAGCAGGAACATATAGAATAGCAGATGGAAGAGGTGGAAGTGGAACTGGTAACCATAGATTTGCACCACTAAACTCTTGGCCTGACAATACAAATTTAGATAAAGCAAGAAGATTGCTTTGGCCAATTAAAAAAAAACACGGAAATAAAATTAGCTGGGCTGACCTTATGATTCTAGCTGGGAACATGGCTTACGAGTCCATGGGTCTTAAAATGTATGGTTTTTCTTTTGGTAGAGAAGATATCTGGCATCCAGAGAAAGACGTTTATTGGGGTTCGGAAAAGGAGTGGATGAAATCTGAGAGATACACAAATAAAGAGGATAGAACATCGTTGCAAAATCCTTTAGCTGCAGTTGTGATGGGTTTAATTTATGTAAATCCTGAAGGTGTAGAGGGCGTATCTGACCCTTTAAGAACTGCTCACGATGTCAGAGAAACATTCGGCCGTATGGCAATGAACGATGAAGAAACATGTGCATTAACTGTAGGAGGACACTCAGTGGGAAGAGCTCACGGTAATGGAGATGGTTCTTTACAAGGTCCAGAACCTGAAGCAGCGGACGTTCATGAACAAGGATTTGGCTGGAATATTAAAGGCGGAGGTTTAGGCGTTAATCAAGTAACTAGTGGAATTGAAGGCGCTTGGACAACGCATCCTAATAAATGGGATGACACTTATTTAAAACTTTTATTAGACTATGAATGGGAGCTTAAGAAAAGCCCAGCCGGAGCTAATCAATGGGAACCTATTAATATGAAAGAAGAGGATAAACCGGTTGATCTAGCAGATCCAAAAATAAAAAGAAATCCAATTATGACAGATGCAGATATGGCAATGAAAATGGATCCTAGTTATAGAAAAATTTCTGAAAAGTTCAGAAAAGATCACAAATATATGTCAGACACTTTTGCGAGAGCTTGGTTTAAATTAACTCACAGAGATTTAGGTCCTAAAAGGTATTATATAGGCCCTGATGCCCCTAAAGAAGATTTAATTTGGCAAGATCCAGTCGCAGATGGTAAAAAAGATTTTGATGTTAACAAAGCAAAAAAATTAATTGAAGAAACTGGACTTAATACTTCAGAGTTAATAAGTACTGCCTGGGATAGCGCAAGAACATATAGAAGAACTGATTGCAGGGGTGGTGCTAATGGCGCAAGAATTCGATTAGCTCCCCAAAAAGATTGGGAGGGCAATGAACCAGCTAGACTCAACAAAGTTATGGGCAAACTAGAACAAGTAGCTAAAGATGCCGGAGCAAGTATAGCGGACATTATAGTGCTTGCTGGAAACGTTGGCTTAGAACAATCAATCAAAAAAGGTGGATTAGATGTTAAAGTTCCTTTTGCACCTGGAAGAGGAGACGCAACACAAGATCAAACTGATATGGATTCATTTAAAGTATTAGAACCTATCCATGATGCATTTAGAAACTGGGTGAAACAAGAATATGTAGTTAGCCCTGAGGAACTTATGCTTGATAGAGCATCTTTGATGGACTTGTCAGCTAAAGAAATGACAGTTCTAATTGGAGGAATGAGAGTTCTAGACACAAATCATGGTGAAACAAAACATGGAGTATTTACTGATAAAGTTGGGGCTTTAACAAATGACTTTTTCGTAAATTTAACAGATATGAAATTTACTTGGAAACCACTCGGTAAAGATTTGTATGAAATTGTAGATCGTAAAACCAAAAAGACTAAATTTACTGGAACTAGAGTTGATTTAGTATTTGGCTCTAACTCAGTTTTAAGATCATATGCAGAAGTATATGCTCAAGATGACAACAAAGAAAAATTTGTTAAAGACTTTGTTGCTGTATGGACAAAAGTGATGAATGCAGACAGACAAGAAATTAAAAAGCTTCACTAAGATCAAAAACTGATGAATAATATTGGATATAATGATTTTTATAAAGTACCAAATATTAAATTTAATATTTCTAAATTAAAATTAGATTTAGAAAAAATTTTAAAAAAGAAAAAATTTAACTCATTAGGCATTAAACATTTCGGAGCAATATCATTAAATCAAATTCCAGGCGACAAAAATTCCATAGCAGGGCACAATGTTAGAGGTACGTATTGGACTCTACCAGATGAAACGGGCAAAGAAGCAATGAGAGATATGCCAATTGATGAAAGAAGATATACAGAGTTAGTTTCCGACTTCCACAACACTTATTTTGAAGAGGTTTATAATATTTTAAGAAAAAATTTTAAACTAGGAAGAGTAAGAATTTTATTGAAAGAGCCAAGATCAACACTTAGTTGGCATAGGGATCCAGAACCGAGATTACATATTCCAATCATAACTAACCCAGGATGCAGAATGGTTATAGATAATGTAGCTCAACATTTACCTGCTGATGGGACAGTGACAATTACTAATAATACCAAATATCACAACTTTTTTAATGGAGGCGAGCAAGAAAGAATTCATTTAGTTGCTTGTGTTTTGGATAGCCCTTTTAAAAATCATGGAAATTAATAAAGGGATATTTAACGCAGCTGCGGACATCTATGAAAATAATAGAGGTTCAATACTAAGGACAGTAGTTTACACTATTGGCCACTTTATTATCGCAATTACCGTGTTGATGATTGTTGCTGATGTTTCGTTCGTTATAGCTCTAACAGATGCTATTGTTGAGCCACTTGCGAACTCCGTGTGGTATTTTATATTAGATAAATTTTGGGCCTCTAAATTAAGTAATTAGTTTTAAAGTAGTCCCCAAAGACTGTCTTTTTTAATCCATCCTTTAAATTCACTAGATTTTACCTTACACCAGCCTTCTTTACATTTATTTATTTTAACTAACCTACCTTTTTTTAAAATTGCAACAGGATTAGAATAAATTGTAGCTCTTTTGAACATTAGAAGATCATCATCTGTAACAATAGCGGCCCTTTTTTTTGACAATTGCGATACGTGCATCCATCCTGAATTATTTTCATGATCTCTAATTTTTCTAAAATTACTTGAACTATCTTGGATTAAAACTGGTAAAAATTTCTTTTTGTAAAAAATTTTAATTGGATAATCAAATGAAGGTCCTTGGCGAAGATTCGCTGTATCATTTCTTAGAGTTCTAAAATATTCATCTTTCCCGTAAGAATCGACAGTTATATTAAGAAGAATAAAAAATATAAATATAATTATTTTTGGCATTTATTTAGACAAGAAGGATTAGAATTAATTTTTGTTTTTCTTAATGAAGATTTCAAAGCATTAAATAATAGAATATTATTATTTAAATCATCTTTTAAATTTAAAATTGTTTTTAAAACCTCATTTGCTTGAAGAGAGCCTAATATGCCAGCCACAGGTGAAAAAATACCTTCTGATCCACAATTATTTTCTTGTTCAGGTTTTTCTGGCATAAAACACCTTAAACATGAACCCTTTTTTTTAAAATTAAATTTAAATACCTGTCCATCAAATTTACTAATAGCTGCTGATATTAGAATCTTTTTATTTTTTTTACATTCATCGTTAATTAAATAGCGCGTATCAAAATTATCTGTCCCGTCACAAATAATTTCATAACCTTTAAGAATTTTTCTTATATTTTTTTTTTCTATTTTTTCTGTAAACTTTTTAACTTTTATAGCTTTAAAAATTTTATCTATCTTCTTCTTAGCCTGAACAACTTTAAATTTTCCAATATCAGATAAGTTAAAGAGAGTTTGCCTATTTAAATTGCTAAATTCTACTTTATCATGATCTATTATTCCTAAATTACCAACACCAGCAGAAGCAAGGTAGGTAAGTAATGGACAGCCCAAACCACCCATTCCGATAATTAAGACTCTAGAATTCTTAATTTTTTTTTGACCAGATATACCAATTTTTTTTAAGATAATTTGTTTTTCGAATGTTTTAAAATCGTTAAAAGTAAGCTCCATTTGATTTATTTGATGCCAGTAGAGCCAAAACCACCAGACCCTCGTTTGGTTTCATCAAGCTCATCAACTTCTTCTAATTCTGCTTTTATTACAGGGCATAAAACCATCTGTGCAATACGCAATCCTTTTTCAATTTTAAATTTTTTTTCTCCTAAGTTAATTAATATAACTTTTATTTCACCTCTATAATCCTCATCTATGGTTCCAGGTGTATTTAAAACAGAGATTTGATTTTTAGCCGCTAATCCTGATCGCGGTCTTATTTGTATTTCATAATTTTTTGGTATTGATAGAGCAAGCCCCGTAGGAATTATTTCGGATTTGCCAGGTTGAATTTCAATAAATTTATTTACATTTGCAGTTAAATCCATTCCAGAGGACCCTTCTGTTTCATATTTAGGTAAAGGAATATTATTAGATAATCTTTTAATTAATATTTTTGTCATTAGTTAATAGTTTATCTAATAAAATTTCAGCAATTTTATTTGCTATAAAACTTTTTTTATTTTTTGGAATTATCTTAACTTTATCTTTTCCTTCTATTACAAAAATTTTGTTATAATCAGAATTAAAACCAACATCTTTTTGTGAAACATCATTGGCAAATATGATATCACAATTTTTCTTTTTCATTTTAGCAACTGAATTATTTATGACGTTTTCGGTCTCAGCAGAGAAACCTGCTACAAGACTTGGTCTGTGTTTATTATTTTTAGATACATATTCTAAAATATCATAATTTTTTACAAAATTTATCTTTTGTAATTTTATAGCCTCTTTTTTAATTTTATTTTTATTATTTTCAGTTGGTTTAAAATCAGTTACAGCAGCAGCACATACTACTAAATCGGCTGGTAATGATTTTTTGACTTCATTTAACATTTCATCTGCCGAAGTAATTTTTTTTACTTTTAAATCTTTAGGAAAAGCAAGACTAGATGGGCCAGAAATAAGAGTAGTTTTTATTCCTAATTTATTTAGTGCAATGGCGACTTCACAACCCTGTTTACCACTAGACTCGTTTGAAATATATCTAACCGGGTCAATGTATTCTCTTGTTGGACCAGTTGTAACTATAGCCTTCCAATTTTTTTTTTTAACTATGTTTTTATTATTAAAATAATTTTTTAAATATTTGTAAATTTGTCTTGGACTTGACATCTTTCCTTCACCGAATTCACCGCAAGCCATTTCTCCTTTTTCAGGTCCCAGAAATAGATATCCAAAATCTTGTAAAATTTTTAAATTTGATTGAGTTGCCTTATGAAGCCACATTCTTACATTCATTGCCGGTATTAATAATATATCTTTGTTGGATGCCAATAGTACGTTTGTAGCCAAGTCCTCTGCTCTACCAATAGATAGCCTACTCATAAAATTGGCAGTTGTTGGTAGAACAATAATTAAATCAGCCCATCTAGATAATGAAATATGGTCTATATCTGTTTCAGTGTTTTTTTCAAAAATATTCTCATATGTTTTGCTTTGTGTAAGCGTGCTCAGTGATAGAGGAGTTACAAACTCTTTACCACTTCTAGTAAGTATAGTTTTAATTTCTACATTTTCTTTTCTTAATAATCGTATAAGATCTAAAGCTTTATAGGCTGCTATACCACCTCCTATAATGATTAATATTTTTTTATTTTTAAGTGTCATTATTGGCAATTAGAATACCAATAGGCATATAATTACAATACCAAAAAAACTAATAATTATATTATTTCTAAAATTTTTAAGTTTCATTTGTTCTATTTCTAAACCTTTATTACCACTTATTCCTAAACTTAATTTCCCCTCTGCCATCAATTTGAGGGCATAATCAGCTCTATCCATTAAATCAGGAAAATCTGGAATTCTTTTGATAATTTCTGCGGAAGTATTTAAAGCTGTATCAATTGTAGATTTTGGACTTTTAATATTTTTTAACCAATTTTCTAATACTGGTCTTGAGACTTCCCAGATATTGGTTTCAGGGAATAGTTTTCGCGCAACTCCCTCAACAACAACCATATTTTTTTGTAATAATAACAAAGACGGTTGTGTCGCCATATTAAACTTTTCTGTAATTTCAAATAATTGAGCTAATAGATTTCCACCCGATATATCTTTAATTGTTTGACCAAATATAGGTTCTCCAACCGATCTTAAAGCCTGTGCAAATTCATCCTTAGATGCGTCTTGAGGAACTAAACCTGCTTGAAAATGAACTTCTGCAACTTTTACATAATCTCTTTTAATAAATCCATACAATATCTCAGCTAAAAATTTTCTATTATTCTTATCCAATCTTCCCATAATACCAAAATCAACTGGAATGATGTTTCCTTTGTTATCGACGAATAAATTTCCTTGATGCATATCACCGTGAAAAAAACCATCTCTAACAGCTTGTTTTAAAAAATGTTGAATTAAATTTTCAGCTAATTTTTTAAGATCAACACCTAGATTTTTAAGTTTATCATGTTCTCTAATTGAAATTCCCTCAACCTTATCCAATGTTAATATCTTCTTGGTGGTATAATTCCAATAAATCTTAGGTACGTTAAAACCATGGTCTTGTTCTGTATTTTCATATAATTCATTTGCAGCAGCAGCTTCAAACCTCAAGTCCATTTCAATGTTTGTTATTTCTCTAAGCAAATGAACTACCTCAACTAACTTTAATCTTTTAGCTTTTGGAATAGTATTTTCAATTATATATGCAAACAACATTAAAGCATCTAGTTCCTCATTAAATAGTCTTTCAATATCAGGTCTTAAAATTTTTATCGCTACTTCCTTTTCTTGATTTTCATTTTTAATTTTGGCTATATGCACTTGCGCTATGGATGCAGCAGCAATTGGTTCACTTATTTCAATGATATTGTTAAATTGTTTTTCTCCAATTTCTTTTTTTATTATTTTTTTTGCATCATAAAGATCAAAAGCAGGAACTTTATCTTGAAGTTTTTCTAGATCTTTTGATATTTCTTCACCAATTATGTCTGGTCTTGTAGCTAAAAATTGCCCAAGTTTTATGAAAGTAGTCCCCATCCCCTGAAGAGCGATGCAAAGTCTTTCTCCTGAAGTTTTTTGATCATTAAAACGATTCGTATTTGATCCAATTGATATAAAACTAAAAAATAAATTTACCAAGGTCGGGATTTCGTGAACTTGGTTAATATTTTCTACAGCTCCTGAGGTCGACAATTTTCTAGCTATCTGAAATAATCTAAAAATTCTTCTAAACATTTAAATTTTCCACCCAGAATGTATAGCCGAAATACCACTAGAAAGATTACGGTATTCAACATTAGAAAATCCATTTTTAGTCATTATTTCAACTAATTGATTTTGACTATAAAATTTATTAATACTACTTACTAAATATTCATAAGGTTGAGAGGTCCCAACAATATGCTTTCCTATAAACGGTATAGTTTTAGAATATTGTTTGTAAAAAAAATTTAATAATTCATTGTCTATTTTAGAAAACTCTAAACACATAAAGCGTCCGCCTGGTTTTAATACTCTAAATGCTTCACCCAAAGATTTATTGATATCTGAAACATTTCTTATTCCATAACTAATAGTATAAAAATCAAAAATATTATCATTAAGAGGTAGTTTTTCCGCTTGAGCTTTTACCCATTTTATATTTTGATATATCTTTAAGTTAGTTTTACCTTCTTCAAACATACCGGTATTAGGTTCAACACAAATAATTTCATTAGAATTATTGTTTCTCTTAGATAATAATTTAGCAATATCACCCGTGCCTGAGGCTACATCAATTAATTTAGAACTTGGATTAGGATTCATCCATTCAACAAATTTTTCCTTCCACAATCTGTGAATACCAAGTGACATAATATCATTCATTAAATCATATTTTTTGTATATTTTAGAAAATACCGAATTGACTAGTTTCGATTTATCTAGAATAGTATTTTTCATATTATAATTATATGCCAGAATTACCAGAAGTTGAAGTTGTTAAAAGGTCTCTTATTAGAAAAGTTAAAAATTTAATTATACAAAAAGTAAATATAAAAGATAGTAAATTAAGATATCATATAGATAAAAACAAATTCAGAAAAATTACAGGATTGCGAATAAAAAAAATTGAAAGAAAATCAAAATTTTTACTATTTTTTCTAAGTAAGAACTTCATAATGATGGTACATCTCGGAATGACGGGAAAATTTTTTTTTGTAGATCGAAAAAATACTAAACTTAAGACAAGCTTTTATTACAATATTGATTATAAAAAAGAACAAAAATACGATCGTGTAGAGTTCATCTTGAATAAAAATCAAAAATTAATTTATAATGATGTAAGAAAATTTGGGTTTATTAAACTTTTAAGTAATAAAGAATATAAGGATAATTTTCATCTCATACATTTAGGACCGGAACCCTTAAAAAATACATTTAATTATACTTATTTTAAAAACTATATCAAAGGAAGAAGCAGAGTGATTAAGGATATTTTGATGGATCAAAAATTTGTATCTGGATTAGGCAACATATATGCAAATGAAATTTTGTTTTTAAGTAAGGTAAAACCCTCTCGTAAAGTTAAAAATCTTAAAGAATTTGAGTTAAAAAAAATTATAAATTTTACAAAAGAAGTTTTAAAAAACGCTATTGAACTTGGGGGATCCTCTATAAAGGATTTTTCTAGTTCTAATGGAAAAAAAGGATCATTTCAGCAACATTTCAACGTTTATGGAAAAAAAGGTGCCACTTGCACGAATACCACTTGTAGGAGCATAATTGTCAAATCATCAATTTCCAATCGATCGACTTTTTTTTGTGATAATTGTCAAAAATAATAAAGTTGACCCCCATAAATTGCACATATATATAATTTAAAAAAATGCCTAATACTAAATCAGCTGTCAGACGTGTAAGAAGAGTAAAGAAGCAAACTCAGATCAATAGAATAAGAAAGAGCAAGTATAAGAACGCTGTAAAACAGATGGAAACTTTGCTTAAGGAAAACGATAAAAAAAAAGTTAAAGAATTTTTTTCAAAATTTCAATCAATTCTAATGCAGGTTGCCAAATCTGGAACGGTAAGTAAAAAAACTGCAGCTAGAAAAATTTCTAAAATTTCAAAAAAAATTTAATTCAAACAATCAATTCACAGTTGATTAATTTAATTTGTAAAGACTACATTTAGAATCTTCTAACAAAATGTAGAAACATTACTTTGCAAGTTGTAAATTAAATTTTTTTTCTATCTCAACGTTAGTTACACAACCTAAATTATTTTTTTTTAATAAATTTCTTGCAAAACTTTTTAAAAGGGAGTTTATAGAAATTCCTAACAAACTTTCTTATGGAAAATAATAATATAAAAAAACAAAATACTTATACATCGGAAGAAGAAAAAACTTTAAATTGGAACGAAATTCAAACTTTATTTAAAAATGTATTTGGTAATGAAATTTATAGTAGCTGGCTGCAAAAAATCTCTCTTGTAAAGGAGTACAATGATTACTTAATTCTTGGTGTTCCTACTCGTTTTTTTCGAGATTGGATAGTATCTAGATATTTAGACAAAATTTTGGAGCAGGTCAAAAGTATAAAATTAAGCGTTAACAGAATTGAGTTTAAAATTATCGAAGAAAATAAACAAAATCAGGAATTTATTAAAATTGATGAATTAAATAAAGTAACAGAAATAAAAGACTCAATTTTAAATTATAATAGATTAAATCCAAATTTGAACTTTGAAAGTTTCATTCAAGGAAAAAGTAACGATATAGCTTTGTCATATTCAAAAAAGGTAAGTGAACACATCTCAAGATATAATCCACTTTATATCTGCGGCGGTGTAGGGTTGGGTAAAACCCATTTATTAAACGCTATTGGACTAGAACTCCAAAATGAAAATAACGTAATGTTTATATCAGCAGAACGATTTATGTATCATTTTATAAAGTCAATTAAGAAGAATGATATGGTCAATTTTAAAGATTTTTTTAGAAAATCTTCAGTATTTATCATTGATGACATTCAATTCATTAGCGGTAAAGAAAGCTTACAAGAAGAATTCTTTCACACTTTTAACAGTTTAATGGATAAAGGTTCTCAAATTATCATTTCAGCAGATAGAGCACCGATGAAACTAGATAGAGTACAGGATAGAATTAAATCTAGATTAGCAGGAGGACTTGTAGTCGATATCGACGTCCCAGATTTAGAATTAAAAATTAAAATTATAAAGAAAAAAATTGAAGAAATTCAAAATCAATTTAAAGAAAATATAAATTTAACCGAGGAAGTTATTAATTATGTGGCTAGTGAAAGTAAAACTAATATTAGAGAACTTATTGGTGTTTTAAACAGAGTAATTGCATTTAGCAGAGTACATAATAAAGTTTTAAATATTCAAGATTGTAAAAATATTTTAAAGGACGTTTTTAGTCAAATAAGAATAATTACAGTAGATAAAATACAAAATATTGTTTCCAACTATTTTAATATAGCTCTAAGTGAAATGCTTTCACAAAGAAGATCTAGACCTTTAGCTAGGCCTAGACAGATAGCAATGTATCTAGCAAAAAAAATGACCACTCGATCTTTGCCAGAAATCGGTAGGAGGTTTGCCAATCGAGATCATACAACTGTTATACACGCAGTTAAAACTATTACCAGACTGTCAGAGCAAGATGATGAAATGAAAAAAAATATAAATCAGATTAAAAGTTTGTTATTAGAATAATAATCAAATGCAATTTGTAGTTAAAAGAGACATTTTATTAAAATCTTTAAATTTTGTTCAAGGCGTTGTTGAAAAAAAAAATACCCTTCCTATATTATCAAATGTTCTTCTACAACTTAAAGATAATAAATTATCTATCGTAGCAACAGATCTAGATATAGTTTTTTACAATGAAATTTCTGACGTTAAAATAATAAAAGAAGGTAGCACAACAACTTCCGCAGCAATACTTTATGATATACTAAGAAAAATTTCTTCAAATTCAGAATTAAACTTTGATTTAAAATCAGAAAATAAATTAAGTCTTAAAAGCGATAGTGCGGATTTTAATCTCTTATGCTTACCAACTGATAATTTTCCATCTTTTGCTGATGAGTTTGAAGGCCAAGAAATTGCGTTAGATAAAAACAGATTTTTAAAACTCTTAAATAAAACACGAATTTCAATATCTAATGATGACACAAGACATTATTTGAACGGAGTATTTCTTCATTTAACAGAAGCTCATGGTAGAAATTTTTTAACTGGTGTTGCTACAGATAGTCATAGACTGTCCTCAAGTAGTCTTGAGATTGAGAATTCAAATGATTTTTCATCATTAATTTTGCCACGAAAAACAGTTTTTCAATTATGCTCTTTGTTATCTGAGACATCCGATTCATTGACGATGCAATCAAGTGAAAATAAAATTAAATTTACTTTAGGAAAGATAAGATTAATTTCCAAAGTGATTGATGGCAAATTTCCAGATTATAAGAAAGTAGTCCCTGCTACCAATGATAAGATTTTAAATGTTCCTTCAAAAGAATTTATAAATTCTATAGAAAGGGTAACTAGTGTTTCATTAGATAGAAAAGAAGGTGTTAAATTAATGATAGATAAAGATAATATTCAATTATCAGTAAATAGCGCAAACTCAGGGGAAGGTAACGAAAAAATAAAAGCAGATTACAATTCTGAAAGTTTACATATTAGCTTCAATTCAAAATATTTAATAGACATTGCTTCTGAGATAGAAAATAAAAATTTAAAGATGAATTTAAAAGACTCCACTTCACCTGTCTTGATCGAAGATGCTTCTGACAAAAACAGTTATTATGTTATTATGCCGATGAAAATATAAAAATATCGATTTTTAAATATTTTTTTATTTTTTGCTCTATAACCGTTGATATTAAATAGTTTTACACTATGTAGATAATAAGTGGTTTTATATTAAGTTAAATTAATGATACAATAATTGAATTCTTAAAAAATAATGTCAAAAAATTTAGAACTAAAAAATAATGCATCTTATGGTGCGGACTCGATAAAAGTTTTAAAGGGTCTAGACGCTGTGAGAAAAAGACCAGGAATGTACATCGGAGATACTGATGATGGTTCCGGTCTACATCACATGGTATTTGAAGTTATCGATAACTCAATCGATGAAGCTTTGGCAGGTCATTGTAAAAATATCAGTGTTACAATAAATTCTGACAATACAGTTACAGTTGAGGATGACGGTAGAGGTATACCCGTAGATATGCATAAGGGCGAAAAAATGTCAGCAGCGGAAGTAATTATGACTCAATTGCACGCCGGTGGTAAATTTGATCATGACTCTTACAAAGTGTCCGGTGGATTACATGGAGTAGGTGTATCAGTAGTTAATGCATTGTCTGAAAAATTAGAATTAAATATTTTTAGAGGAGGAAATGAGTATGAGATTAAATTTAAAGATGGTAATTCAACAAAACCTTTAAAAAAAATTGGTAAAACAAAAAAAAATGGAACTAGAATTAAATTTTTACCATCAAAAGTAATATTTTCTTCTACTAAATTTAGCGCTTCCATTTTAGAAAAAAGAATAAGAGAGTTAGCTTTTTTAAATAAAGGGATTGCAATAAACCTTATAGACAGTTCTTTGAAAAATTCTAAAGAATATAAACACAAATACGATGGTGGAATAATTGAGTTTGTCAGGCATATTAATAATAAAAAACCTATATTAGTTAATAAAAATGAGAAAGAAGTGTTTAAAAAACCTGTTTATGTAACATCTACAAAAGATAATGTGGTAGTTGAGTGTTCTTTCGAATGGAATGCTGGATATTCAGAAGATGTTTTGCCGTTTACAAATAATATTCCGCAAAAAGATGGAGGAACACACTTACTAGGATTTAGAAGTGCTCTAACTAGAGTAATTAATAAATATACAACTGATAGAAACAATAAAAAAAGTAAGATTACTTTATCAGGTGAAGATATAAAAGAGGGGCTTACTGCTGTTCTTTCAATTAAGATGCCAGATCCAAAATTTTCTTCACAAACAAAAGATAAACTTGTTTCTTCAGAGATCAGAAATATTGTAGAACATGTAATCAGTGAAAAAGTATCGACTTGGTTTGATCAAAACCCTTCTGTTGCCAAAACAGTAATAGAAAAAATAAGTCAAGCAGCAATGGCAAGAGACGTAGCAAGAAAAGCTAGAGATAGTGTAAGACGAAAAGGAACTTTTGAATTATCAGGTTTGCCAGGGAAACTTGCTGATTGTCAAATACAAAAAAGAGAAGGAACAGAATTGTATATTGTAGAGGGAGATTCAGCAGGTGGCTCAGCAAAACAAGGTCGAGTAAGAGAGTATCAAGCTGTTTTACCCTTAAGAGGAAAAATTTTAAACACATATGTAAATGGCAAATCCAACGGAGAAGATATTTCTACAAAAGCTTTGTCTAAAATGATGTCTTCAAATGAAATAGTTACGTTAATAAATGCTTTAGGAACAGGTTCTAAAGATTTTAATATTGAAAATTTAAGATATGATAAGATAGTCATAATGACCGATGCCGATGTTGACGGATCACATATTAGAACTTTACTGCTTACTTTTTTTAATAATTATCCATTTAATCAATTAATTGAAAATGGCCATATTTATTTGGCTCAACCTCCACTGTTTAAGGTCACGAAAGCAAATAAAAGCATTTATATAAAAGACGAAAAAGCACTTGAGGAATACATTATTAAGTCAGATAAATTTAATAAAAAGATTAAAAAAGGAACAACGGCATTTAATCAATTCATACAAGAACAAAGAGAAAAGTTATCTATTCAACGTTTTAAGGGATTAGGAGAAATGAATCCCGAAGAACTTTGGGAAACAACACTAAATCCAGATAATAGAACAATGTTAAGAGTTCAATATTCAAAAGGAACTAAAGAAAAATCAAAAGAAGATCAAAAAATGATAAAAGTTTTAATGGGTGATGAGGTTGCTCCTAGAAAAGAGTTTATAACAAATAACGCCTTAGATGTTGCAAATTTAGACATTTAAATACTTATGGATTTTTCTACTCTTTTTCGCACCAAAGAGAATTTAAATCTTGATAAAAACACCCTTACAATACTTAGATATATAGCCATATTTGGCCAATTCTTTGCAATAAATTTTGTTTTTTTCTACTTAAAATTAGAGTTTCCAATTATTGAAAGTTATATAATAGTTTTTTTAGGACTAGCTACTAATTTTTTCTTACAATTTAAAATAAGAGTAAATCAATTAAAGGATACATATGCCTCATTTTTTCTTTTATATGATTTAATTCAGTTAAGTGCTCTTTTATATCTCACAGGAGGAATACTAAATCCATTCTCTTTCCTTTTAATTATACCAGCTATAGTTTCTTCAACTTTTCTAAGTATGGGCACAACTATAATATTAGGTGTAATAACTTCATTTATGTTATTTTTGCTTGGCCATTTTTATATACCGTTACCTGGAATGGACGAGACCATATTTTATGTTCCTAATTTTTATAAATTTGGTTTGCTGACATCAATCCTAATCGGATTAATATTTTTAAGTTATTTCGGAATTAGATTTTCTGGAGAAACTAAAAAAAGATCTGAAGCATTAAATAAATTACAGGAGGTTATTGCTAAAGAATATGTCTTAGAGTCATTAGGTGGGCAAGCGGCAGCGGCAGCACATTCACTTGGCACTCCTTTAGCTACAATTAGTGTTGTGGCCAAAGAGTTAAAAAAAGAAATAGGCAACAACAAAGAAATTTCTAAAGATGTAGATTTACTTATTAGTCAAATAAAAAGATGTAGTGAAATTTTAAAGCAAATATCTAAAAAACAGATTAAGGAAGACAACTTTTTAAGCTCTATAAGAATGGAAGATTTATTAGAGGAAATAATTAATTCTTTTAGAGAAACCTCATCAAAACATATTGACCTTTTAACAGATGAAGATCAAAATAAAATTAATATCCAAAGAACCCCAGAATTAATTTATGGTTTAAGAAATTTTATAGGTAACGCAATAAAATTTTCCAAGAGCAAAGTCCAAATAAATTTGAAAAGTAATGATAAAATAATAGAAATAAAAATATACGATGATGGCCCAGGTATTCCAGAAGATATAATAAATAAGATTGGTGAACCTTACATTAAATCAAAATCAAAAGAATTAAGTTCTAATTCTGGGCTAGGCCTTGGAACATTTTTAGGAAAAACATTATTAGAGAGACAGGGCGCAATTTTAAAATTTAAGAGAAATAGCAAATTAGGAGGCGCTCAAGTAACCTTGAGCTGGATACCAAACAATTTTATTTACGTTTAAATTCAAATGTGTAAGAGAGAATTTTGTATACTAATTTTGCAACTAAGAAATTGTAAGAATTAAATCCTTTAATTGGAGATAATTCATTTACATCGGCACCAACAATATTAGAATTTTTTGCTGCAATTTTAACAATATTTAGAGTTTCATCCCATAATAGCCCTCCTGGTTCTGGAGTTCCAGTTGCTGGCATAATACTAGAATCAAGCCCATCAACATCAAATGTAAGATATACATTTTTATTTTTTATCATTTTTTTAAATTTTTTTAAGTCCCAGTCCGATTTATCCTTGGCCCAAAAAATATTTATTCTTTGTTTATTTTTTTTTAAAAAGGGTATTTCATCTTTAGAAATATTTCTGATGCCAAAAGAAATGACCGATACATTTTTAAAATCTAAGCACCTTCTGATCGCTGAAGCGTGTGAAAATTTTTCACCATTATAACTTTCTCTTAAATCCGCATGTGCATCAAAGTGTAATAAACAAATTTTTTTATATTTTTTCACAAAAGGAGCTATACACCCTGGAGTAATTGAATGTTCTCCGCCAAAGGTCATTGGAAAAATCTTTTTATCTAAAATTTTTTGATTTATTTTAGACATATTATTAAGTGCTTTTTTAATATTTTTATCAATATTAAATGGTTTTAAAGTTTTGATACCTATTTTTTTATAAGGCTCACACTTTAATTCTTCATCATAAAGCTCAACTTGATGAGAGGCTTTAATGATTTCTTTAGGTCCATTTTTAGTTCCACCCCCGTAACTAACTGTTTTTTCTAATCCAAAGGGAACAACTACAACTTTTTCTTTAAAAGTTACCTTGTTATCAATACCAAGAAAACCATTTTTATTTGAAAGATATTCCACTTATTTAAATATTTTTGAGAAGTTTTTTTTATCTCTATTTTTCCAATTCGATCGATGGTAAGCATCGCTTGCAATCAAGGGTAATACACTTGTTGCTTCAGCAAATACCATTTGTTCTTTTGTTACATCAACCTTGCCCCACGAGCTAGCCTCTTTTAAAGTTGAACTACTACAAGCACCATCTCGAGTGTCTGCAACAGTGATTTGAACTGCGTATTTATGCATGTCTACTTTTTTACCAAGTAGCTCAGCACAAACTACAGTATCCTGAATAAAGTTTTTTGGAACGCCTCCTCCAATCATTAACAAACCAGATTGCTTAGATTGTAATTTAATTTCAGTTAATTCTCTAAATTCTCTAATTGAATCTATAGTCATATGTTTTTCTGGATTTTGTTCTTGATGCATTACTAGACCAAAACCTGCCGAACTGTCTGTAAAGGCCGGACAAAAAATTGGTACATTATTGTCATAAGCAGTTTCAATAAGAGAATCTTTCTTTTTCCCATGAGTTTTTAAATATTTGCCAAGTTCTTTAATGAACTCTCTTGAAGTGTATGCTCTAGGCTTTAGAGTATTAGCTACGTCGCATATAGCTTTATCACATGCCTGTAGCTCTTCTTCATCGATGTAAGTATCATAAATTCTATCAATATAATTATTTCTTAACTCTGTATCATCTTGAAACTGAGAACCTTGGTAATGTTTAAATCCTAAAGCTTCAAAAAAATCCATGTCAATAATAGACGCACCAGTAGCAACAATAGCATCAACCATATTATTTTTAACAAGTTCTGAATATAAATTCATACATCCACCAGCTGACGTTGATCCAGCTAACGTTAAAAAAATCGAACAGTCTTTATCAGCAAGCATTTCATTATAAATTCCAGCTGCTCTAGCTGTATCACGAGAGGTAAATGACATTTTACTCATG
Source organism: Candidatus Pelagibacter sp. (assembly GCA_028101445.1). The sequence continues at coordinate 39,526 of JAOHKR010000004.1, read as the reverse complement.
CCATCAATTATTTTTCTTGCATCAAACGATTTAATATCAATATGTTCGACAGGATTATTAAGGAGCTTTTTTTTGTTGTGTCCCATGTTAGGACTATTTTTTTTGTCCATCAAGCAACTAAAGAATCAACTTTTTCATTTGATCCTTCGTAAGAAGACATAATCGGCTTATCGTCTACTTCAAATATTTCATTAGAAAAAAAACCATTAAAGTTTGTTCTAAATGTTAAACCATAGGCACCAAGTTGTCCTAATTCTATATAGTCTCCCTCTTTAATATTGTTAGGTAATAAGAAAGGACCTTTCATATAATCCAAACTATCACATGTTGGGCCAAAGAAACTAAAAGCGGTTAATTTTTTAGACTGCACTCTTCCATCCGTAATCATTTTAGAAGGAAAAACAAAATTAGGAACACCTGCATCAAATAAAGATCCATAAGTGCCATCATTTATATATAAGTTTTGTTTTTTTCTTAAAATAACTTTTGCAATAGTTGAACCACTCTCTGCTACAATGGCTCTTCCCGGCTCACACATGATTTCTGGAAGTTTATTTAATTTTAAATTCTTAATTCCTTTTTTAATTTCTTCCATGTATCTAATAAGTGGCTCTGGTTTTAAATCCGGATAAATTGAAGGAAACCCTCCACCAATATTAATTATATCTGGAACAATTTTTGTTTTTTTTATGATATTCCCTATTTCACGTATACCTTTAGTGTAAGAAATTTTTTCCATACATTGTGAGCCAACATGAAAACTTATTCCAAGCATTACAGAGTGTTCTTTGCATAATCTGACAAGTCCTAAAGCTTCAGAGGGTAAAGCACCGAATTTTCTAGATAAATCTATTTCAGCATGTTCGTTTGAAATCGCTATTCTTACAAATAATTTTAAATCTTTTGCTTGCTTAGTTGCTTCAAGTATTTTTCTTAATTCATCTTTATTATCTAGTGAGAAGTTTCTTACACCGTAATCGAAATAAGCAGATGAGATACTCTCCTTACTTTTAATAGTATGCATAAAGTGCAAATTAACTTCTGAATTTATTTTTTTGATTAATTTAATTTCAGCTAAAGAAGCGACATCAAAGTCTTTAATGCCATTTGATATAATTTGTCTTATTATATTTTCGTGGGGATTAGTTTTTACGGCGTATAAAATTTTACCTGGAAAATTTTCTCTAAAAAATGAAACAGATTTTTTTACTTGTTCTAGCCGTATACAGTATACGGGATTATCAGGTTTTAATGTGTTAACTAATTCGTTAACTGATTTAAATTTTCGCATTTCATGTGTCCCTCGTTTGTTTACACAAAGATTTTTTAAAAAATTTAATAAAAAAAATCTTATATAATTTGCGTTTACGGTTTTTTTTACTTTATGTAAAGAAAAAAAGTCACTCTTAACTGTTGTAATTGTGTCTACAATACCCATATGATAATCGTATGAGAGCTCAAAAAAATCTACCAGACCAATTAAATTTATCGGAGTTTAAGGATAAATCACTACTTATTCTAGATGATGATGACCCTTTAAGAGGAAGGCTTGCAAGAGCTATGGAAAAGAAAGGTTTTCAAGTAAAAGAGGCAAAAACGGTGTTGGAAGGCCTTAATATTGTTAAAACTTCACCTCCAGCCTTTGCATGTGTGGATCTAAGGCTTGAGGATGGAAATGGACTTGATGTTATAAAAGAGCTTACTAAAAATAAAAAAGATAGCAGAATAGTAATGTTAACGGGATACGGGAATCTACCTACAGCTGTAGCAGCTGTTAAAGCAGGTGCTATAGATTACATTGCAAAACCAGTAGATGCAGATGATATTGAATCGGCATTGTTAGCTTCACCAGAGTCTAAAGCCAAACCTCCAGAAAACCCCATGTCAGCCGATAGAGTTAAGTGGGAACACATCCACCGAGTATTTGAACTTTGCAATAGGAATGTTTCTGAAACTGCAAGAAGGCTTAAGATGCACAGAAGAACTCTACAAAGAATACTCTCTAAAAGATCTCCAAGGTAATTTAAATTAAATTTTTAATTTTTCTGATTTGGTTAATAGCTAAAGTTGCTATTAAAATTTTGAACAATTCAGCTAATAGAAAGGGTTGTACACCCAATTGTAAAATTGGCTTATCCCAACCTATTAAAATACCAAGCCATAACACTCCTAAAATATAAATCAGACTTGTTGCAAAAAACAATTTTAAAAAATTTTTAATTATATTGTTATCAAAAACAAATTTACCTGAAACATATACTGTTGCAAGAAAACCCAATAAATAACCCATTGTAGGTCCCGTAAAGTAAGCTATCCCTATTCCTTTTTCAGGTGATCCAGAAAATACCGGTAGACCAATTATTCCTTCAAATAAATACAAAGCAACAGTCGCTACTCCAAGTTTCCAGCCAAAACCTATGCCTATCACTAATATCGCGAAAGTTTGCATTGTCATCGGCACCGGATAAAAAGGGATTTTTATTTTAGATGAGATAGCTAAAATTATGCTACCCAACAAAGCAACGAATATGTATTTAATTAATTTAGTGTGCTTTAAATTTCCTGTAAATTCCATAATACTAATTTAACTTTTTTTTTGACAAAATCTAGTGTTTTGTTAGTTGAACAAAAACATCTTCTAAATCACCTTCTTCTGTAGATATATCCTCAATTTTAATCTCATTTTGGTTCAAATAATTAATCATCTCTCTTAAATCTAATGACCCCTTTTCATAAGTAGCTGAAATAAGATTTTTTGAAATAATTTTTAATTTAATACCCTTGATCAATAATGATTTATTTATATTAACATCTTTAACCGTAAAATTTATTTTTTTAGTTTGAATTCTTTCAAGTAATTTTTGTGTGGTATCTAAAGCTACTAAATTTCCTTTATCAATTATAGCTATGCGGTCACACATCTCTTGAGCTTCTAAAAGATAATGGGTCGTTAAAATAATTGTAACACCTTCTTTGTTAAGTTCTTTTACATTTTTCCAAAGAATATTTCTTAACTCAACATCCACACCTGCTGTTGGTTCGTCTAGTATTAAAATTGGAGGTTGATGTACCATTGCTTTTGCAATCAGAAGTCTTCTTTTCATACCGCCAGAGAGACTTCTAGAGTAAGCGTTAGCTTTATCCTCTAAGGCAACCATTTTAAGAATTAAGTCAGTTATCCTATCTTTTTTTTTTATTCCATATAGTCCAGCTTGTAACTCAAGTAGTTTGTGTGGGCTAAAAAACGCATCTAAGTTTACTTCTTGAGGTACTATTCCTATTGATGCTTTTACCTGGCGTGGGTTTTGGTCTAAATTAAAACCCCACACATTAACACTACCACTTGTTTTAGTTACTGTTCCACCTAAGATACTTAGAAAAGTGGTCTTACCTGCACCATTGGGACCAAGTAATCCGAACACTTCTCCTTGCTTTACGTTAAAATTCAAATTTGAGAGCGCTTTGTTTTCTTTTTTTGTTTTAGAATCTAAATAAACCTTTGTAAGATTTTCAACAGTTAAAGCATTTTTAATCATAGTTTTTTTAATTATAGGTAAGAAATCAATGTAATATATATATATGAGTTCATTAAAAAAAACAGATCATTTTTATCTTATAGATGGTTCAGGTTATATTTTTAGAGCCTATTACGCATTACCACCTTTATCTAGAAAAAGTGATGGTCTACCAACAGGAGCGGTAAGTGGTTTTTGTTCTATGTTATTTAAGCTTTTAGAAGATGTGAGATCTGATGATTCAAAACATAAGCCCACTCACTTTGCTGTAATTTTTGACTCGGCGCGAAAAAATTTTAGAAATGATATTTATAGCGAATACAAAGCTAACCGAACCGAAGCACCCGATGATTTAGCTCCTCAGTTTGAGTACATTAGAAAATCAGTTAAAGCTTTTAATTTACCCTCAATTGAACTTCTTAATTATGAGGCTGACGATCTGATAGCCACCTACGCAAAACAGATTACTGAAGCTGGCGCTAAAGTAACTGTAATTTCTTCTGATAAAGATTTAATGCAATTAGTCTCTGATAAAGTCAGGTTGTTTGATCCTATGAAAAGTAAGGTAATAGGGGAAAAGGAAGTGATAGAAAAATTTGGGGTCAAACCTGATCAAGTAGTCGATGTGCAATCACTTGCTGGTGATTCTTCAGATAATGTTCCCGGTGTTCCAGGTATTGGAATTAAAACTGCGGCAGAACTAATTAATAAATATAAAAATTTAGATAAACTTTTAAGCAAAGCTTCCGAGATTCCTCAAAATAAAAGAAGAGAAACATTATTAGCCAATAAAGATAAAGCCTTATTAAGTAAAAAACTTGTTACATTAAAAGAGGATGTACCAGTAAAAAATGACCCAAACGAGTTCTTAATTAAAGATATAGATAAAGATAAACTTTATGAATTTTTAAGGGAAATGGAATTTAATAGATTGTTAAGCCAGGCAATTAGTTTTTATGGTGACTCAAATAATGATATTTCTACTTCAGAAATTAAATCAAAAAAAATAACTAAGATCGATACAAAATCTTATAAAAGTATTATTAATGAGAAAGAATTAAACGAGCTAATCAAGAATCTAAATGAAAAGTCAATTATTGCAGTTGATACAGAAACTTCATCAATAAATCCCCAAGAAGCTGAATTAATAGGAATCTCTATAAGTTATGCCACAAATGCTTCCTTTTATATACCACTAGGACATAAGAACACTAAATGTTTAAAAAAAAATTTAGTTTTGGATAAGCTTAAAATTATTCTTGAGGATCCTAGTATTAAAAAAGTGTGTCAGAATACAAAATATGATTTCATCATTTTTAAAAATTATGGCATAGAATTAAATTCAGTCGAGGACACGATGTTATTATCTTATACTTTAGATGCAGGAAATAATCGACATAACATGGATACATTGTCCGAAATTCATCTTGGGCATAAAACTATTTCTTATAAGGATTTAGTTGGTACCGGAAAAAAGCAATTAAAGTTTGCCGATGTAGATTTAAAATCTGCTACAGAATATGCTGCTGAAGATGCAGATGTTACTTTAAGATTATATAATATTTTATCAGAAAGAGTTGCAGAAGAAAAATTAGAAAAAATTTATGAAATCTTTGAAAAACCAATGATCAAAATTTTATCAAAATTAGAAACTAATGGAATTAAAGTTGATGATGGTTATTTAAAAAAACTTTCAAAAAAATTTGAAGAACGATTAATTAAAATTGAAAAAGAAATATATAAAATTTCAGGAAAAAAATTTAATATAGGATCACCAAAGCAATTAGGTGAAATAATCTATAATGATTTGAAAATTGCTAAATTGAAAAAAACTAAAAAAGGAAGTTTAGCAACAAGTGCTAAAATCCTAGAGGATCTTGCCCTTACTGGCCATAAGTTTCCTAATTTAATTTTAGAGTGGAGACAAGTATCTAAACTCAAAAGTACGTACACAGATGCTTTACAAGAACACATCAACAATAAAACAAAAAGAGTGCACACTTCTTTTTTATTAGCTGCCACAAATACAGGTAGGCTGGCTTCAAGTGATCCAAATTTACAAAATATACCTATAAAAACATTAGATGGTAAAGAAATAAGAAAAGCATTTGTTGCAGAAAAAAATAATCTTTTGATTTCAGCTGATTATAATCAAATAGAGATGAGAATACTTGCGGATATGGCGGACGTAAAAGAATTAAAAAAAGCTTTTAAAAATAATCAAGACATTCATTCACTAACAGCAAGCCAGGTATTTGGTGTTCCAATTAATAAAGTTAGCGATGATTATAGAAGAAAAGCTAAAGCAATCAATTTTGGTATCATATATGGAATCACACAATATGGTTTGGCAAAACAAATATCAGTTTCTCACACAGAGGCTTTAGATTTTATTAATTCATACTTTAAAAAATTTCCAGAAATCAAAGAGTATATGAACGCGACCGTTAAGATTTGTAGAAAACAAGGGTACGTCACTAATATTTTTGGAAGGAGAATTAATTTAAGGGGAATCAATGATAAGAATTTTAGCGTAAGAAGCTTTCAAGAAAGAGCTGCAATTAATGCTCCAATTCAAGGATCTGCTGCTGATATAATTAGATTGGCCATGATTAAAATTGATAAAATTTTAGAAGAAAACAACAAAGCAAAAATGTTACTTCAAATTCATGATGAATTAATTTTTGAATGCTTAGCTAAAGATGAAAATCAAATTAAAAAAGTTATTAAAGAAGCAATGATGTCCGTCTCAAGTTCAGATCATCATATGTTTTCGATTCCCTTGGAAGTAAGTATTAATTCAGGGTCTAATTGGGGTGAAGCCCATTAATCGCCTAAATTTTGACATTAAGATTAGGAGAATTAAATTATGACACAAACAATAGCATTAGTGGATGATGATAGAAATATACTTACAGGTATAAGCATGGCTCTTGAACGTGAGGGATTTAAAGTTCAAACTTATATTGATGGCGAGTCAGCTTTGATCGGCTTAACAAGAAATCCTCCAGATCTAGCGGTTCTAGATATTAAAATGCCTCGTATGGATGGTGAAGAACTATTAAAAAAATTGAAAAAAAAAATGTCTATTCCAATAATTTTTCTTACCTCAAAAGATGATGAAGTAGACGAGCTTCTAGGGCTAAAATTAGGAGCTGATGATTTTGTTAAAAAGTCTGGTGGCTTTTCAACTAAAGTTTTGATTGAAAGAATTAGAGTTCAATTAAGGAAAAAAAATAATGTAGTTGATGATACAAAAAATATCATAGCTCACGGCAAATTAAAGTTAGATCCTGCTCAATTGGAGTGCGAGTGGAATGGTAAAGCTTTACCAGACAAGCTTACAACAACAGAATTTTTAATTGTAAAAGAATTAGCTAAAAGACCAGGAGTTATTAAAGAAAGAGCTCATTTAATGGATATTGCCTACAAAGAAAATACAGAAATAGAGGATAGAACGATTGATAGTCACGTAAAAAGAATAAGAAAAAAGTTCAAAAAAGTAGATGAAAAATTTTCAGCGATTGAAACTAGATATGGAAGTGGGTATAGATGGAATGTTAGTTAATGAAACAAAAAAAATCAGCTTCTATATTAAAGAAGTTCCTTTTATTTAATTTTACAGTATTTTCTGTTTTAGGAATATTCACCATTATTTATCTAGAGGCAATCCAGCCAAATCTAGTAAAAAATAGAACAATTAATCACAAAGTCATAATTAGTAATACAGTCGATAATTTTGAAAGACTGAGCATAGATTTTACAAAAGAAGGAATAAGAACTTTTTTACTTTCAGCACGATTTTTATTTCAAAGTTTAGATAGAGTACAGTTTTATGATATTCGGGGAAATTTAATTGGCGATACAAATATTCTAGATTTAGATCAAAGTGTATTTTCTAGATCAGATTTTATTATTGAAGAAACTATAGATGGTAAATCTATTACACCTGAAATTCAAGAACGGCTTGAAGAAGAAGAAAAAGATAACATAAAAGAAATTATATTAAATCAATATATTGACCAGCCAATTACTATAGATGAAACAATCAAGAATGATTATTTTGTAAGCACTCTCAGTAAAGTAAATATTAATAAAAAAGATATAGGATTTATTGTAGTGTCCGAACAAGCTAATGAAATTATCACAGCTGTAAAAGAACGAAAAGCTTTTATAGTTAGAACAATGATTGCAGTCGCAATTGTAATTCTAATCTTTTCACTTTTTTTAAATAAATATATTTTAAAACCAATTAGTTTATTAGTTAAATTCAGCGAAGCGATTAAAAAAAAATCTAATCAGAATATTGATATTAAAAAAGTATTTGTCAGAGATGATGAAATTGGCAAATTAACTGTTTCGATTGACGAGATGACAAAAGAACTTCAACAAAGAACTAATCGCGCTGAAACATTTTCAAATGATTTAGCACATGAAATTAGAAATCCCTTAGCTTCACTAAAAAGTGCATCCGAATTATTAGATAAAACAACTGAAAAAAACGAAAGTGAAAAATTACTTAAAATAATAAATCATGATGTAGAAAGAATTGAAAGATTAATAACTGACTATTCTCAAATGCTTAAAGATGAAGCATCGTTATCAAGGGAAAAAATGAGTAAAGTAAATCTAATTGAAATCATTAATAGTGTTGTGGAGGATTTTAAACAAGATTTAATAAATCAAAGCAAAAAAATAGAGATTAATATTAAAGATAAAGTAAATACAAAAAATGGTTATTATATTTTTGGAATAGGCAATCGTTTGGAACAGGTAATAGCTAACTTATTGGATAATTCAATTTCATTCAGTCAGAATAATCAAAAAATTGAAATTATTCTTGAAGAAACATCAACTAATGTATTAATGACTATAAAAGATGAAGGGCCAGGTTTTTCAGAAACTTCAACACAAAAAATATTTAAGAGATTTTATAGCAATAGGCCAGCAAGTTTTGGAAAGCATTCTGGATTAGGATTAAATATAGTAAAAAATATAGTTGAACTACACAAAGGTACGATTGCTGCATCTAACCGAATTGATACAAAAGGAGCTCTGGTTGAGGTGTTATTACCTAAATATTCTTAGCATTCTTTCTTGCTAAGATTTAGTTATATTGATAATAACAATCAAATTATGTCTGAAGATTTTAAAGTAAAAGATATTAAACAAGCAGATTTTGGTAGAAAAGAGATTTCGTTAGCCGAAACTGAAATGCCAGGTTTAATGGCCTTACGAAGAGAATACAAAGGTAAAAGTCCTCTTAAAGGAGCAAAAATTCTAGGTTGTCTACACATGACTATTCAAACTGCTGTTTTAATTGAAACACTTGTTGAATTAGGCGCAGAAGTCAGATGGTCATCATGTAATATTTTTTCAACACAAGATCATGCAGCAGCAGCTATTGCAAAAGCCGGGATACCTGTTTTTGCTTGGAAAGGTGAAACTGAAGAAGAGTATTGGTGGTGTGTCAAGCAAACTGTTGAAGGAAAAAAAGATTGGAAAGCTAATATGATTTTAGACGATGGAGGAGATCTAACAGCTTTAATGCATAAAGATTATAAAGAATTACTAAAAGACGTTAAAGGTGTTTCAGAAGAAACTACTACTGGAGTTTTAGCGTTAAAAAAAATGGAACAAAATAAAGAATTACTTATTCCAGCTATAAATGTAAACGACTCGGTTACAAAATCTAAATTTGACAATCTATACGGATGTAGAGAAAGTTTGGTTGATGGGATCAAAAGGGCTACAGATGTAATGATGTCTGGAAAAGTTGCGATAGTAGCAGGATTCGGTGATGTTGGAAAAGGAAGTGCTGCTTCACTTCGTCAAGCTGGAGCAAGAGTAATGGTTACAGAAACAGACCCTATTTGTGCTCTTCAAGCTGCTATGGAAGGTTACGAGGTCGTGGTGATGGATGAAGCCATTAAAGGTGCTGATATAGTTGTAACGGCAACAGGGAATAAAGATATTGTAACAGCTGATCATATGAGAGATATGAAAGATAGAGCAATACTTTGTAATATTGGTCACTTTGATAATGAAATTCAAGTCGAGGCCCTAAAAAATTATAAGTGGGACGAAATTAAACCTCAAGTTCATGAAATTGAATTACCTAGCAAAAAAAGAATAATTCTTTTAGCTGAAGGTAGGTTAGTAAACTTAGGTTGCGCTACAGGTCACCCAAGTTTTGTAATGAGTGCTTCGTTTACCAACCAAGTAATAGCGCAAATTGAATTATGGAACAATTCTGATAAATATGAGAAAAAAGTATACGTATTGCCAAAACATTTAGATGAAAAAGTTGCAATGTTGCATTTAGAAAAAGTTGGCGCTAAATTAACAAAAATGTCTAAAGAGCAAGCCGACTATATAAGCGTTAAACCATCGGGACCCTTCAAGCCAGATACTTATCGCTACTAAACAGTAGCTAATGATTGTAAAATCTTTAGATCACCTAAATTTAATTTCAAAAAAAATTTCTGCCCATTTATCCAAAAAAGACTGCATATTTTTAATTGGCGAAATTGGTGTTGGTAAAACAACATTCACAAGAAATTTAATCAATAATTTACAAGAAGCAAAAGATTTAAAGCCTACAGAAGTTTTAAGCCCAACATTTAACTTATTATATGAGTACGATATTAAAGATCTAAAAATAAGTCATTATGATTTGTACAGAATTAAAGAAAGTAAGGAGCTAAACCACTTAGGGATATTTTCAGAAGATCAGGATACAATCAAAATTATAGAATGGCCTGATTTAATTAAAACACCTTTAAAAGATAAATTAGAAATTTATTTGAATTATGCAGCAAGTAACGATGAAAGAGAAATGAAGATAGTTGGATTTGGAAAATGGAAAAATTTTGAAAATGAATTATAGACTGAAAAAAATATCAGGAGATGCTTCTTTTAGAGAATTTTATAGATTAAAAAAAAATAATAAAACATCGATTATCGTATCTGCTAAAAAAGAGAAATATAAAAACCTCATTGTTTACAGCGTTGTTAACAAAATTTTAAACTCTAATAAGATCACTGCCCCAAAATTAATTAGCAATCATTACAAAAATAATATGATGGAGATATCTGATCTAGGTGAACATTCATTTTTGAATTTGATTATTATAAAAAAAAATAAAGCTAATGATTATAAATCTTTAATTAAAATAATTTTTAAACTGCAACAAATTAAGTTAAAGAAAAATTACAAAATGGGAAAATTTAAGATTAAATTTCCTAAGTATACTTTAGAAAATCTTCATAAAGAATCAGATTTATTTTTTGATTGGTATTTAAAATATTTTTTGAAAAATAAGAATACAAACAAGATTAAAAGATTACTTAGAAAAGAATTAAACATAGTTTACAAAAAATTAAATTTTATAAACAATACTTTTGTACATAGAGATTTTCACGTTTCAAATATTATGATTAACAAAAAGAAATTAGGTTTGATTGATAGCCAGGATGCTATAATAGGAAATCCGCTATATGATGTAGCGTCATTGATTGATGATGTAAGAATAAAACTACCTCAAGATTTACAAAATAAATTATTTAAATTTTATTGGCAAGGATCTAAATTTAAAAATGAAAAAGAGGAAAAATTAAAAAATGATTTTGATATTTTATCCGTTCAAAGAAATTTAAAAATATTAGGAATATTTGTGCGCCTATGGAAACGAGACAATAAAAAAAATTATTTAAAATATTTGCCATACACTTGGACATTAATTGAAAGAAGATTAAAAAATCCAATTTTTAAAAACTTAAACTTATTAATGCAGAAAAATTTACCTATAAAAAAATTGAAATTGTTAAAACAATATGAAAATTAAACATGGAATGATTTTAGCAGCGGGGCTTGGCAAAAGAATGCAACCTTTAACGCTCAATAAACCGAAGCCACTTTTAGAAATAAACAATATAAGTTTGCTAGAAAGAGCTATAAATTTATTAATTAATTGTGGAGTTGTAGAAATTAGTATCAATGTTCACTATTTACCAGACCAGATCAGAAACTTTTTAAACGAGAAAAAATTTAATATTCAAATTTATATTTCAGACGAAACAGAATTATTACTAGATACAGGTGGTGGAGTATTTGCTGGAACTAATAATTTTAACGATAACCCATTCTTTGTTATTAATCCTGATACTCTGTGGAGTAAGGCATATATAGAGGAGACAAAAAAACTTGAAGAAGTTTATTTCAATAATAATAAACCAAGTTTATTGCTAGTTGATAAAACTCTTTCAATTGACCCATCCTTTGCTGGAGATTTTAATCTAAAAGATAGATTAGTTTCTAAAGATTCAAAAAATAAGCTTATTTTTACTGGACTACATATAACGAAAAGAAGTTATCTAAAATCAGATTCTAAAGTATTTTCGATGAACAAAGTATGGAGTGATTTAATAAAAGATAAAAATTTATGCGGATTGGAAAGTAAGCAAAAATTTTATCATCTAAATACATTTGAAATGTATAATAAAATTTCTAGTTTAAAAATTATTGATTAAAAATAATATCTTTCGCTCTTGTCTCATCTAAATAATAATATTTATTAACCTTAAGATTATTTTCAAATTCAATTACAAGAGGGTTTCCCGTTGGTATTTCCAATTCATTAATTTTTGTGTCAGATATATTAAATAAATATTTACATAGTGCTCTAAGAGAATTTCCGTGGGCGGAAATCAAAACATTTTTTTTATCTATAAGATTTTTTTTAATTTCATTTTCATAAAAAGGTACAACTCTGTCATATGTATTTTTTAAAGACTCAGTAAAAGGTGACATGCCCACTGGTATACTCGCATTCAATGGACTAAATAAAGTTTGATACTCACTCTTTTCTTTCATAGGAGGTGGCGCTATATCCCAAGATCTCCTATATTTTTTAAATTGCTCTTCACCAATTTTCTTTTTTGTTTCTTCTTTATTTAAACCAGTTAAAGAACCATAATGTCTTTCATTGAGTTGCCATGCTGTGTTGAATTTTAGCTCAAGATTATTTTTTTTTAAAATACTTGTTAGAGTTTTAATAGCTCTTTTTAAGTATGATGTATAAGAAATATCAATCTTTATATTTAAGTCTTTTATTATTTGACCAGATTTTTCAGCTTCTTCTATTCCTTTGTCTGAAAGATCTACATCTACCCAGCCAGTAAATCTATTTTCAGCATTCCATGTACTTTGACCGTGCCTTGTAAGAATTAATTTAGTCATAATAGTTAAATAAGTTATTATGTACTATATTAAATCTTAAATGAAAAATACTATATTTAAACTACTAGAATACTCATATTATTTTTCATTATTGATTTTATTTGTTCTTTATTTATTTCCAGGAAGTTTGATTGGATATTTATTATACAAAAACCTAGGTCAACAACCTAATCTAATATCTAACCCAATAGGCACATCTATTAACCATCTAATTTTTTTCTTTTACTTAACCACTCTAGGACTGGTAGTTAGATTAAAATATCAAAATTTTTTAAACAGCTTTACTTTTTTGTTCTCTCTTTCTATCTTACTTGAATTAGCACATTGCTTAATTCCGAACAGAGCTTTTGAGTTTTACGATTTGTTTGCTAATAGTATAGGGGCAGTGATTGCTTATTTATTAATTAATATTTTTGTAAAATTAAAAATTAAATAATATGAAAATATTTAAAGTTTTTACTATATTTGTATTTTTCTTAACTTTTGAAGCTACAGCTGGTGAAATAGCAGGAAGCCCAATCATAACTGATGGCGATACTATAAAAATTATAAATAAACGAATTAGACTTCATGGGATTGATGCACCCGAAAGTAAACAATTATGTAAAAAAAATTCTAAAGAATATAGATGTGGAATAATAGCCACAGAAGCATTGGCAAAAAAGATTAATAAGAATCAAGTGAGGTGTATAGTTCAGGACAGGTTAGACAGATATAAGAGATATATAGGTGTTTGTTTTGTTGAATCAATAAATTTAAATCAATGGATGGTAAGAAATGGTCATGCAGTGGCATACCGAAGATATTCAAAAGATTACATAAAAGATGAAGACTATGCAAAAAAAAATAAACTTGGCTTATGGTCGGGAGATTTTATTAATCCGGAAAAATGGAGAAAGCTTAATTAAATTCTAGTATAAATTTAATAGTGATTCTTTTTAAAAAAAATTTATTATTAGTAGTTTTGCTTCTAGTAGCTGCTTGCTCATCAATACCTAAAAACACTCAAAATAGTTGTGCCATTTTTGAAGAAAGATACCTTTGGTATAAACATGCAAAAGCATCATATGAAAAATGGGGTGCACCTATTCATTTACAATTAGCGTTTGTAAAAAAAGAGAGCGACTTCAATTGGCTAGCAAAACCACCACGAAGAAAATTATTTAAAGTCATTCCGTTTAAAAGGCCTTCAAGTTCTTTTGGCTACTCTCAAGCTGTAGTTGGCACTTGGGAACAGTATAAAAAAGAAACAAATAGTCCTTTAGCAACAAGAGCAAGATTTAAAGATTCAGTGGATTTTATTGGATGGTATATCCATAAAACAAATAAAATTTTGAGAATTTCTAAAAAGGATCCTTACAGACAATACTTAGCTTATTATAAGGGCTGGGGAGATTATAAAAACTATTCTAAAGACAAAAAGGCAATTATTTACGCTAAGTCCGTAAAAGATATGGCTAATAAATATAGAAAACAATTAACACTTTGTAAAAAAAATCTAGATAAAAATAAATATATTATTTTTTAAGTTGCTTATTTAAATCTATTTCTATTGCATCTATTCTTTTAGTATTTCTGCCAACAATTGTATAAATTGTAGGAATTACATAGAGAGTAAAAAAAGTAGAAAATATCATTCCTCCAAAGATTGTAATTCCTACTGTAAGTCTACTAGCTGCTCCAGGACCTGTTCCTAGTATAAGAGGTAATACACCGATAATTGTAGATAAGCTCGTCATTAAAATTGGTCTTAACCTAATAGCTGCAGCTTCGAATACAGCCACCTCAATATTCTTTCCTTCTTTCCTTAGTTGGTTGGCAAACTCAACAATTAAGATTCCATTTTTTGCAGAGAGTCCTATGAGAATAATTAAAGCTATTTGACTGTATACGTTTAAAGATGAACCGACGACAAGAATGCCGAGCAATCCTCCAAGTATAGCCATTGGTACTGTTAACATAATAGTGAAAGGATGTTTCCAACTTTCAAACTGAGCACACATTGCCAAATAGGCAGTTATCAGTGCTAAAGCAAAAATTACATATAATTCCGTATTAGTTTTTTTATATTCTTCACTTTCACCCTTGTAAGCAATTTTTGCTTGAGGAGTGTTTTCTTCAACAACATTAACTAGAAATTTTAAAGCTTCGTCTAAAGAATAATCTCCTACAAGTCTTGCAGAAATAGTTACAGCTTTTTGCCTATTGTACCTTGCTAAAAACGGTGACTGACCTTCTTCATCGTAGGATACTAAATTGGAAATAGAAACAAGTTTATTGTTATTTTTGGATCTTACGAAAACTTTACTTATGCTTTCAGGTTCTTGTCTGTCTTTAATATCTCCTTGTAAAATAATAGAATATTCCTTTCCATCTCGAGTAAAGTTTGTAACTCTTCTCGAACCAAATATAGTTTCAATTGTTTTACCAATATCTTCTGTAGAAACACCTAAGTCGGCTGCTTTCTTTTGATCTATCTTCACGTTTAGTTGAGGCTTATTAAGATCAAAATCATCTTGAATTGAAGTTAACCCTGGGTTTTTTCTTGCCTCTTTTTTAATAAGATCTTTCCATTCAATAAGTTGATCGTAAGTATTTCCTAAAATTACAAATTGAACAGGACTTTCAATGCCTCCAGTTCTTATCCCTTGAGGCATTATAGGAAAAGCTAGTACACCTGGTACTTTCGAAATTTTCCCAAATGATTCTCTCATAATTTTTACACCATGACGATCTCTCTTTTTCCATGGCTCAAGTAGAACTATTATAAAACCGCTGTTAACTTGTTTAGCAGATTTACCAAACCCTGGAACTCTCATTATTAATTTTCTGTATTCTCCCTTCCCTACATTTGGAAGTAATAATTTTTCAATTTCTTCAGCTCTATTTTTTGTAAAATTAAATCCCGATCCTTGAGGTGCTTTAATAATCACAAAGAATGCCCCTCTATCTTCAGGAGCTATTAATTCTTTTTTTGTAAAATTAAAAAAAAATAAAGTTAAAGAAAGAGTTGCTATTAAAAAAATTGTAATCGTTGTTCTTTTCTTAATCCAACCTAATAAAGAGACTTTATAAAGATATGTAAGATCTTTTAAGAATTTTTCAAATTTTAAAACTAATTTTGATTTATTCATATTTTGTTTTAAAAATTTACTAGCTAGCATTGGACTTAAAGATAAGGCTACAAAACTTGAGATGATAACAGCAGAGGCTAGCGTGATTGCAGTTTGTGTGAACAATATTCCAGTAATACCTTTAATAAAAATTAGTGGCACAAATACTGCTACAAGAACTACGGTAGTAGCTATAATTGCAAATGAAACTTGTTTAGCTCCTTTATATGCTGCGACCAAAGGAGTATCTCCAAGTTCTATTCTTCTAACTATATTTTCCAACATAACAATTGCATCATCTACGACGATTCCAATAGCAAGAACCAAAGCCATCAAAGTGAAAAGGTTTATTGAAAAATCAAAAATGTAGATTGCAAGAAAAGTTGAAATTAAAGATACTGGTAATGCCACTAGAGGAACTATTAAAGCTCTAATATTTCCAAGAAAAAGATAAATTATAATTGTTACTAAAACTAACGCAATAAAAAGTGTTTTATAAACTTCTTGAATTGCCGCTTTAATATAATTACTTCTATCAAAAGAAACTTCTAATGTTGTGCCAGGAGGTAGGCTAGGTTTTAGTTCTTTAATTTTATCTTTTACACCATTAGCAACTGCAATCGTATTAGCGTCTGACTGTTGGTAAATACCTATACCTACTACTTGTTTACCATCGCCTTTAAATAAAGTTCTTGTAGATTCAGCACCTAGTTCTACTCTAGCTACATCTGATAAAGTTATAATTGATCCATCTTTTGATCTTTTTAAAGGTAGGTTTTTATAGTTTTCTAAATTATTATACGCCTTGTCTAGTTTTATAGTTAAATCAATATCTTTAGATTCAATTCTTCCTGCTGGAAATTCAACATTTTCTTTTCTTAAAACAGCTTCAACTTCTTGAGTAGTTAAATCTCTCGCTGCAAGTGCTAACGGATCTAACCAAATCCTTAATGATAACT
Source organism: Candidatus Pelagibacter sp. (assembly GCA_028101445.1). The sequence continues at coordinate 22,698 of JAOHKR010000004.1, read as the reverse complement.
CTCTTTGACCTCCTAAACGAACTCTACCTACTCCATCAACAGTAGAGAAAGTGTCAGTTAAAAAACGATCAGCATAATCTGTTAATTCTAAGTCTGTCATTGTCTCAGAATTAAAAGACAACCACATTGTTGTACGCATACCTGCACTTTGTTTAAATATCTCTGGTTGTTCAGCTCCATCTGGTAAATTATCTAAAACTCTAGAGACTGAACTTCTAACGTCGTTAGTTACATCATCTAAATCAAGATCTGTTTCAAATGTTAAAGTTATTCTAGAGCTTTCGTCTTCACTAAAAGAGTCTATTGTTTCTAAACCAGGAGTTCCTCCAACAAAATCTTCAATCTTTTGAGTAATTTGAGTATCAACTATTTCAGCTGATGCCCCTTTATATTCTGTTTGAATAGTCACAACAGGTGGCTGAAGATCAGGTAATTCGTCTGTTGGAATTTCTTGAAATGTTACCAGACCAAAAATTACGAGAACCAAACTCATCACTGAGGCTACTACAGGTCTTTTAATAGAAAGGTCAGTTAGAAACATCTATTTTGCTGGTGTAACAATTTTAACTTTTGCTTTATCTCTCACTTTGGAAACTCCTTCAACAATAACTATATCCCCTTCATTTAACCCAGATATAGCAGAAACTTTTCCAAAATTTCTCTTGCCTATCTTTATATTCTGCTTTTTTGCAGCATCGTCAGTTACTGTGTAAACAAAAGCTGTATCTCCTTGGATAGTCACTGCACTTTCTGGAACTCCGATCTGCTGAATCTCATCATAAATAATTTTGACAGTCATCAACTGACCAGGAATTATTTCGAAATTTGAGTTATCTACTACTATTCTAGATAGAATTGATCTTGTAGATGGGTCTATACGTGAACTTATAGTTTCTATTTTTCCTTTAAAGATTTTTTCATAAGCAGAACTCGTTACTTCAGCCTTTAATCCAGATTTTAAAACGCTAACGTAGTTTTCAGGTACCTTTATGTCTATAATAATTTTTTTAAGATCGTCTAAAGTAATAATTAAACTCTCAGAACCCAATACTCCCTGGGCTATTTCTCTTTTTCCAAGTTTACCGGCAAAATCAGCAATTATCTTTTCTCCATCTTGTAAGGTTAAGATAATTTCACCTTTTTTCACAAATCTATTATTTATTTTTAGTTTTCCTGCTATTTCGCTCGCCTGCACTCTGTAAGTTTTTGAGTTTTGCGCTATGGCTGTTCCAAAAGTTTCAATACTTTTATAAAAAAGGGATTTTTCAACTTTACTGACAATGACACCGGGGGCAGGTCTTACACTGAATTTTTTCTTAAAGTGAAGTCCAATAAAATGTCTAGCAGCTATGATTGCAAATATAGCTACAAAGAAAATTATTAAAAATGTTTTAATTTTACTGGAAGTTTTCATATTTTAATTTAAACCGTATTCAGCCCACGAACCGTCGTAGATAATTGGTTTTTTACCACTTATAATAGAATTAGCTAGGCCTAAAATACACGCGGTTACGCCTGAACCACATGTAAAAGCCATTTCTTTATCGATTGAAATTTGTTTATCTTTAAAAATATTAATTAAATCCTCCTTTTTTTTAAAAGTTCTATCTCGCTCGTCAATTAGTTTTTGAAAAGGCAAGTTTATAGATCCGTTTATATTTCCACTTCTGAGTTCTTTACGAGGTTCTTGTTGTAATCCTAAAAATCTTTGTTCACCTCTTGCATCTATCAATTGATATTTTTTTTTTATTATATTTTCATTAATTTGATCTTTATTTATAACAAGTGAGCAATCTTCATTTGCATGATATTTTGAAGTGTTGGTATTATTAATTTCTTTTGAGGTTGGTCGCTTTTCGTTTAACCATTTTTTAAAATTACCATTTAATACAGATACAAGTTTTGGATTATGACCAAAATATAAAAAGGTATACCATACGCGACAAGAGCTAAACACATCTGAGTTATCATAGATGACAACATGATTTGAATTATTTATTCCTAAGTTTGATACAATATTTTCCCAGCTTTTTTTTGTTGGAAGCATATGAGGAAGACTTGTTTCTTGATTTGAATTTTTATCTATATCAAAAAAAATAGAATTAGGAATATGATTTAATTTATATTCTTTAAAAGGATTTCTATTGACATTAGGTAAATGCCAGCTTGCGTCTAGAATTTTAACAGTTTTAATATTTTTTTCTAACCATTCTGTAGAGACTAATTGATTCATTATTTATTCTTTTCAATATATTTTTGATGATATTCTTCAGCTTTACAATAGTTTTTTATTTTTGAAATATTAGTTTGAATTTTACCATCGAACTTTTTGTTAAATTCGTTTAAAATTTTAGCGGCCTCTTGTTTTTGTTGATCTGTTTCATAAAAAATTTCACTTCTGTACTGTGTCCCTATATCTGGATATTGCATATCCTTTTGAGTTGGGTCATGCATTTTGAAAAATAAATCTATAATTTTTTTAAAAGATATAATATTTTCATCAAATGTTAATCTCACAACTTCAGCATGTCCCGTGTTGCCATTGCAAACTTCTTCGTAAGTTACTATTTCATTTAAACCTCCGGCATAGCCAACCTCAGTTTCTATTATTCCTGCTTTACTTTTAAAGGTTTCTTCAGGTTTCCAAAAACAGCCAAGAGCAAGTGTACATTTCTGCATAAGTTATTTATGATAAAGAAACAAAGGATATAAAATTGTTAACTCAAAATCAAATAGGCGTATTGTACATGGTTGGAAGTGTGATTTGTTTTTCCATTATGGATATCTGCGTTAAATGGCTAGATTATTATCCTATTGGACAAGTTCTATTTTTAAGGTTCTTTATTGGTTTTATTCCTATCTTTTTTATTATTCCAAAAGATAAAATCTTTTCTTTCTACAAAACATCTCGTCCAGGCCTTCATGCATTTAGAGCAATTTGTGGTGCACTAGCAATTATCGCATTATTTTTTGGTTTAAGAGAACTGCCTTTAGCAGATGTAGTTTCTTTAACTTTTGGAGGACCTATTTTCGTTACTATTGCATCAATAATATTTTTATCTGAAAGAGTTGGTGTAAAGAGGTGGTCTGCAGTTTTTTTAGGTTTTTTAGGAATGTTATTAATTGTTCAACCTGCTTTCATAGATTTAAATTACTATTACATTACACCATTTATTTTTTGTATATTTTTTGCATGCGTAGCAATCAGTGTAAGATCTCTGTCAAAAACAGAAGCTAATTATACAATAGCATTTTATTTTACTTCTTTGTGTGCTCTACTAGGTTTAAGCACAGTTTTTTTTAATGATTGGGTTATGCCAACCCCTTTTGACTTTTTGTTATTTTTTATACTTGGTTTATGCGGCAGTGTAGCCAATCTTTTACTTACGCAAAGTTACAGGTTAGCAGAGGCATCTTTAGTAACCCCAATAAAATATTTAAGTTTAGTTTTTGCAATAATCTTTGGATTTTTAATATGGAATGAGTTTCCCAAGATATTAACTTTATTGGGGGCAGGACTTGTTATTATTAGCTCATTAATTATTTTCATTAGAGAGAATAAATTAAAAAAACAAATTGTAGCTCCAAGAACATGAGTAAAACTCCAAAATACTGGGCTAAAGCAAAAAAAACTTTATCTAAAAAAGATAAAGTAATGAAAAAACTTATTAATAATTATAAGGATGGCAGCCTTGTAACTCGCAATGATGTTTTTTTCTCTCTTTGTAAAAGTATTATTGGTCAGCAAATTAGTGTTGCTGCAGCCAATTCAGTATTTTTAAAGTTTAAAAAAAAATGTAAAAATAAAATAAATGCAAAAACAGTCAACAAATTAACGTTTAGCAGTTTAAAAAGTTGCGGCTTAAGTCGGCAAAAAGTAAAAGGAATTCAAGACTTGGCTAAAAAAACTCTTAATAAAAGTTTTAAACCAAATCTAATTAAAAAAATGACTGACGAAGAAGCTATAGAGTATTTATCAGAATTAAGACAAATAGGAAGATGGTCTGCAGAGATGATTTTACTCTTTACTTTCAATAGATCGAACATATGGCCCCTTCAAGACATAGGATTACTAAGGGCTATTTCAAATAATTATAAAAAAAAATATTTTCCTCCTAAAAAATTTGTAGATCAACTTTATGAGAAATTTACCCCTTATTGCTCTGTAGCAACCTGGTATTTGTGGAGATCAATAGATAACGAACCTATACAATATTAAGCGCCCTCTATCGTTTGATGATGGCGCTCAGCGTGACCTTTTAAAATATCATGTGCTTCTTGATATTCTTGTGAATTATAAAAGGAGTTTGCCTTATCATAAGATGAAAATTCTATAACCACAGTTCTTGGGGATTTTTCACCTTCATTAGTTGTTGTCTTACCCCCTCTAATTACAAATCTTCCCTCATATTTTTCAACTGCTGCTTTTGCTTTAACAGCATATTCTTTCAATTTTTCTTCACTGCTTATACTTTTATAAACACAAACAATGTAACCTTTCATTTACAACTCCTTAAAAATAAACTAATTTTTTTCATGGCAGATAAACTTATTATTGATTGGAAGCAGTATAATCTAATCGTAGAAAAATTGGCAGTTCAAATTTATAAGAGCGGCTTTAAACCCGACATGTTAATTGGGATTATGCGTGGTGGAGCTCCAATCATTGATGTTTTGAGTAGGGTTTTTAAACTTAAATGCGCATACTTAGCAGTAGAGTCTTATTCAGGGGAAGGAACTGAAGATCAGCAAGGAGAGCTTGTATTTTCAAGAGAAATGAGTTCAACAGTTCAAGAGATGAAGGGAAACCTTCTTTTATGTGATGATTTATCTGATACAGGAGTAACACTTAATAAAAGCATAGATTGGTTAAGAAAGTATCCGCCCTTACAAGAAAATATTAAAGATATAAAAACAGCAGTGCTTTGGAAGAAAAAAGACTCAACATTTGAACCTGATTATTGTGCACAAAAACTTAATAGTAATCCGTGGATCGTGCAGCCTTTTGAGAATTATGAAGAGGTGAGAGTTGAAGATTTAGTCAAAAAACATCAGGAGAGTTAAAGGGCCAGCTTTAACCGGCCCTAAAATTTTTAAGCTACGTAAAAACTTAAAACACTTAATGCTGCGATTACCCAAATTGCTGGAGAAGTTTTTGAAAACTGACCAGTAAAAAGTTTAATTAAAGCATACGCGATAAATGCTAAAGCGATACCGTTGCTAATACTGTATGTCATCGGCATAACAATCATAGCAAGAACAGCAGGACCAGACTCCCCTATATCATTCCATTCAATATCCGTAATATTTCTTACGAATAAAATAGCAACGTATAGTAAAGCAGCTCCATCTATTTCTTTAGGTAGACTTGTTGCTAAAGGTGCAAAAAATAAGCAAGCCAAGAACAAGACACCAATAACTAAAGAAGTCATTCCAGTTCTTCCACCAGCTTTAACACCTGAACCTGACTCTACATAACTTGTGACTGTTGTTGTTCCCATCATAGCTCCAGCAACTGTCCCAACACTGTCAGAAAGCATAGCTTTATCTATATCTTGCACTTTACCTTTTTTATCTACTTTACCAGCGACATTAGCTACAGAAGTTAATGTTCCAGCTGTATCAAAAAAATCTATAAATAATAAAGTAAAGACAACAGAAGCCATACCTGCAGTAAGAGCAGCTTTAAGATCAAACTCAAACAAGTATGTCATCGGAGGAATTGATCCAACTACACCATTAAATTTAGCTAAGCCAGTAGCCCACGCAATAATACTAAAAAGTAAAATTCCAATGATGATATTCCCTCTTATTTTCATTTTTTCTAAAACAACCATGAAAACAAAAGCTAAGCATGCTAAAATTACTAAAGGATTTTTAATATCTCCGATAGTAACAAGTGTAACTGGGTGATCTCCTACTACACCCATTATTTCTAAACCAATAATAGCTAAAAATAATCCTATACCTGCTCCAATACCCAGCTTAAGACTTCGAGGTATCGAATTAATTAACCAAGCTCTTATAGGCGTTAATGAAATAGCTAAAAAGATTATTCCAGCTACAAGTACAGCACCTAATGCTGCTTGTGGAGTGTAACCCATTCCCGCTACCACACCGTAAGCGACAAAGGCATTAATTCCCATGCCAGGTGCTAAACCGATTGGCCAAGTTTTACCGTGGAATGCCATTATAAAACAGGCCACAGCCGTTGCTAAGATTGTTGCAGTGAATACTGCTCCAAAATCAAAAAAACCTTTATCTGTTCCAGCGAATTCACCAGAGAGAATAAAGGGATTCAAAAACATTATGTAAGCCATTGTAAGAAAAGTCGTTACACCAGCAATTACTTCAGTTTTAAAATTTGTTTTGTGTTTTCTATACTCAAAATATTTGTTTAACATTATGAATCCTCCCGTTATGGGTGAATAACCCATATCGAATTAGAAATCCCATTAAACTTATCATTTTACACATTTTACAACCTATGCTTAATATTTCTGTTTATAAGTTTTGGGTGTAAAATGAATTAAAGTTTATGAAAAGTTTAAAAATCTTGTTTTTTATAATTTTGGTTTCCCCAGTGTTGAATGCTTGCCAGACAGTCACCACAAAAATAGACAAAACAACCGAACAAGAAAAAAAAGAATTAAGTCAATGGTTAAATAAACCAGAAGCAGAACTCAAAAGTTTTTATGGTCAGCCTGATAAAGTTGAGTTTTTGAAGACTAGAAATAGGAATTACATCTACATTACAGAGAAATATAAAATTAAATGTGAAAGAAAATTTGAGATAAACCCAAAAAATATGGTAGTAGGCTTTAGCAGTAAGAACTGTTTTTAAGCATGGATATTAAAAATAAAGCTCAATTTATTGAGTACTTCTCAAAAGGAATTAAAGATATAGATCAATTAAAAATTGGAGTAGAGCATGAAAGATTTTTATTTGAAGGTCAAAATAGAAAAAGAATTTCTTATCCAACGTTAAAAAAATTATTTGAAAATTTAAAAAGTGATGGTTGGAAACCTCTATTAGAAAAAGAAAATATGATTGGCATGCAAAGAGGTAATCAACAAATTACTACCGAACCAGGACTTCAATGTGAATTATCAGGTGCTCCATTAGAAAATATTCATCAAGTCTGCAGCGAAAGTTCAAAATTTTTAAAAGAAATAGAAGCTGCAAGTAAGGGTCTTGATATAAATACGGTTTCTATCGGGTTTGATCCTTTTAATAATTTAAGTGAAGTACCTCAAAATCCAAAAACAAGATACAAAATTATGACAAAGGAAATGCCCAAAGGAGGAAAACAAAGTTTAGATATGATGTACCGTACATGTGGAATCCAAATAAATTATGATTACACTTCAGAAAGCAATTTTGAAAAAATATTTAGATTAGGAAATTATTTAACTCCACTTACTATAGCTTTATATTCAAACTCACCTTTCGAGTCAGGAAAACCAACAAGATATTATTCTTATAGAAATAAAGTTTGGCAAAATACGGCTAGAGGAGGAATAATGCCGATTGCTTTTGAAAAAATGACATTCGAAAAATATTTTGATCATATAATTGAATACCCAATTCTTTTTGCTATAAGAAATAATTATGTAGAACCTAATGGTCAATCTTTTAAAGATTTTATTTTAGGAAATTTTTCCAATCTTAAAGATGAAGCAAATTTAAAAGATTTTGAAACACATCTCGCAACAATCTTTACAGAAGTAAGATTAAAACAATATATTGAAGTCCGATCTCTTGATGCATGTGACTGGCAATGTTTATGTGATGGTCCAGCATTTTTTACTGGTTTATTTTATAATGCACTTGATGAAGCTTTTGAAATTATAATGAAATGGAAAAAAGAAAACGTTATGAATGCTTATTTAGAATCTCCTCAAAAAGGTCTTGAGGCAGAGCTAGAAGGAAAGAAATTACATGAATGGGGTGCTATATTTTTAAAGTTAGCTAAACAGGGCTTAATAAATAGAAAAAAAATAAATTCTAAAGGTAATGATGAAACAGTATATTTAAAACATGTTCAAAATGTTGTTGCGAATAAGAAAAATAGAGCTCAGTTATTACTTGAGCAATATAACAAAACTAAAAATTTAGATTTTTTTAAAAATGAAAAAGAAAATTTTAGCTATTCAGGGTTCTAGCTTAAAAAGAATTAATATTAAAACCGATACCTCTTTTTTTCTAGGTTTAGAAGCTCAAAGAAGAAATTACGATATTTATTATTATGAACCAAAAGACTTAAGTTTTAAAGATGGAAAAGCAATTGCCCGATGTAGCATACTGAAGCTTCAAGATAATTTAAAAAATCCAATAAAAATTCTCAATAAAAGCGTCTTGAATTTGGTTAAAGCAAAAGTGTTGTTAATTAGAAATGAGCCTCCATTTAATCAACAATATATAAACACAACATTTATCTTAGAAAATATCGCTAAAAAATTGAAAATTATTAATAACCCGAAAGCTTTAAGAGAGGTTCCAGAAAAACTTTTTTCACTTAGATTGATTAAATTTATGCCTCCAACCTTGATAAGCGAAGACTTAGATGAAATAAAAAAATTTTTTAATAAAAATAAAAAAGTAGTTATCAAACCTATTGAAAGTTATAGTGGTAATGATGTTAAGTTATTAAATAAATTTCATAAAGAAAAAATCTTAAAGTATATTAAAAAGTATAGTCATTTGATGTTTCAAAAGTTTATTCCACAAATATCAAAAGGAGATAAACGAATATTTATTATTAATGGTAAAGTTAAAGGTGGTATTTCAAGGGTACCAAAATTAGGAAGCATTTTATCTAATATGAGCAAAGGTGCTAAAGCAAAAGAAATTAAGATTACCCCCTACGAATTAAAAATTAGTAAATTTGTTGCAAGTGAACTTAAAAAATCAAACATCTATTTTGCAGGTATTGATTTTATTAATGGTAAATTAATTGGTGATATTAATGTAACTAGTCCTACAGGCTTAAAAACTTATTACGATTTAACAGGAATAAATCTAGCAGGGTATTTTTTTGATAATATTTGAGAGGATTTAATTTAAAATTTTTGCTGTTTTTAAAATAAATGAATATTCTTCTGCTAGTTCTGTAATAGCATTATCTCTACCACTCATACCACCATGACCTGCTGCCTCCATTTTACATTTCAGTAATTGAGTGTTGCTGTCTGTTTTGATTTCTCTGAGTTTAGCAATATATTTTACAGGTTCCGAATAAAGAACACGATTATCAAACAAAGAAGTAGTAATAAGCATTGGAGGATAATCTTTCTTTTCAATATTATTATATGGTGCGTAGGAAAGAATATATTCAAAGTAATCTTTATTCTTTATAGGGTTTCCCCACAATTCCCATTCAGCAGGTGTTAAGGGTAATTTTTCGTTAAGCATAGTTGTCATCGTGTCAACAAATGGAACAAGAAGTAACATAGAAAAAAATAAATCTGGAGCCATATTTGCAACGGCGCCACCAGTAAGACCTCCGGCCGAACCACCATAAAAACAAATACCACCTTTGCTAGTATAACGTTGTTCAATTAAATGATTTGCACAAGCGATGTAATCTAAGAAAGTATTTTTTTTTAATTTTTTTTTACCTTCTTCATGCCATACATCACCAAGATCACCACCACCTCGAATATGGGCAATTGCAAAGGTGATTCCCCGATCAACCAAACAAAATCTTGAAGCACTAAAAGAAGGAGAAACACTATGTTTGTAAGCTCCGTAAGCATAAAGTAAAACTTTAGATTTTCCATCTTGTTTAGAGTTTTTTAATCTTACTAAACTGATGGGTATCATTCTCCCATCGTGAGATTTTGCTTTTATACGTTCGACAACATATTTATCCGGATCATGTCCTGATGGAATTTCAGTTTCTTTTACTAATTTTTTTTCTTTAGTGATAATGTCATATTCATAAATTTTGCCTGGAGTAGCCATGCTTTCCCAGCCCACTCTGATTTTTGTAGTATTTGTATTTTTTTGCATTAAAGAAGCTCCGGGAACACCAATAGCTTCATCTGAAATTTTTATTTCTTCTTCATGGTTTGTTTTAATATTTCTTACATATAATTTAGGAATAGCGTCAGATTTTTCACCTCTTAAAATATATTCATCTAGAAAATCAAGACCACCAATAACTGTTTCTTTTTTAGCAGGTATAAAAATTTCTAATTTATCAATCTGGTCAACCTTACACTTTAAAATCTTATAATCTCTAGCATCTTCATTCGTGTGAACATAAAAAAATCCTTTCCAGGAATCGATAGAGTATCGAATATCTTTTACTCTCTTTTGAAATAAAACTGGTTTTATTTCGTTCGTATTGGAGGGAAAGAAATGTTCTTCGGTTGTAATATGATCAGACGTTGAAATGACAAAGAAATTTTCATCTGAAGAAAGGCTAATAGAGCATGTAAATGTTTCGTCTTTTTCTTCGAATATTAGTTTATCTTCTTTAACTGTCGTGCCTAAAATGTGTTTGAAGATTTGTCTAGGCCTGTGGAACTTATCCAGTTTTGAATAAAAAAAACTTTTACTGTCTAGTGACCAAGTGATTCCACCGCTAGTATTTTCAATAATATCTTTTTCATTTTTATTGGCGTCTAAATCTCTAAGGTAAATTGTATAATACTCCGAACCTTTGAGATCTAAAGAGTAAGCCATGTACCTATCACAGTGAGATATGCTTACCGATCCGATACCAAAATATTCTGATCCATAATTTTTTTTTTCTACATCTCCATCAAAGTATATTTCTTCCGGTTTTGAACCATCAATTAATTGTCTAATTTTTTTACCATAATTTCCTTTTGCCTCAGTTTTAGCCCAATAATAATATTTCTTGTCTTTAAACTTTAAGGAAGTGTCATCAAGTTTGATTTTAGATTTAATTTCTGTAAATAAACTTTTTTGCAGAAGTTTTGTATCATTAAAATATTCATCAGTGATTTTGTTATTAGCATTAATATAGTCTTTTACCTCTGGATTTAATTTATTTGCATCTTTTAAAACTTCAAGAATATCAGGCTGGTCTACCCAGGCATACTCATCTTTTACGATAATATTGTGATACTTTTTCTCACTCTTTATTTTTTTTAGATTTGGTATATTCATAGTAGGAAATTATATGAATTTGTTTTTATTAGGAATATGCATCTTTGTCATTGTTTATTTATTTTTAAACTGGTTTGCACGTACTAGTTCTAAAAAGATCGTAACGCACATAAAAAAATTCACAGTTTATCTTTCGTTAATATTGGCAACAATACTCACTATAGGTGGCAAGTATATTTTTTCTTTGCCTTTTTTGTTCGTTATTTTAAGTGGTTTAAAAATTAAAGGTTTAACAGCCCTTCAAGTTCTTCAATTATGGAGACTAATCCAATACTTAAAAAATTCTGGTAGATTCTCACAAGGAAATTTCGGACAGGCCCAAGGTTCATCTAATATTTCTATTGATGAAGCTTATAAACTATTAGGTTTAAAAAAAGGATGTTCCCAAGAAGAAGTTTTGAAGGCGGTTAACCAGCTTCAGAAAAAAATACATCCTGATATGAATAGGGATATAAAAACAGAAAGATTAAGCCAATTGGTTAATGAGGCTAAAGAGAAAATTTTAAAATCTGATTTTGCTTAATTTATTAATTTAATAGATTTATCAAAAACTTTTTCAAAAGATATTTTTTCAGCCCCTAAAGTATCATGAGTAGTAGTTTCTTCAGTTTCACCTTCAGGAATAATAACATGTATATTGTTAGAGTATTTACCATAAGCTTGAACAGGGCTATCCATGAATAGAGCGATACATTTAATGCCCAATGCGGATGCAATGTGCAGCCAGCCAGTGTCATTTCCAATATAAAGATCACAGTTTTTAATTATAGGAAGCGTTTCGTTAATTTTTAAATCTTTAAAAGAAATACAATTTTTACCTATTTTAGAATTTAAAACTTCCTGAATTAAATCTTGATCATTAAGACCTGCCGCTAGATAAAATTTTGATGGTTTTTTTTCATTAATTTGAACACATAATTTAATAAAGTTTTTAATATGCCATCGCTTTGTAGGGCCACTAGCAGAAATACCTAGACATATATGCTTTGTATTTTTAGATAATTTGTTTTTAACCATCATGTTTTTTTCATTATTTATCTGAAGTTCAGGTTGTGTAGACACTATGTTGCTTAATTCATTTTCAGTGAATATTTTAGCCGACGTTACAATATTGTCTTTTTTTCTAAATAAAGGATATTGAGAAATACTTTTTATTCCTGCTAATTTTGAAATTAATAAATATCTTAAAGATCCATTATAAATAAAAACTTTATCAAATTGACGTTGTTTTAGCTCTTTACTCAATTTTAAAAAACCAGATAAACCATCGTGGCTTCCTTTATTGTTTTTAGATCTATCTAAAATAATTATTTCATCAATATGTTTGTCATCCACGAGTAAGTGTTTTGCGCGAGAATTATCCTTTACTAAAATTGATACAGGAGTTTGATATTTTTTAGAAATAGCATGAATATATGGCAAATAAATAACCATATCTCCCATCCCTATTTTTGGTTGTATTACTAAAACTTTCATTTTTATTTTTATTAATATAACTTAGACAAAATAAATTAGGTAAGATTATGATTAAAAAAGGAGTATATGCTGCGGGTTTAAGCGTTATTAATACTAACGCTACATTAAATGTGGAGGCAACAATATCTCATGCTAGCGATGCTATAAAAAATGGTTTACATGGAGTTTTCTTTTTTGGTTCAACAGGGCAAAGTCAACTTATATCAACATCTGAAAAAAAAGAACTCATAGCCAAGATAGCTAGTCACAAACTAAGAAAACAATTTTTTATAGGAACAGGAAGCAACTCACTAAATGAAAATATTGATTTAGCAAGATATGCTATGGAATATAATTTTAAAGAATTTCTTATAATGCCACCAGCTTACTATAAAGGAAATACTGACGAAGGTGTTTTTGATTTTTACTCAAAATTAATTAAAGCATTACCAAAAATAAAAATAATTTTATATAATTTTGAAAAATTAAGTGGATATAAATTTTCAGCAGAGGCTGTTACTAAACTTGTAAAAAATTTTCCTAACAATATTATTGGATGTAAAGATTCCTCATACAATCTATTTGAAAACTTGAAATTACCTAATTTTTTAATGTTTCCAGGATCTGAAGCAAAACTTTTAAAAGGATTAGAACTTGGTTGTTCTGGCTGCATCTCAGCAGTAACAAATGTAACTCATTCTTTAGCAAGAAAAGTTTTTGATGATTTTGAAACTAAAAAAACTCAAATAAAAAATGATCAATTAATTAACGTTAGGGAAACATTTGATCAATATAATCTAATATCAGCTTTACATAGTTTTCTGGCCACTAGAGATAAAAAGTTTAAAAATATTTTACCACCTTTAATTTTATTAACGGAGGAAAAACAAAAAGAGCTGATCGATAAATTGAATACTCTTAACTTTACTTTTGAAAAAAACTTAGCAGCTTAATTTATGATTTTAGCAAGAATATTTACAAAAATTTATAAAAAAAGTGGAATTATTTTAATAGACTCAAAAGGACAAAAATATATTTGTGGCAATCCAAGAAAAGATAAACCGATTACAATTAATCTTTTAAAAGAAAATCTTAAATGGAAACTTTTAGTTAATCCAGAACTTGAATTTCCAGAAGCTTATATGAGAGGTGAGATTATAATTGAAAATGCATCTCTAAAAGAGTTTTTAATGGATTTAATAGAGAATCTTGGAAGAGAAGAAGTTTCTACTGCTAGTGCAATAACAAAAAAAATTTATCAAATTTATAGATATCTAACTAATTTTAACTTTCCTGGAAAATCTAAAAAAAATATAGAACACCACTATGATATTGGAGGCGATAGAGGAGAAAAACTTTACGATATCTTTTTAGATACAAAACACCGACTTTATTCTTGTGCTTATTGGAAAGAAAATACAAAAACACTTGAAGAAGCACAACAAAATAAAATTGACCATATTGTAAAAAAACTAGACATCCAAGAAGGTCAAAAAATTTTAGAAGTTGGTTGTGGATGGGGAGGAATGGCTTTCGAAATTGCTAAACAAAAAAAATGTGAAGTAACTGGAATTTCCTTAAGCAAAAATCAAATTAAATATTGTCAGGAAAAAGCAAAAGAACTTGGTCTGGATAATCAGGTAAAATTCGAGCTTGTTGATTATAGAGAAGCAAAAGGACATTACGATAGAATTTATTCTGTAGGAATGTTTGAACATGTGGGTAAAAAATTTTACAAAATTTTTTTTAAAACAATGAATAAGCTTTTAAAAGATGATGGACTATTTTTATTACATACAATAGGTGTAGTTGACAGCCCATCACCGCCAAACAAATTTATTAATAAATATATTTTTCCAGGAGGAACATGCCCTTCTTTTAGTCAAATCATATCCCCAATAGAAAAAACAGGACTAATAGTGTCTGATACTGAGACGCTTATTAGGCACTACGATAAAACTTTAGAAAGTTGGCTGGAAAGATTCTTAGATAAAAAGAGAGAGGTTAAAGATTTATTTGATGAAAAATTTGTTAAAATGTGGGAATTTTATATGGCAAGTTGTGCTGCAGCTTTTAGATATAGAGACTTAGTTGTTTTTCAATTACAAATTGTGAAGAACTTTCAATCAGCTCATAGAACACGGGATTATATCTATAAAACCTGATATTTAAAAAAGAATCAGGTATGAAAAAAAAGAAAAAAAATTCTTTAAAAAAGAAAAACCAAAAATTTCAAAAACGTTCTGTTAAAACATTAAAAAATAAGAGAAAAAAGCTAGTCAATAAAAAACCTAGGTCCAAAAAAAAACAAAAAAAAATAATAAAAAAAACTAAACGCAAGTTTAGAAATAAAATAAAAAAACCAAAAATAAAAACTAAAAAATCAAATCAAAGAACAAGAGCTATTGTTTCAGGTTTTTTAAAGTTAAATGATAAACTTAAATCTTTAGTAAGATTTAATTTTAATCTTGATCAATCTTTACAAAATTTTTTTAATGGCATTTCAAACAAAGTTTCATTAATTAAGAAAGTAATAATAGAAGAGAGAGAAAAACAAAAACTACTTAAAATAAAGCAAATGGAAAACGAAAAAAAAGAAGCCCAAAGAAAATTCATTCTTGAAGGTGAGATCGCTTTACAAGCAAAAAAAACTGAACTCAAAGAAGAACAAAAGTTAGAAAAAGAGAGAAAATTAGAGTTACAAAAATTTATAAGACTGGAACAAGCTGAGTTACGAAAAGAAAGAGCAGAAAAGCAAAGAAATTTTTTAGAACAAATTAAATTAGAGAAAAAAATAGATCAGTTTAGGAAAAGAGAAGCATTAGAGATTAAAAGTCTTGAAAAATACGTTCTAAGCCAACAAAGAGAATCTTACGAAGAAGTCCAACAGCGTATTGATAAAATTAAAGAAAAATACAAATCACTTAGAGAACAAAAAATTAATGAAGCTATTAGAGAAAGAGTAGCGAGCCTTGGAATAACAGTTGAAGACACGGATGACAAAGCAACCTTACTTGAAAAAGAGAGAATTTATAATGAAGAACGTCAGAAAATTGAGTATGCGCTAGAGAGTTTTTACAGATCAGCACACAGTTTGTGTTTTCAATTAAATAAAAAATATATACCTAAATATTTAAGTATTATTAGATGTATTGATAAAAGATTTGAAACAGGAGAAATTTATATTAAATGGGACGATAGCATAGAAGAAGATTGGTTAATTTTAATCTACATTAAAAATAACTCTCCAGACGAAGGTATAATTATTGAAGATAAATCTAATCCAGAAAAAAATATGACTTATGAATTTCAATCTAATGAGATATTCAAAGCCTCAGACGTTATGGTAGATGCATTAACAAAATTATTAGATAATGAAAGAAATAAAAGAAAAGTTAATTAATTATTTCTTTTAATTTTTTTAATTCACCTATTTTAAAAATTATTGCATCATCTTTTGAATAACCAAAATTCTTGGCGGAGTCTTTGAATCTCTTTGGAGGTTCCATAATTGGTTCTAATGATAAAACAACTGTTCCCCAGTGCATTCCTACAACTTTTTTACTATTAAGATCTTTACCGATTTGTAACGCTTCTTCGGGATTTGTGTGATAAATAGATTTATCTTTTACGGGCATCATTGGATAGAAATTATAAGCACCAATATTTATAAAAGTAACATCAATAGGACCATATTTATTTCCTAGTTCTTTATAAATATTTCCGTACCCTGTGTCAGATGCAAATAGTATTTTTTTTCCTTTGTATTCAATTAAGAAGTTCCCCCAAAGTGTTTTATTTGTGTCCCACAAACTTCTTTTTGACCAATGTACAGCAGGTAATAGTGTTACTTTAATATCTTTATTAACTTGAATTTCATCATACCAGTCAAGTTCATTTACATCTTTAAATCTTTTAAAATATTTTGATAATTTTAATGGCAATAAAACTTTTGTATTTTTATGAGGGAAATTTCTAATAGCGCTAGCATCAAGATGGTCATAGTGGTTATGTGTAAGCAACAATAAATCAGTTTTTGGAACTTCATCTAATTTTATTGCAGGGTCCACATATCTTTTAGGTCCAAAAGTTAATGGACCAGTATTTTTTGAAAATACCGGATCTGTAATAATCGTAGTATCACCTAATTTAATAAGAAAAGTAGCATGGCCAATCCAAACAATATAGTCACTATCTTTGTTTTGATGAAGATCTTTAAGCACTTTATCTCGAGGCACAATGTGATCTTTCGGAAAATCAATTTTTATTTTTTTTCTCTCAGCATTAAAAATTTTGTATGACCATTTAACATTTGAGTCACGTTTTGGGGATCCCTCAGGGTTTCTGAAAGTACCGTCAGGTAAATGATGATAAGGTTTTTTTTCCATTGAATATAAATTTGTTACAAAAAAAACAGAGATAGAGAATAAAATTACATATTTAAACATTTAAATTTTATTTATTTTTCTCTATTTTTCTTATTAATTTTTTCACCATATTTCTTAATTTTTTCCCATTCACTTAAATTAACTTTATCCTCTGATTTTAAGCTGTCTTGTTTTTCTGCCCTGTGGGAAACAAGTAAAGGAAAGATTATTAGAGCTAACATGATGATAATGCAAGCAATAATAAGGGGTAAATTCATACCCCTTATTATCATAATTTAATTATTTTAAAATAATTATTTAGCTATCTAAACAATTAGAATGATTTATTCTTTTATCAAAATCCTGGATAGCATCTTTACTTACAAACCATACATATGAGCTTTCTTGAAGTTGATTTGCATCAGATACCGTACAACGCTTACCAAATTTCATGCTAGACATTTGTCCACCAGCACAATTCGTTAATAAAAATAATAAAGATATAATAGATAATGTTTTCATATGTTAAATTTAATAATGAAGTCTGTGCTTTGATTGGCATAAATTAGACAAAAAAAAGATTTTTTACTTTATTGAAATATAAGATCATTAAGCATATGTTTTTAATATGGCTAATTTTCACACTTACAAAACTAAAGTTTACTATGAAGACACTGATGCAGGAGGTATTGTTTATTATGCAAAATATTTACATTTTATAGAACGGGCTAGAACTGAAATGATTTATGACCGTTTAAAACTTAATCATAAAAACCTTAAAGATGACTTTAACGCCATTTTTGTTGTTCGAGAATGTAATGTTAAATACCATAAATCAGCCAATTTCGAAGATAATCTTGATGTTTGCACCCATATTTTTAAAAAGACACCAGTAAGACTAAATTTAATTCAAGAAGTTAAAAGAGAAAAAGAAATACTTGTTACAGCTCAGGTTGAGCTTGCTGTAGTAGACAGCAATGGGTCGATTAACAAACTCCCTAAAGATTTATTAGAAAAAATATAAAGTTGACCAACAACTGACAAATCTTCGCCTAATTTCATTATTATAAACATATTAAGTTTGCAAATTAAGCATTACTTAAACTTGGAAAATTAATTTAAAAAGGAATAATGAAATTAAAAACATCTAGACAAAATAAAATTAAAAAAAACAATAAAAAACATAAAAAAATTTCTCTTTTTGAGCTCCAAAACTCACCAAAAGCTTTGCTTTTTAGAGCTAGATCATAATCTTCCCTCCACAACAACACATGGCTTAATTTTTATTAAGCCATTGTTTTTATATCAATAATTGTTAAATTAATTTGTGAAACTCAATAAAAAAAAAAATAAAGTAGCAATAATAATGGGATCTCAGTCAGATCACCCCATAATGAAAGATTGTGAAAAAATTCTAAAAATTCTTAAAGTTAAATTTCAAGTTTTAATAGTTAGTGCTCACAGAACTCCAAAAAGAATGTTCGATTTTGCCGAGAAAGCAGAAAAAAATGGATTTGGCGTTATTGTAGCGGGCGCAGGTGGAGCAGCACATTTAGCAGGCATGGTGGCATCTTTAACAACATTGCCTGTTTTAGGTGTCCCAATGGAAACTAAAAAATTAAAAGGTTTAGATAGTTTACTTTCAATGGCTCAGATGCCCAAAGGTGTTCCAATAGGATGCCTTGCTATCGATGGAGCTTTTAATGCTGGAATACTTGCTGCATCAATTATTGGTAATTTTGATGAAAAAGTAAAATCTAATTTAGAAAAATGGAGACGTATACAAACACAATCCATAAAAAAAAGACCTAAATAGTTAATGTCGGACATCACTTTAGGCATCATAGGCTCAGGTCAATTAGGATCAATGCTCTGCCAAGCTGCAAAAAAGCTTAATGTAAAAACGGTAGTTATATCTGATGATGAACAAGGACCTGCACAAAATTATTGTGATCAATTTATATATTCTAAATATGATGATCAAAATAAGATAAAAGATTTTATAAAAAGTGTAGATGTTGTTACTTTTGAGTTTGAGAATATTCCTATAAATATATTAAAGATCATAGATAAAGAAAAAAAAGTCTATCCTAACCCCGATATCAATAAGATTATTCAAAATAGAAAATTAGAAAAATCCTTTGTGAACGATCTAGGTATTCAAACAACGGAATGGGCTTTCATAGAAAAATTAGAGGATGTTTCAAAAAATGAAAATTTGTTACCTGGAATTTTGAAAACAAATACACTTGGATATGATGGGCGTGGCCAATTTGTTTTGAATTCTTTGGATGATATAAAAAAAGAATGGTGTTTTACAGCTGACTATATTTTAGAAAAAAAAGTTGATTTAATGAAAGAGATTTCAGTTATTCTTACAAGATATCAAAATGGAGCTATGTCAATTTATGAGCCAATTGAGAATATGCACAAGGATCAAATTTTAAAACACTCTAAAATTCCTGCAGAAATAAATGATAAAATTTTTAAGGAAGCTTTAGACAATGCAAAAAAAATTGCTGAAAGTCTTAATTATGTAGGAACAATGACTGTTGAGTATTTTATAAATAAAAACAATGATCTTTTATTAAACGAGATTGCTCCACGTGTTCATAATTCTGGTCATCTTACAATTAATGCTTTTAATATAAGTCAATTTGAAGGCCATGTGAGAGCAGTGTGCAACCTAGAAATTATATCTGTTGGAAAAAATTCTAAGGCTGCTGAAATGATAAATATTTTAGGAAAAGAAATAGAAGAATATAGATTAAAAAATTTTAATGAAAATGAGTTTTTCTTTGATTATGGAAAGAAAGAAATTAAAGATAAAAGAAAAATGGGCCACCTTACAATTTTAAAAAAGTAATTACTTAATTGTAATTCTATGCATAATTCTTTTGCAGTTTTTTATTTCACTAGCCATATGCAAAATACTTAAGTTATCCCAAAGACAAATATCTCCTTTTGACCATTCGTATGAGAAGATGAACTCTTCCTTATTTACATGCTCTATTAAATAATTTTTTAGGTAATTAGCATCTTCTTCTTTAACGTTTTTAATTTTCATTAAATGACCTGGAGAGACATATAAAGTTTTCTTACCATTGACCGTTTTTACAATGGGGTGTTCTGCTTCCATACTTTCAGACGACTTTATTCCCATTTCTTTTTCTCTTTCAAGTCTTGTTACTGAGATAGGACCTGCAGATGAGAAAATACCTGTAGCATCTTTAATTTTATCTTTAATTTCATTTGGAAGTTTTTCATAAGCATTAAATCCCGATGAAAAAATAGTGTTACCTTGTCCATCTGGAATTTCTATTCCCATTAGCATTGTATACCTTGGTCTATCGTTTGCTAAATAACTTGTGTCTTGATGAAGCCAACTTGAACCAAAACTCAAATTTTTATCATCAGGTTTTCTTTCAATAACATTAATAAAAGGGAATTTTTTATCCAATCCTTTCAATCGGGGATAGACTACTGGTTGACCAATGGATTTTGCAAAGTTTTGATAAGATTCAGGATTTAAATTTTGTTTTTTTATAAAAATAACACCAAATTGATTTAAAGCTGTTTTGATTTCTTCCGCTTTATCTTGATCTAAATTTTTAAGATTAATATCATTGATGTAGGCGCCAACATTATTTTTGCTATTAGTAATTGAAATATTAGTCATTTAATTAACAGGCTTTATTAAAGCAGGATCATTGTTAACAGGATTATTTACGTCTTTACTAATTTCATGAAATTTTAGTGCGGGAGGTTTAATAGAGTTCAGGATTTCCATTGCATCTTTTTTTACATTTAAATAATTATTGATTTGACTTTGGTTGATGATCAGAGGTTCTCTGTGATGTATAGCACTTACTTTTTCGGTGGCTTCTCTTGTGATTATACAAAATTGATTATTTTGATGAATTGCAGCAAAAAACATTATTTCATCATCCTCCTTAGTGAAATAATAAGGAACTTTAGATTTATCTTCTCTCTTCCATTCATAATACCCATCTGCAGGAACAACACATCTTGATGTTTGTATTAAATTCTTAAATGTTACTTTCTCCATTAAAGTTTCTTTTCTAGCATTTATAAGTGGAGAAAATTTTTCTAATTTTTTAGACCATCCAGGTACAAGACCCCATTCACATAATTCAAGTGCCTTACCGTTCGTATAAGATTTAATAATTGGTAATTTCTGAGAAGGGTGAGCATTGTAGTTATCTGTATCCTCAACTTTAATATTAGTTTTAACAAGATCTACAGTTTTGCTCACTGGTTTTGAGATTTTATAACGTCCACACATTATTTTTTCTTTTTTTCTTTTTTTAACTTACGTTTTTCTTTTAAGGTTAATTTTGCTTTTTTCATTATACTAGAGTCTTTAAAGCTTTTGCCGCTATATCTTTTTGACATTTTTATTTCCTGTTTTAATTATTTTTAAAATACCCTTTGTATTCCTTTTTTGTCTTCTTCTTTTCATTTTAAGTCTAAAGCTCTTTCTTTTCTTTCTTTTTTTCACTTCTAATCATAACAAAACCTTGTAAACGTTCAACCTAAGGTATAAAGCCAGTATTATCTAACTCACTTAAATTTAGATATTATATGGAAGATTTTTTATCACTAAAATTAGAGCAGACCTTAATGGACTCTATCGCTAAGCTTAATTATAAAACTCCAACACCAATACAAGCTCAAGCTATTCCTGTTGCTCTAGCAGGAAAAGATATTCTTGGAACAGCTCAAACTGGAACAGGAAAAACATTAGCATTCGGTATACCAATAATTAATTTTCTTCTTAAAACCAAAAAAGAAGCGGCTTTAATAATAACACCTACAAGAGAACTTGCTCAGCAAGTGTTTCAAGAAGTAAACAATCTAGTTGGTAGAGGAAATATTAGAACAGCACAATTAGTTGGCGGACAATCTATGGTTAAACAATTAAATTCACTTAAAAGAAATCCTAGATTAATTGTAGGAACACCGGGTAGAATAAATGATCACTTGAAAAGAAATTCTTTAAAATTAAATAATACAAGTTTTGTTGCCCTGGATGAGGCAGACAGGATGTTAGACCAAGGTTTTGCACCTCAAATAAATCAAATATTAAAAACAATTCCTAAAAAAAGACAAACACTATTATTTTCTGCAACTTTACCTAGAGAAGTTCTTAAATTATCAGAAAATTATTTAACAAACCCAGAGAGAATTTCTGTTGGATCTACAACAACTCCTATAGCAAAAATTAAACAAGAAGTTCTTAGAGTAAAAGATGGTGATAAATATAATCAATTGATTAAAGAAATTTATACTCGAAAAGGAGCTATTTTAGTTTTTGTTAAAACGAGAAGAAATGCAGAAAAAATGGTTAAACGTCTTAAATATGACGACCATGATTGTGATGCGCTCCACGGAAATTTAAGACAAAACAAAAGAGACAGAGTAATAAAAGCATTTAGGAATAATCACTTTAGAATATTGATAGCCACGGATGTTGCAGCCAGAGGATTGAGTGTCTCTTCTATTAAACATGTAATTAATTTTGACTTACCTCAAGTTGCCGAAGATTTTATACATAGAATTGGAAGAACAGCGAGAGCGGGAGCAGAAGGTTCTGCATTAAGCTTTGTAGGTAGTGAAGACAGATCAAAATGGAATGCTATTCAACGATTAATAGATCCTAATTTTAGAGCTGAACCTGGAAGTGAAGCAAGAGGTAGAAGAAAACGTGGA
>JAOHKR010000039.1 GCA_028101445.1 Candidatus Pelagibacter sp. | reverse complement strand
AAAAATTTATTGATATAATAAAAAATTACTATAGATAAACACCATGGAAAACTTACTAGTTTTTGTTAATATAATTCTTGCTGTTATTTTAATCATTTCTATTCTTTTGCAGAGATCAGAGGGAGGCGCATTAGGTTTAGGTGTTTCACAAGATAATTTCACGACAGCGAGAAGCATGGGTACGTTCTTAACTAAGTTTACAGCTATTATTGCTACTTTATTTATTGTTTGTAGTATAGCCATTGTTGCAATTTCAAGAGATGAGCTTCGTGAAACTCAATCAGTTTTAGAAAAAGAAGAAGAAGAAAATTCAAATCTTCCACAGATACCTCAGACTAAATAATTAAGACTTTGTAATTAGCAAAATATAAAGTATAACATACTTCCATGGCGCGATACATATTCGTAACTGGCGGCGTGGTTTCATCTTTAGGTAAAGGTTTATCATCAGCTTCACTAGCTTATCTCCTACAATCAAGAGGATACAAAGTTAGGATTAGAAAACTTGATCCATATTTAAATATTGATCCGGGAACAATGAGTCCTTTTCAGCATGGAGAGGTTTTTGTAACTGATGATGGAGCAGAAACGGATTTAGATTTAGGTCACTATGAAAGATTTTCTGGTATATCTGCAAAAAAATCTGACAATATAACAACTGGTAGAATTTATAACGATGTGTTGAAAAGAGAACGTCAAGGAAAGTATTTAGGTAAAACAGTACAAGTTATTCCTCACATTACGGATAGAATAAAAGAATTTATAAAGCACGATGTTTCTAAAGAAGATTTTGTTATTTGTGAAATTGGAGGAACCGTTGGTGATATAGAAAGTTTACCTTTTTTAGAAGCTATAAGACAATTTTCAAATGAACATGGAAGGAAAAACACTTTATTTATTCATTTAACTTTAGTTCCTTACATGAAGGCTTCTGATGAAATTAAAACAAAACCCACTCAACACTCTGTAAAAGAACTTAGAAGTATTGGTGTCCAGCCAGATATAATTATCTGCAGATCAGAAAGATCTATTCCGTTGGACCAAAGGAAGAAAATTTCTTTATTTTGTAACGTTTCAATTGATGATGTTATTGAAACAGTTGATGTAAAAACAATTTATGAGGCTCCGATCAGTTTTAATAAGGAAAAATTAGATGAAAGGGTACTAAAATTTTTTAAGATCAAATCTAAGAAAAAAGTTGATTTAAAACCTTGGAAAAAAATTACTAAATTAGTTTTAAACACAAGAAACAAAGTTAACATAGCAATTATTGGTAAATACGTAGAACTAAAGGATGCCTATAAATCACTTGATGAAGCTTTAACACATGGAGGCATAGCAAATAATTTAAAAGTTAATTTAATAAGAATTGAATCTGATTATCTAAAATCAAGTGAAATACAAAATAAATTAAAAAGTGTTTCAGGAATACTAATTCCTGGTGGCTTTGGAAAAAGAGGCACAGAAGGAAAAATAGCAGCAATTAAATATGCTAGAAAAAATAAAATTCCTTTTTTAGGAATTTGTTTTGGAATGCAAATGGCAGTAATTGAATTTGCTAGAAATAAATTAAATATTAATAATGCTTCATCTAGTGAATTTGGTTCTTCAAAAGCTTCAGTAGTAGGATTAATGAGCGAATGGGTAAAAGACGGAAAACTTATGAAAGGAACTGATAAAGATTTAGGTGGCACAATGAGATTGGGAAGTTATGAAGCAAAACTTACAAAGGATACGCTTATTAGAAAAATATATAAATCTCCTAACATAAACGAAAGACATCGTCATAGGTACGAGGTTAATATTAATTTTAAAGATGATTTTGAAAGAAAAGGAATGATTTTCTCAGGTTTATCACCAGACAATAAATTACCAGAAGTAATTGAGCTAAAAAGCCACCCTTGGTTTATTGGAGTTCAGTTTCATCCTGAATTTAAATCTAGACCTTTAGCTCCACATCCTTTATTCTCTTCATTTATTAAAGCTGCAAAAATTAATTCAAATAAATAATGATAAATCATAAAGTAAAATGTGCAAATTTTGAAATTTCCAACGACAATCCGTTCACGTTAATTGCAGGACCTTGTCAACTTGAAAATGAAGCACACGCTATTAAAATTTCTACTGAGCTAAAAAAAATCACGAGTGAATTAGGAATTAATTTAATTTACAAAACATCTTTTGATAAAGCTAACAGAACAAGCCTTAAAGGAAAAAGAGGGATGGGTTTAGAAAAATCCTTACCAATTTTTGATAAAATTAGAAAAGAAGTTGGTTTACCAGTTTTGACTGACGTTCATACAGCTGAACAATGTTCGATGGTAAAAGATTATGTTGATGTTTTACAAATTCCAGCTTTCTTATGTCGTCAAACGGATTTATTAATCGCTGCAGCTAAGACTGGAAAAATTATTAATGTAAAAAAAGGTCAATTCTTAGCACCATGGGATATGGCAAATGTAATTAAAAAGATTGAAGAGTCGGGAAATAAAAATATTTTAATAACTGAACGAGGAGCAAGTTTTGGATATAATACCCTTGTATCAGATATGAGAGCTTTACCTATAATGGCTAAGTTTGGTTTTCCTATTGTGTTTGATGCAACACATTCAGTTCAACAACCTGGTGGTATGGGTGAAAAGAGCGGAGGCCAAAGAGAATTTGTACCTTACTTAGCCCGAGCAGCTATAGCAGTTGGCGTTGGTGCAATTTTTATGGAAACGCACGAGGATCCCGATAACGCACCATCAGATGGACCAAATATGGTACCTTTAAATGAGGTTAAAGCTTTGTTAAAAAAATTAACTGAAATTGATAAGTTAATTAAATAAAAATAATGGCAAAAATCAAAAGTGTTAAAGGTAGACAGGTTTTTGATAGTAGAGGAAACCCTACTGTTGAAGCTGAAGTTTTCTTAGATAACGGCATATCAGCAACAGCAATTTCCCCATCTGGTGCATCAACAGGTGCATTCGAAGCTCATGAATTGAGAGATCAAAATAAGAATAAATTTTTAGGCAAAAGTGTTAATAATGCAGTTGAAAATATTAACAATAAAATTTCTTCTAAATTAAAAGATTTAAATTCAGACGATCAATCAAATTTAGATAACATTTTGCTTAAGCTAGACGGCACTGAAAATAAAACAAATTTAGGGGCAAATGCTACGTTAGCTGTATCCTTAGCAAACGCTAAATGTTCAGCGTTATCAAACAAAAAATCTCTTTTTAAAAATTTAGGAAAATCTTTTTCACTACCCATTCCTTTAATGAATATTATTAATGGAGGCGCACACGCTGATAATGATTTAAATATTCAAGAATTTATGATCAGACCAGATTCCGCAAATAATTTTATGGATGCTATTGAAAAATGTTTTATCGTAATTCAAAATTTAAAGAAATTACTTCAATCAAAAAAAATGCTTACAAATGTGGGTGATGAAGGTGGTTTTGCGCCGTCAATTAATACAAATGAGGAAGCATTAGAATTGATCGTCCAAGCTATTGAAAAATCAAATTTAAAACCAGGCAAAGACGTTGTAATATGTCTCGATGTTGCTGCTAATGAATTGCTTAACGAAAATGGGGAATATTCAATTCAATCAAAAAGTTTTGCACCAGTCGATGATGTAATAAATTATTATAAAAAGCTTACTTCAAACTATCCCATCAAATCTATAGAAGATCCTTTCGCAGAAGATGATTGGAATGCATGGAAAAAAATTACTAACACTGTAGGAAACAATGTTCAAATAGTTGGTGACGACTTATTTGTTACAAACCCGAAACGTCTCGACAAAGGCATTAAAGAAAAATCAGCAAATAGTATACTTGTAAAGCCAAACCAAATAGGAACTTTAACTGAAACACTTGAAGTTATTTCAATGGCAAAAAAAGCAAACTTCAAGACTATTATTTCTCATAGATCTGGAGACACAGAAGACACTTTTATTGCTGATTT
>JAOHKR010000038.1 GCA_028101445.1 Candidatus Pelagibacter sp. | reverse complement strand
TCCTGTAGAATTATTAGCATTGCTTTAAAAAGATCATCATATCCAAGATCTTTTTCACCTTTCAAAGAATGACATGCGTTTTTTAAGAGATGAGGCTTGATTAATTGCTGTGAAGTTGAATCTACTTTTATCAATTCATCAATTATTATTTTTGAATAATTAATACACGTATCATAATCTTTATTTTTCAGACCAGCAATATCACCATATAAGTATAGATAGTCTTTAAATCCTAAAATATTTTTCTGATAATTTACTTTGGCATACTCATATCCTGACATAATAACCCTCTCAGCTTCAGAGTAATTTTTTTCTGCTACATAGAACTCCGAAAGTATTGAAACTGTATTAATAAATCCCATCGAATTCCTAAATTGCTCCTTATTATTCATATATACTTTGTAAGACTTTATTGCGTACTCTTTACCAATTTTTCGATCAGGAATTATTACAGCTAAATTAGAATAAGTATTTACTTTAAAAATATCAGGCCTATTACTTTTCTCTTCTCTTTTACCAACCTCAGACATATATTTAACGGCAAGTTCCCTTTCGCCAGTATTTAAATAAGCTAAAGCTAAATTATTAAGAATATTGTTTTCTTGATCATAATCTTTTTCAAAAGATTTATTTAAAACCTCTAAAGCTTCAAGATAGTTCGTTATCGATTTTTTATGATCTCCCAAGCCGGAGTGAGATAATCCGTATAAATTAAGTAAGGCTACTTTATAGTAAATTTCACCTGCACCTTCATCTTTGGTTTCATATTTTTTTAGTTGATCAGCGATGTTTATAGCTTCATTAAATTTATTTAAAGATACATAATTAAATCCTTCATCAAACTTGGTTCTTCTGATGTCAGCAACTTTGAAGCCCACCCATTGATCTCTAAAACTTATCTTTTCAATATTTTTAGCCTCGATAACTTGCTGATCTAAAAGCTTATAAATTTTTTGATAGGTCAACTTTACATTTTCATAATCCTCAGTATTAAAATAATAATTGACTAAATATTCATAACCATCAGTTCTTTTATCTAATAATTCAAACTCAGAATTCATTCCAATTAATTTTAACGCTAAATTTTTCTTTCTTTCATTATTTGGATCTATTCGATCAAGGGCGGTATTCTTTGCAACCATGGCTGTCATTTTAGTTGAAATAATTTTTGATCGATCTTTATATGAGAGTTTAGAATTTTTAATACTTACATCTGTTATTCTTATAACTTCATCAAAATGTTTTATTGCTGACTCAGAATTATCAACTGTATTAAAATAATTTCCCATAGACACATTTACCGACGAGGTCATAAAAGGATCATTTCTTGCAAATTTATATACTGACTCGTAATAAATTTTTAAGTATTTAAACTCATTTTTAGTGTCACCTTTTTTTGAATAAATATATTGAAGACTGCTCGCAGCACTTATATAATTTTTTATTTCTTGTGTATTACCTTTATCTGGATTGTTTTTTAACTTAAATATTCTTTCATAGTCTTTAATTGAATTATTGTATTGGAAGTCAGATTCGTACGCTCTAGCTCTTTGAAAAATCTGATAATTGAATGTTGTTAAATTGTGATAATCATTAACTTTGTAATCATCATATTTTTCAAATATTGAAATAGCCTTAGTTGAAATATTTATACTTTCTTTAAAAAGTTTGAGATCATCGTAGGTTAAACTAAGCATATAATAACAGTGAAGCAGGGAACCATCGCTGTCATTATCTTTCACCTTTTTGTATTTACGTTGATACTGACTACAAGATTTTTCTCTATATTCTAAGGATTGTTTAAGGTTGTTTTCATCAAATAAAAATTGGGCTTTATCTCCGTAAGCGTGACCTAACCAAGGATAATCTTTTGGTGATTTCTTTTCATAATGAATAATTAATTTATCAAGGATTTCATGAGCTGCTTCAGGATCAGTTTGGTATAATTTTTGAGCTTTTTCTAAGTCTTCAAATTTAAATTTAAAGATAGACGCATGTAAATTTGATGATAGATTAAGTAAAATTATGCTTATTAATAAAATCTTTAAAAATTTGGTAATTAAGCTCATAGCTTTATCATGTATTTTTTTTCCAAGCTTATCATACGCAGATAAAAATGAAATTTCATTATTTAAAGAAAATTTTTTAAAAAACCTTACTAGAGGTGGAGCAAAAATTGGCGATATAGAAATAAATGAGAGTTTTTTAAACTATGGAAAAGAAAACTTGCCAATTGGAACTTTAAAAATTTTAGAAAAGACAAAAAATAACAATCCTAAAACTAGAGGATTAATTTCTACAAATATTTACAAAAATTTTTCAGATAGTGTGGTGTTAGTTTATAACGACAAAATGAAAGGTCAGGGCTCAGGATCAATTATTAACAAAGAACTTGGAGCTGTGATTACTAATTGGCATGTTATTCAAGGTGCAAAAGTAGTAGGTATTGTTATAAAGCATCAAGGTAAAAAACCTGAAAAAAGTGATATTTATCCTGGAACTGTTATTGGATATGATGCAATAAGAGATTTGGCGTTAGTAAAAATTAATGGAAAACTGCCAGAAAGAGTAAAAGAAATTCCCTTAAGCAAAAATTTACCAGAAGTTGGTTCAGATGTTCATGCAATTGGACACCCAAACAACTTTTCATGGACTTACTCGAAAGGATATATAAGCCAGATAAGAAATAAATTTAATTGGAATTATAAAGACACTAAACATACGGCTAATATAATTCAAACTCAAACACCAATAAGCACTGGAAACTCTGGAGGTCCTTTAATTGATAATGATGGTAATTTAATCGGGGTAAATTCTTTTAAATCTCAAGGAGAAAATTTAAATTTTGCAGTGACCTCTTTAGAAGTTGTAGATTTTGTCAATGGTTTATCTTCATCATTAACAAGAGAACCTGAAAAAATAAAACCAAAAACTACTAAAAAAGTAGCAAAGAAAGTTGACAGCAACAATGACGGAAAACCAGACACTTTTTATATTGATGAAGATGGGGATGGAAAAATTGATTTTGTGCTTAAAGATTCAAACCATAACGGTAAACCAGATATGATTGGAACTGACACTAATGGAGATGGTAAGCCAGATATTATTGCAGTTGACAGAGGAGAGGACGGAATTGTGGATATTTGGTATGTTGATATTGATTTCGATGGAAAACCTGATGCATCAGCAACCGATACAAACGGAGATGGTAAACCAGATAAATATAAAAAAATTGTTTAAATATTTCTCTGACTTCTAGTCTACTTCTAGTCTTCCAATATTTTCTAGGAGAATAAATTAAGTTTATTTGTTTATATATCCGAGTATCGAATTCTAGACGTTGTTTTTTAAGAAATTTTACTTTCTTTATATTCCAAACATAACTTTTGTGCTTTTATGATTGCTTCTTTTACTCCTTTTAAATCCCAATTATTACTAGGAACATCAAAATAATCTGTTGCTTTAAAATTTTTAATTAAATGAGGTTGCATTACTCTTGCCGAAAGATTTTCATCCACGATCGTGATAGAGTAAGTTTCATACTTTAACATATAATCTAAATACTCATTAACCTCGTAAGAGCCCATTGAAAACATCACTCTATGACCTAATAAAAAAGGAAAAACATATGATGCTTTTGCATATAGTTCATGCTCATTAAATTTAATGGGGATATTTTTGCCCTCTATTGCTTTAACTTCAGTATTTTTAGTAGTTGTATAAAATGTAAATGACTCTTGTATCTGCTCGCATTTACCATTTTTGTTTTCAAGAACAAGCATCAGGGTGTCGCCATAAGTGACATTTCCGGTCTTCAACACTAAAATAGTTTGCCCGCTTCTCATCGACCTCACATCCCATGGACTTTCACTGGCTTCGGAGTAAGTATTTATAACAAATGTAATGACTAAAAGGTGAACAACAAAAAAAATTAACAAACGCTTTAACATTAAGTGCTTTTTAAAAAAAAGCCTTGTTTTAATTTAGTTCTAATATTGTTTTTTTTAAGAAATTGTATTTTAATTATAGGTTG
>JAOHKR010000037.1 GCA_028101445.1 Candidatus Pelagibacter sp. | reverse complement strand
AATAATTCATACGATGTAGCAAAAAATTATCTAGAAGAGAGTAAGGAAAATGTTTTATCAGATGTAATATTGATGAGCGTAGGTTTGAATCGTGCATCAGGGTTTTACTATTCAAATCAAAACCGTTTTAAAAATATTATGAAATCTGAAAAGATTTTAAGAAGAATTGATGATGTTTATCTAATCGATAGTTTAGGAAATATTTTATTATCAGATGTAAGAGATGTTACAGAAGAATTTATAATTCCATCTGATGAGGATTACAATCAAGTTTTAGAAGGTAAGCCAGTTTTTATTACGGGTAATTTAAAAAACAAAACAACTGTAATGAGTAAATTAACTTCACTAGTTGATACTTACCTATATATTTCTAGAAATATTGATCCTGAAATTTTAAGATATTTAAATGAAACTGAAGAAGCTGTAAGTTTTTATTATTCAGTTGAAAATAGTCAAACAGGTATAAAAGTTACGTTTGCAATAATTTATATAATTGTAGTTACGTTACTATTATTTTTATCTACCTCAATTGCAATTACCTTTGCCTCAAGGCTAACAAAGCCAATAGTTAATTTAATTGGAGCATCAGATTCAATCAGTAAAGGAGCGCTTGATGTTAAGGTTCCCGATTTAGATACTGATGATGAATTCAAAGAATTGAATAAAAATTTTAATTTAATGATTGAAAGATTAAAAGAACAACAAGATAAACTTCTTACTACCGAGAGGTATGAAGCTTGGGAAACTGTTGCTAGAAAATTAGCTCATGAAATTAAAAATCCTTTAACACCAATTCAGCTATCAATTGATAGTTTGAGAGAAAAATACAAAGATAAATTGCTTAATGAAGGTCATGATTTTGAAAAATATTTAGAAACAATTAATAGGCAGATCAAAGATATTGAAAAATTAGTAAATGAATTTTCTAATTTTGCAAGAATGCCAAATCCAATATTGAAAAAAATGGATATTGTAAATTTAATCTTTAGATTTTATAAAAATGACTTCAAAAAATTCAATTAATTTAATTGTAAAAACAAAAAACACTGTAATTTATGGCGATGAGGATCAACTTAATAGAGTATTAATTAATTTAATCAAAAATTCTCAAGAGGCTTTTTTAGAAAAGATTGAAAAAAACCCTAATTTTAAAGGAAATATTGACATAGAAATTAATGACAATAATGACTATATAATCATTAGATTGATAGACAATGGCACAGGAATCTCAGATGCTAAAAAAGCAATGACACCTTATTTCACAACCAAAAAAACTGGCACAGGCCTTGGTTTACCTATAGTTACTAAAATAATTAATGAACATTCTGGTAATTTTTCAATTAAAAATAAAACAAGTGGATCTGGAACAATAGTGAAAATTTCATTCCCAAAAATAAATGTTTAAAGAAATACTTGTTATAGATGACAACCCCGATATACGTTTTTTAATTTGCAATATTTTAAAAGAACAAAATTTTCAGGTTCGTTCTGCTGCCAACTACGATCAAGCAGTATTAGAAATTAATAAACGTTTACCAGATTTAGCAATAATTGATATTAAGTTAGATAAACCAGATAAAGATGGAATTGATCTATTAAAACTAGTTGTAAAAAAAAGCAATCTAACCCCAGTGATAATGATTTCAGGACATGCAACAGTTCAGATTGCTGTAGAGGCAATTCGTTTAGGTGCCTATGAATTTATTGAGAAACCTTTTTCTAAGGAAAAAATATTAAACTATGTAAATAGAGCACTAGAGTCTTCTGATCTTAAAAAAGAAAAAGATTTAATTGAAAATAAACTTTTTCATTCTTTTGAACTGATTGGAAAAAGTCCAGCTATAATTAAGGTTAAAAAAATTATTGAAAAACTTTCTTCATCGGAAAGTAGAGTCTTGATTACTGGCCCAACAGGGACAGGTAAAGAATTGGTAGCTAGAAAAATTCATAAAAATTCAACTAGATCAAAAGAGCCATTTATCGTTATTAATGCCGCTTTACTTAAGGAGAATACTTATGAAAAAGAATTATTTGGAGAAGAGTTTGAAGATGGTAATATTTCATTTGGTGCCCTTGAAAGAGCAAACAAAGGAACTTTATTAATAGATGAAGTTTCAGAAATACCTTTTGAAACACAAGCTAATGTACTTAGAGTTTTAATAGATCAAAAATTTAAGAGACTAAATGGATCAAAGAATATTGATGTAAATATAAGATTAATTTCTTCAACATCTAAAGATTTATATAATTTAGTTAAAACAGAAAAATTTAGAGAAGATTTATATCATCGTTTAAATGTTATGCCGATCGAACTAACTTCTTTATCATCAAGAACCGAAGATATATCTTTATTAATTGATTATTTTAAAAAAAAATTATCAGATACTAATGGCGTTAAGCAGCCAGAAATAGATATTCATAACGATAACTTATATACTTATAGTTGGCCAGGCAACGTACGTGAATTAAGAAATTTAGTTGAAAGAATTACAATTCTATCTTCAAATGAACCTAAAGATAAAATCAACAAAGTAATAGATGATATTTTAAATCCTGCATCAAAAATGCCTGAAGATAGAAATATTTTAGAAGAGTCTTTACAATCACCACTTAAAGAAGCACGTGAAAGTTTTGAAAAAGAATATTTAATCACTCAACTTAAAAAACATCATGGAAATGTATCTAAAACAGCAGACTTTATAGGCATGGAAAGATCAGCGCTTCATAGAAAATTAAAATTATTAGGAATCAAAGGTCTTAACTAAAATGAATATTATTATATGTGGTGCAGGTAAAGTTGGTTTTTCTATTAGCAAACAATTATCAGCACAAGGTCATTCTGTAACTGTTATAGATCAATCATCTGAAGATATTAAAAAGATAAATGATACCCAAGACGTGAAAGGAATTGTTGGTAGAGCCACTCTTCCCTCTGTTCTAGAAAACGCTGGTGCAGAAAACGCTGATATGGTTATTGCAGTTACAAGAAATGATGAAACAAACATGGTTGTTTGTCAGTTAGCTAGTTCATTATTTAATGTAGCAAAAAAAATTGCACGAATTAGAACTAAAGATTTTTTAGATGGTAAATGGGGGAAACTATATAATAAATCGAATATTCCTATCGATGTAATTATTTCACCAGAACTCGAGGTTGCTAAATCACTTTATAGAAGACTTGAAGCTCCTGGTGCATTAGATAATGTTCCATTTGGTGACAACAAAGTTAAAATGTTAGAGATCTCAATAGAAAAAAACTGTCCAATAAAAAATATACCATTAAAAAAACTTACTGAAAAATTTCCAGATTTTAAAGCAAATATCTTAGGTGCTTTAAGAAAAGATAAATTTATCTACTTAAAAAAAAATGATCAAATACTCGAAGATGACAATGTATATATAGTTATAAGCAGTGATCAGCTTAACCCAATTTTAAAAGCTTTTGGACACGAAGAAAAAGTTGCAAAAAATGTTCTTATAATTGGTGGAGGTAATATTGGTTTAAATTTAGCTAAAATGCTTGAAGAAAACTTTGAAGATTTAAGAGTAAAAATAATTGAAAAAGATAAAAAACGTGCAGAAGAAATAGCAAACGAGCTTTCTTCTTCAATTGTTATCAACGGAGATGCTTTAGATGAAGAAATTTTAAAAGAAGCAAATCTTGAAGGATCAGAAACAGTATTAGCTTTAACTAATGATGATGAAAATAATATGATGGCTTGTGTGTTAGCAGAAAAAACAGGTATGAAAAAACGTACTATCGCAATAGTAAATAAAACTAATTATAATTTACTACAGGATTCTTTAAATATTGATGATTTGGTTGATCCAAGAATGACTACAGTTTCTAGGATAATGGAACATGTTCATAGAGGAACAATCGGAACAGTTTACTCTTTACTTGATGGTGATTATGAATTTATTGAAGCAAAAATTCTTGAAAAATCTGAATTAGTCAATAAAAAAATAAGAGACTCGAATTTGCCTGAAGATATAAGAATTGGCGCTGTGTTAAGAAAAGATCAAGTAATAATTCCAAGATCAAATTTTATTTTTGAGAAAGATGACTTGGTTGTTTTCTTGGCAAAAAGAGAAGAGTTAAAAGCTGTAGAAAGTATTTTTAGCTTAGGTTCAATTTAATAAATAATGAACTTCAAAAGCATCAGTTATTTTTTAGGTTTATTTTGTTTCCCGATTAGTTTTTTATCTTTTGTTAATATTCTTTATTCATCTTATTTTGATTATTTCCTGAGCATTGATGCTTATTTTACAA
>JAOHKR010000036.1 GCA_028101445.1 Candidatus Pelagibacter sp. | reverse complement strand
TTTTTATCATTATTTGTATTCAATAAGAGAATTATTTTTTATTTTAGATAAATGATTTGCGGAATAAAAATTTAATAATTCTTTTTGTTTTTGGTTAATTAGATTTTTCTTTAATTTTTCTAAATCTAGATTTTCTACTTTTGATATTTTTTTATCTGATAGTTTGTAAAAAATTGCTTTTTCAAAATTTTTAATTGGTTTTGCAATATCTCCAATATTTAAATCTTTAATTAATTTATAAATTTGAGGATTTATAGATTTTTCATTTATCCATCCTAAATCACCTTTTTTGACTGACGAAGGAGAAACACTATATCTAGAAGCTGTATTTTCAAAACCAATTTTTTCTATCTGTTCTTTAATAAATTTGATTTCTTCATCTAAATCATTATCTTGATTTTTTTCAATTTCAATTTCTGATAATTTAAATTCAATAATAGAAGATTTATTTTCAACTTGTTTGCGTAAAAGACTCTCTATTGTTTTATCATCTATATTTACTTTTTTATTATAAATATCATAAATTAGTTGTTGCCAGGCTACTTCAATTTTTATTTCCTCAGCAAAAATTTCAAAATCCAAATTATTTTGCAAAAAATTCTTCTTAAAATTATTTAAATCGTTCAAAGAAATTGACATCAGCTGTTTGTCAATATTAATTTCATCTAAATTGATTTTATACTTTAGTATCTCTTTTTTTTTTATTTTCATATTTAATAAAAAAGATAAAGCTTGATTTTTTGTTTTGTTTATATTTTCTTGATTAAGATTTTGATTAGCTAAAAATAGTGCAGTTTTAATTTTATTTTTTAATTCATAAGTAGTAACAATATTATCATCAATTTTGACAATTATTTTATTAGTTGATGCGTTAGCAAAAAAATTATTTGAAATAAATAATAAAAAAAAACAAAAAAATTTGATAAGATTTTTCATTAATTATTTATAGAGGGTGAGTCTAATTGACCAAATGGTACGAGCGTAATTTTAAACATTAAGGAATTTTCAGGCTCAAGTTCAGAGTCATTATAAAATTCTCTTCGATAAACCAATCCTGCTCTTAGACAGTCATTCAAATATTCGTAACTTAAATTATAATATTCTGATGAATTAGTTATTAAGTTTCTCTTAGTTTCAAAACTAAAAGAAGTATTTTCATTCTTTTCAAAGTTTATTTTTGATTTAAAATATTCATTATCACCTACATGCTTGCTTTCTTGTAAATAACTAAAATCTATTTTTACAGGATTTAAATTTATTCCTGCTCCAACTTCACTATAATTTAATTCTTTGTAATTTTGATCAATTAAAAAGTCATAGTTTAGTTCAATCTTATCATTAAGATTCAAGGTACTATTACCTACAAAATCAGAAACTTTTTCATCTAAGCTAGTAATAGGAGCCATCTTTTTATTTTCTTTATTATTTATAATTTGACCACCAGTGAAAATAAAATCATTATTTTTTCCATCAATTTCGTAGTCAAATCCAATTGTAGCATTTAATCCATTTTCAAAATTATTTATATTATCTAATCTGTTTAATGAAAATAAGTCTGCAGCATTCAACATCGTACCATCATTTTCTTTTCTCATATTTCCTGGTGCATATCTTAAAAGAAATTTTGGTGTAAGATACTGATCTGCGAATCCTTTGATTTTTTTTTCTAAATTAAATTCATTTAACAATCCTATAGCCCCAAACAGTTCGTTTGTAGTTGATTCTTTGTAATTATCTATATTTTTTGAATCATAATTAACATTTTTAATATTTCCTAATATTTTGCTATTAAGACCATTGTTTAGATTAAATTCTTTAAAACTCCAATTAAAGTCATTTACCAAAAATCTTGAAGTTTTATTTGTATCATAATTATGAATATTCAAATTTGTTTGTAAATCAATATTTCCAATTATATTATTATTAACTAAACTTTTATCTAAAGTAATTTCAGGAAGTATATACTCATACTTATCGTTATAACTTTCTTTTAAAGTTTCATGAGCACTTGAATTAAAACCAAAGAATAAATCATCACTCTCAAATGTAAAATCAATTGAGTTTTCTAAAACTTCTTCATTATAATCAATTAAATCAGTTTTTATTCTATAAAGTTTTAAATATTTATCATTAGAAACTGTTTGTGTTTTAATTTTTAAAGAACCTTTAGAGTCATTTTTAAATTTAAAATTTTTTACAAAATTAGTGAATAAATGTGATTTATCTCCTGAAGCTTTTGTAGCTGTATTTTTTTTATAACCGTCTGTATACCCGAAATCTAAATTTAAATCTGAGTCTTTAAAAGCTTGTCTGTATTGACCCAAAAATAATGGATTTTCATTAACAAATATTTTATTTGTAAATGTTAAATCTTTATCCTTATTAATGGCCCAATAGTATGGTAATGAAAATCCAGAGCCAAGATTTTTAGTATCTGTATAAGAAGGCGGAAGAAAACCAGATTTTCTATCCACTGTTGGATCAGGATGAGATAATTTAGGAAAATAAAAGATTGGTATATTATAAACCTTTATAACAGCATTATCATAATAAATTGTTTTTTTTTTATTATCATGAAGCATTTCGCTGGCCTGTACTGACCACGGTGGACATTTGTCATCTTTCCTAAAACCACAAATAGTAAAGACACTTTTTTTAAAGATTTTCTTTTCTTTATTAATTTCTAAGGAATTTGAAAAAATACGAGGATTATTTTTATTATTAATCTTAAAAGTTTTATCATTCAGATAAGCTTTGCTATCAGTACCAAGTAGCACCTTTTTATTTGTATCAATATAAATCTGAGAAAAATTATAAATGTTATCTATTTTATCTTTTACTTTTATAACGCCTATTGACTTAAAAATATTATTTATAGTTTCGTAAGAAAAATTTTCTAGATAAATCTTATTATTTTCTTGATCCGTAACAATTGATTTTTTTTGTGAATTAATAAATTTCTTATTATTATTAAAGATTACATCTTCTGCTTCGATAATATATTTTTGAGATGTAATAATTTTTGTAGGGCCTATACTTTTGAAAATATTTATTAACTTATTATACTCTGCATAATTTGTTTGGATAATGTTATTTTGATTGTCAACAGCTTCAATATTTCCCTTTAAGATAATTATACCTTTATTTTTATCATATTTAGCATAATCACTAGATATAACATTATTATCTAGAGTTTTTACTATTACATCATCTTCAAAAATTGATATTTGTTTTTTTTTATCAATACTAATAGATTTTGACTCAATAAAAATATTTTCAGCTAAAAGAATAGAATTAGTGAATATAATATAAAAAATAATGATAAATTTACTTCTCATTTATTTGCAATACTCCAATAAAGGTAAATAAGCTTAAAATTATTATGGGAGCCCAAATAGAAAGAATTAACGGTATTCTCTCTATCTTTCCCAAAGCCAAAGATAAGTCATTGATATAAAAAGTAGAAACGCTTGTGACTAACCCAAAAATAATTAATTTGTAATTTTCTGCCTTACCTAAAGTGCTAAGAGTAAAAATTGAGGCAAGCGCAGTCATTAGAAAAAGAAAAAAAGGCAAAGAAAGCATTGAGTGTAAATTTTGATCCAAAAAATTTTTATTATAACCTTTTTTTAATAAACCCTGATAATTTGTTACAATACTAAGAAATGACATTGTATTAAAATTTTTATATAAATTATTAATTTTTTCATGATTATAATTTGATTCTATTTCAAAACTGTTAAATTTTTCTTCTACTAATATGCCATTAATAGGTTTAAATATTGAAGTTTTTTTAAATTTCCACATGTTATCTTTAATGTTTACTTTTTCAGAGTATATTTTTTCTATTAAATTAGAGTCAGCATCTAAATGAATTATTGATACATTGATTAAATTAAAACCATCTGGTTTTTCAGCAGAAATTATTCTTTGTTTTAATTGTAAATTTTCTTTTATCCATAATCCATTTTTATTAAAAGTAATTAAATGATTAATATCTTGAGAGAAATTAGATTTTGTTTTTTCATAATATACAGATAATGAGGATGTAACAGGATTTACTATAAAGAGAATAAGCCAACCTAAAATAAAAGATATTATTGCAAGAATAAAAAAAATTTTTAAATTAGAGAAACCAAAAACTTTTAAAGTTAGTAAATCTTTATTATTTCTTATACGAGCCATAAACCACATGCTTGAAATAAATATTATAAATGGTAAAATTTCTACTATTATACTTGGAACTTGTAAGCTAGTAAGAATTAAGGGAGTGAGAAGATTAATATTAATATT
>JAOHKR010000035.1 GCA_028101445.1 Candidatus Pelagibacter sp. | reverse complement strand
GCTTCAGAAATTATCTTTATTACAGCATTTCCCGCAAAGATTATATTCATCAAATGGTTATTATCAGGCATTTTACTACTTTCAATAGCTAAAAAATCTAAAAATTTATCTTTTTTTAATTGATTTATATTTTTTGAATAAACTTGCAATACATTTTCAAACTTAAGAATAGTTCTTATTCTTTTATTTTTTCTAAACACACCTTTTTCAATATCTTCCCACATAAATCTATTTAACTGCATAAGAAATATTTTATTTTTTTTAAGATTAGCAATATCAGAAATACTAGCTATTGAGTCCTGTAGATGAGCCGATACAACCCTCAAGTCTTCATCTGTTCTAGCAATCAATTTGAGATTTTTTGTTTTCATTTTAACTTCTTTTAATTATTGCTTTACAATTTTTAAGTTTTTTTTCTAAAAACTCATATCCTCGGTCTAAGTGATAAATTCGATTTATTATCGTTCTATTTTCAGCTATCAAACCTGCCAAAACTAAGCTTACTGACGCTCTAAGATCTGTAGCCATTACTTCAGCTCCTGTTAATTTTGAGGGACCTTCAATAAAAGCTGTTTTATTTTTTATCTTTATTTTAGCGCCCATTCTTTTTAATTCCGGAACATGCATAAACCTATTTTCAAAGATATTTTCAGAAATTTTAGATACTCCTTTCGCTTGAGTCATCAGAACCATAAGTTGTGCTTGTAAGTCTGTTGGAAATCCAGGGTAAGGTTTAGTTGTAATATTAATATTTTTCAAACTTTTATTTTTTTGTATTAAAATAGATGTTTTTAAAATCTTTATCTTAACACCCATTTTTTTTAAAATATCTATTTCATGCTTAATAATTTTAGGATCTATTTTATCAATAATGATTTTTTTACCAATTAATGCACCGGCAATCATATATGTTCCAAATTCAATTCTATCAAAAATTATCTTATGGTTTATTAATAATTTTTGTTTTTTTGTTTCATTGATGGTTATCGTTCTCCCTGATATTTTAATTTGACCTCCTAATTTTTTTAAAAATAAAATCAAATCTTTTACCTCAGGTTCAATAGCACAATTTTTTAAAATAGTTTTTCCTTTTGCTTTAAAAGCTGCAAGCAAAGCATTTTCTGTTGCTCCTACAGAAATAGTTGGAAATTTTATAACTTGGCCTTTTAATCCATTTTTTGCTTCAGCTAAAATATACCCATTTTTAATTTTTATTTTTGCACCCAATTTTTTTAATGCGAACAAATGTAAATCTACCGGTCTGGTTCCTATCGCACACCCTCCTGGTAAAGAAACTTTCGCTTTTCCATATTTTGAAAGCAGTGGACCTAAAACTAATACACCGGCTCTCATTGTTTTTACAAGCCTGTAAGGTGCTAATGTATTAATGTTTTTTTTTCTTTTAATTTCAATAGTGTTTTTATTTTTAAAAAATTTTGTTTCTAATCCAATAAAATTAAGCAACTCGACCATAGTAAAAATATCTTTAACTAAAGGTACATTCTTAAGTTTTACTTGACTGGCTAGAATAGATGCAGCTAGAATTGGTAGAGTGGCATTTTTTGATCCTGAGATAGATATCTTACCAGTTAATTCTCTCTTGCCTTTAATTATGAGCTTTTGCATCAAAAAGATTTAAATTTTTGGAAGAGTTACACCTTTTTGTTTCATGTATTTGCCTTTTCTATTGGCATAAGTGACACTGGGTTTTTCATCACCCTTTATGAAAACAAATTGAGCTACACCTTCGTTGGCATATATCTTTGCTGGAAGTGGTGTGGTATTTGAAAATTCTAAAGTGACATGACCTTCCCATCCAGGTTCTAAAGGGGTTACGTTTACTATTATTCCACATCTTGCGTAAGTCGACTTTCCTAAACAAATGACCAGGACATCATCTGGAATTTTAAAATACTCCATAGTTCTTGCTAGAGCAAACGAGTTGGGCGGAATAATGCATTCCTTGCCTATTTTAGTTACAAAACTTTCTTTTTTAAAAACTTTAGGATCAACTATGCCAGAATTGACGTTAGTAAATATTTTAAATTCATTGGAAACACGAGCATCATAACCGTATGAAGATAAGCCAAATGAAATTTTGCCTTTTCTTACCTGTTTACTAACAAAAGGTTTGATCATGCCCCTTGTTTTTGCGGCTTGTTTAATCCATTTGTCTGATAGTACTGACATTTTTCCTTTTTTTTAAAGTTTTAATTTTTTTTCTTTTTTTTAAATTTTTTTTTAACGCAGTTTCACGGATTTTTAATAGTGAATCTTTTTTCTCAAAAGAATACATTAAAAACTAATCTTTATCTGGATTGGTTAAGTCCTCTAATGTTATGGGCTTATCAATATCGTGCATTATTTTTTCTTTGGAATCTTTTTCATCATTACCAGATCGTTTAGCTCTACGTTCTTCAATTCGAGCTTTGCGCTTAGCTTCTTTTTTCATGGCTTTATCGCCACGAGTAGATTTGTAATCATAGTGAATTCCCATATTAAGCGCTCCTTCATTAATTCTTAAATTTACTTCTTGCTCTACTTTTTTGCAAGTAACTTGATAGAAGTATTTGGATAATTATAAAGAAAATCGACAAAAATACGGCAACTAACACATCTTGAAAAGGTGATGCGTTAGGAAAACCATAGTTCCATAAAATCACAAATAATAACCATATTATCCAATTAATTTTCTTAATCATTTGTTTCACAGCCTTGTTCATTACAATTTTTTCCAGATTTAGTACTATTAAAAAAGTCTAATGCCCTAATAGCTGTCATCATGTGATTTTTATAAATGTTTAAATAACCATTTAAACTATTTGCCAGTTTCTGCGTTTCTTCAGTAAATCCAAGTCTGATTAAATTTATCAACATAATTGCATTTCCATTAGGAATTGTATTATCACCAATATCTATCGGTCTAAAAAAAATATCATTTTTATCTTTTTGATTTTTTTGAAAAATATCTTTTTCTCTTAAATAGAATTTATTTATTGTTTCTGTACACATTTTTTTAGCAAGGTCTTTATATTTAAAATTCATAGTTTTGTCCGAAAGATCGTTTAAAGCATTTATCAAAAAGGCATAATCTTCTAAAAAAACTATCTCCTTGTTGTAACTATGTTGAATATTTTTTTTTAAGTATTTGTCCTCAATTTTGGTAAAAAAAGTTTCTGCTAGTTTTAGGTAACCTTTATTAGGAAGAATCTCATGTGCTGAAATCAATCCACTCAACCAAAGGCAATTCAAATCTAGTTGGGTTTTGTCATCAAAAAAAGGTTTTTTTTTCTTAGACCTAATTTCTAAAAGTTTTTCTACAACTTCTTTTGGGGGCTTCTTTTTTTCGACTAGTATAATCTTATTTTCCCAATTTCCTTTAACATCTATTTCGAAATAATCACTTATTTCTTTTATGTTTTTAATCTCGTCATAACTATAAATATAGTATTTTCCTTCTTCCCCATCACTATCAGCATCGTATGCTGATCCCAAAAGATTATTATTATTTAAAAATTCTTTTTTAATAAATTGAATTGTTTGATCTAATTTCTCTATAAAATACTCATCTTTGTTTATCTTGCAATNTTTTGACAAAAGCAAAATAAATTGAGTATTGTCGTACAACATTTTTTCAAAATGAGGGATTATCCAATTCTCGTCAACGGCGTATCTAGAAATACCTCCTTCTACATGGTCATAGATACCTTTCGAACAAAGTTGTTTAATTATTAAAGCAACAGGATCTAAATATTTTTTATCTTTAGTTTTATTGTAAAAATATAAGAGTGTTTCGTATAAATTAAATGTTGGAAATTTTGGAGCACCTTTATAACCTCCTTTGATTGGATCGAGATAGTTTAAAGATGTTTCTAAAATTGGTTCAAGATCTTGATTTAAGACTGAATTTTTTTTTAAATCTAAATTTTTAATAATTAAATCTTTTTGTTTAATTATGTTTATTTTTTGTTGATTGTAAGCATCATACACATTTTGCAATACTTCTTTAAATGAAGGAAGGCCATTTTGAGAATTTTTGGGAAAATAAGTCCCACCCATAAATGGAACTCCGTTCTCATCTAAAAACATTGTTAAAGGCCAACCACCTCCTGCTTGGTTAAATAATTGAAATGAACTTTGAAAAACAAAGTCGAGATCTGGTCTTTCCTCTCTATCTACCTTAATGTTTATAAAATATTTATTCATAAGATCTGCAGTTTCTTTATCTTCAAAACTTTCATGAGCCATTACGTGACACCAATGACAACTTGCGTATCCTATGCTTAATAAAATAGGTTTTTTATTTTTCTTGGCAGTTTCTAAAATATTTTTTGACCATACTTGCCAGTTAACCGGATTATCTTTATGTTGCTGTAAATATGGGCTTGGATCACTTGCTAATGTATTTTGATTAATTGACATCTGTAAAAAATTTTCTCTTTATTAACAGGGATACAATTATTAAAACAATAAACATTAAAATAGGAAAATAAATTTCAGGTAATAGCACCAACTCTAAAAAACTAAAATTTTCAGATTTTTCAATATAATTATTTAAGCCTGCTCCAATTGTATTAAAAATAAAAAAGCTTGGAACAAATCCAAATAAACTAGAAAAAAAATAATTTTTTTTCTTCATATTAAATA
>JAOHKR010000034.1 GCA_028101445.1 Candidatus Pelagibacter sp. | reverse complement strand
ATGATTAAAATTATTTTACTTATCCCAGTATACCTGACAGCTAATTCTGTAAAAAGTAAAAGTATAAAACCATACAAAAATACACTTGCTTTATTCAAATAAAATTTTTTTGATTTTATAAAAAGTAAGGCACAAATAAGAGAGAGAATTGGAACATAGAAGGGGGAAGTAATTCTTTTATTAAGAGTTTGAATAACTTCTTTCCTAC
Source organism: Candidatus Pelagibacter sp. (assembly GCA_028101445.1). Next base: position 4,729 of record JAOHKR010000034.1, on the reverse strand, counting down.
CTTTTTCTTCACACAATTTATTATTAGTATTTACAGTAAAAAAACATTTAAAAAGTTCTATTGTAGATGTCTCTTGTATTTTTGGTTTTTTTATAACAGTTGTACTCAGATAGCTTAAGTCGATATTTAATTTATCAAACTTAATAATTTCATTTTCATTATTTTGACTTGTAGAAATTATTTGACCATTAAATAAATTAATTCTTTTATTATTTAAAATACCATTTTTTGCAATTATAGTTGTTGAGCTTGTGTCAGAAGAGTTTGGCGATATATTTTTTAATGAATTATTTTCATCATGTAAAAAAATATTATTAATTTCATTATTTTCTTTTTTTTCAACTAAAAAGGTAAAACCCTTAAATGAATCACTAAATTGCTGAGCTCTTACAGTAGGTAAAAATGAATTAAAATTATCATTATTTAAAAGCTGTCTTGATTTGTTTAATAGCAAAGGAGTAATTAAAGTATTGAGTAACAAGTAAAATAAGAAAACTATTAATGATACGAAAAAAAACAAATTAACTATCTGAATTTTTTTTACACCAGATGTCCACAAAATAACAAACTCATTATCTTGTATATGTTTTAAAATAAATATTATTAAAGCCAATAAAAATGAAAGAGGTATAAATTTTGGTGCTACTCCAAATAAATTTAATACTGAATATTTAAAATACGTTGAAACTAAATACCCATTTTCAACAATTAAATCTAAAAAACTAACTGCTCTGACTGTTAAAGCTATTAACGAAAGTCCAAATAAAATCATAAAAAAATTTTTTATGATTTCAATAGTAAAATTTTGATAAATTTTGTTCTGAAGCATTATAATTTGAGATATATTGTTAATGCATCTTTAGTTAAAACTCAACCTATGATAGTACGGTGTGGTAAACTTTCCATTGAAATCTGGTATATTTGACCCTATATAAACTATAACACATCATTAAGTTGAGACCTAATAATTATGTCTGTAAAAATTTACTATTCAAATAAAACACCAAACAAATCCTCACCTAATCTTGTGCTATTTGTTGATGACAAATTCAATATTTCTAATTTAAAAAAACATTTATCCAGTAATGAATTATCTTACATAAATGATTTGTTAAAAAACAATGATTTAAAAAAAAATATGTTTCTTTTTGAAATTAATTCAAAAAAAAAAATAATGTTAATTTCAATTAAAAAAGATCTTAAGATTTCCGACGTAGAAAATTTAGGAGCAGAATTCTATGGACGCATAAATCATGGAAAAAGTATTGAATACTCGGTAAATTCTGAAACCGTAATCGGTAAACATGAGAGTTTTATTGGTTATTTTCTTCATGGATTAAAATTAAAATCTTACTCATTTAAAAAATATAAAACAAAAAATGTAAAAAGAATTATTTCAATAAATGTGCTGGGAAACAAAAACAAACCTTCAAATAAAACTCAATTAAAATTTAAGTCTCTAGAAGAGGGTACCTTTTATGCAAGAGATTTAGTTTCAGAACCAGGTAATATTCTTCATCCAGATGAGTATGCAAAAAGATTAATCTCGCTTAAAAAAGATGGGTTAAAGGTAAACATATATGACGACAAAAAATTAAAAAAAATGGGTATGAATGCATTACTTGGTGTAGGAATGGGAAGCATAAGAGGATCCTACCTAGTAACAATGGAGTGGAATGGTGCAAAAAATAATTCCAAGCCATTAGCTTTTGTTGGAAAAGGAGTTACTTTTGATACCGGTGGCTACTCACTAAAACCAGCAAGATTTATGGAAGATATGACTTACGATATGGCAGGTTCTGCTGCAGTGGTTGGTTTAATGAAAAATTTAGCATTAAGAAAAGCAAAAATTAATGCCGTAGGTGTTGTAGGGCTCGTAGAAAATATGGTGAGTGGAGACGCACAAAGACCTGGAGATATTGTTAAATCTTACAGTGGAAAAACTATAGAAGTATTAAATACAGATGCCGAAGGAAGATTGGTTTTAGCTGACGCATTAACTTTTACTGAAAAAAAATTTAAACCAAAATTTATAATTGATTTAGCAACCTTGACAGGCGCTATTATAGTTTCACTAGGTTCCGAGTATGCAGGGCTTTTTTCTAACGATGATAAACTATCAAAACAAATTTTAAACTCGGGTGAAAAAGTTGAAGAGAAACTTTGGAGAATGCCTCTTCATAAAAATTATGATAAACTTATAAATTCTAAAAATGCTGATATGCAAAATATAAATTACGTTGGAGGAGCAGGATCAACAACAGCTGCACAATTTTTACAAAGATTTATCTTAAACAAAACACCTTGGGCTCACTTGGATATCGCTGGTATGGCCTTTTCTAAGTACGGAGGAGCTTTAAATTCAGGAGGAGCAACTGGATTTGGTGTGCGATTATTAAACCAACTAATAGAGGATAACTATGAATAATGAACAAACACTTTCAATAATCAAACCAGATGCAGTTGAAAGAAATTTAACCGATGAAATAAAAGCCTTGTTTATAAAAAATAATTTAAAAATAAAAGACGATAAAAAAATTCATATCACTAAAGATGAAGCAGCAGAGTTTTATAAAGTGCATCAATCTAAACCTTTTTACAACGATTTATGTGCATATTTATCTTCAGGTCCAATTGTAGTAATGATTTTAGAAGGAGATAACGCCGTTTTATCTAACAGAAAATTAATGGGTGCAACAAACCCAAAGGAAGCTGAAGAAAACACAATAAGAAAATTATATGGAATTTCAATAGACAAGAACTCAGTACATGGTTCAGACTCGATAGAAAATGCAAAAAAAGAAATTAAATTTTTCTTTAAAGACTAATTGTTTCTAAAAATTTTAATTATAGCTTCAGGAAAAGTTTGATATTCCAATTTTTGTGTTTTTAATTTCAAAGAAACCTCATTATCATCTGAGCTGATGTAAAAGCTTTTTTGATTAATAATGTGGCCACTATCTAATTTTTCATTAACGTAATGTACAGTGCAACCTGTCTTTATTTCATTGTTTTTAAGTACTCTTGAAAAAATATTAAGCCCTTTAAATTTTGGAAGCAAAGAAGGATGAATATTAATAATTTTTTTTCTAAATTGTTCGATAAAATTTTTAGAAATTATTTTCATATAACCCGCCAAACATATAAAGTTAATTTTATTTTTTTTTAAAATTTGAAAAATTTTGTTTTCATAATTTCTCAATTTAGTGTTTAAGATTAAATATGGAATGGAATTTTTTTTTGCATAAATAACACCAAATGCTTTTTTGTTATCTGAAATTACCAATTTAATATTTATTGGAAAATTATTATCTCTAGATCTTTGAATTAAATTTTTAAGATTTGAACCTTGCCCAGATATAAAGATGCAGGCATTTTTTTTTACCATTTCAAAGTATTTGTCAAATTAATTTTATTTTTATTGTTAGAAATAAAGCCTATTTCATAAGGAATAAATTGTTTAGAAAAAAATTTTTTTATTCGATTTTTATCTTTTTTTTTAACAATTATGCAAAAACCAACACCGCAATTGAAAGTCTGCATCATTTCTTGATCAGAAATATTTTTATTTTTTAGCCATTTAAAAATTTTAGTAGTTTTAATTTTAGATAGATCAATATTTAAGGTTAATTCATCTGGAATTGACCTTAATAAATTCTCTATTAATCCACCTCCAGTAATATGAGCCGCAGCTTTTATTAAATTATTATTTGCTAGCTTTAAAATTTCTTTAGAATAAATTTTAGTTGGTTTAATGATTTCTCTTTTTAAATTATTGGAAATTTTTTCTTTTTTAATAACTGATCTCACTAAAGAAAATCCATTAGAGTGTAAACCACTTGATGGAATGGCTAAAACAATATCATTTTCTTTGACATTTTTTTTATTTAAAATTTTTTTTTTTGAAACTATACCAACACTGAATCCTGCAAGGTCAAATTTATCCTTTGCATATATACCAGGCATCTCTGCAGTTTCACCACCAATAAGTTTGCAGTCTGAAATTTCGCATCCTTTAAAAATACCTTTAATTATTTTTTTTGTTTTCTCTAAATTAAGTTTACCAACCGCTATGTAATCTAAAAAAAATAATGGTTTAGCGCCTTGTACAATTAAATCATTTACGCACATGGCAACCAAATCTATTCCAATTGTATCAAATTTTTTAAACTTATTAGCTAAATCAATTTTAGTTCCTACGCCATCCGTACAAGAAACTATGACAGGATCTTTTATTTTAATTTTACTAAGATCAAATAAAGATCCAAAACCGCCAATAACATCTTTTTCAAATGGATTTTTCGTTTTTTTGACATCTTTTTTAGTTAAAATAGAAATATGTTTGACCAATTTATTAGCCAAAGAAATATTTACACCACTTTTTTTATAGCTATTTTTTATTTTTTTCATTTATAAAATGATATTTAATTTTATGAAATTTTATAACTTAATATTGATTATTTTAATTATTTTTATCAAAACTGGAAATGTTTTATCAGATACTAACATTTTTGATGTTAATAATATTGAGATCGAAAAAGAGAATCAAACAACTAATGATATATTAGCCGATCGAGCCATAAAAAAGGGCTTTAAAGAACTCATAGAAAAAATTTTATTAACAAGGGATATCGGTAAAATCAAATCATTACAATTTACTGAAATAAAAGATCTTGTAGCCTATTATCAAGTATCTAATAAAATAGATGGCATTTCAAATAATAAAATA
>JAOHKR010000033.1 GCA_028101445.1 Candidatus Pelagibacter sp. | reverse complement strand
GAAATTATTTAAAGAGCTGGATAAAACATTTGCAATATCCTCTACATGAATACGTGAAAAAAAATGATTTTTTTTATTTATTATCTTAGCTTCTCCTAATTTTAATCTCTTTAAAATATTAAATTGATTTGAATAAATTCCTGATAATCTAAAAATTTGAAGTGGTAAATCAAATTTACTCGCTAGTTGCATCCATTCTTTTTCAACTTTAAGTCTTTCAATACCATTTGGTGAATTCGGTTTAGTTTCACTGTTTTCATCTACCCATTCTCCATTATGGTTTCCATAAACACTAGTTGCAGAAAGATATGTAATCCATTTAAATTTACTTGACTTAAAATATTTTTTTAGATTTTTTAAAACAATATCTACTCCACTAATTGGAGCTATAGATAGAAGAATGTGATCTGCTTCCTCAAATTTTGATATAAAATTTTTATCAAAACCTTCTTCTGTAAATTGAAAGCTTTCGTAACTTATTTTTTCAAATTTTTTATTAGTAGACTCTTCTCGTGACGTAGTCGTTAATTTGAAGGGAATGTCTTGGTCATTTAATTTTTTAATAAAGTTTTTTGCGACTTGGCCGAAACCAAAACAAATAATATTTTTTGTCTTCATTTAGCTGACCTTTTTAATAGTAGATTTTAATGTAATTGGGTTATCCAGTTTATCTAACATCTCTACAGGACAAATTTGTTTGAATTTTTTTAGCTCAACTTCAAAATCATCCAATATTTCTTTAGCTACTACTGAGTTAGTTTCTTTTAAAAATTCATTTAAATTTTCTTTCAAAAATGTTTTCCAAAAATCTGTTTCAATTTGTTGCCAAATAATTGAAGCCGGATTAGCAAAATTCTCAAATTCATCTTTCGTATCATATACAAATGCCATTCCACCTGTCATACCTGCTCCAAAATTATCACCAACCGAGCCTAATATAATTGCAGTTCCACCAGTCATATATTCACATCCGTGTGCACCACAACCTTCAATTACTGACAGACTTCCTGAATTTCTTACAGCAAATCTCTCACCAGCTTGCCCGGATGCAAATAATTTTCCTGTGGTTGCGCCATATAAAACTGTATTACCAATGATTGTATTTTCATTAGAAATAAGTTTGTTTTTTGAGGAAGGATAAACAGTAATAGTTCCGCCGGATAATCCTTTTCCAACATAATCATTACAATCTCCTTGGACTGTCAGTTTAATGCCTTTTGTCAAAAATGCCCCGAGTGATTGTCCGGCTGAACCTGTTAATTTTATATTAATAGTATCATCTGGTAATTTGTTATTACCATATGTCTTGTAAATATAATGGGACAGTCGAGTTCCTACAGATCTAGATGTATTTTCAACTTCATAATTAAAGTTATTTTTTTTATTTGGATCAATATTTTTTTTTATATCTGACCAAATTTTTTCATCAAGATTGTCTGGAACTTTATTAATATGTTTATCTTTACAGTATCTTGGGTTTTCACCAGGATCAGCTTGAACAAGTAAAGGATTTAAATCTAAATCATCTAGATTTGATGCTCCTTTATTTACTTGAGACAATAAATCAGTTCTACCAATAATTTCATTAATTGACTTAAATCCTAGTGAAGCAAGTATTTCTCTTACCTCAGTTGCAGCAAATTTAAATAAATTAACAACTTTTTCAGGAGTACCTGTAAATTTTTCTCTTAAAGATTTATCTTGGCTACAAACACCAACCGGACAAGTATTAGAATGACATTGTCTTACCATAATACACCCCATTGCAACTAGTGAGGATGTGCCCATTCCATATTCTTCGGCTCCCATCATTGCAGCCATTACAACATCTCTTCCTGTTTTTAATCCTCCATCAGTTCTTAATGTAACGTTATGTCTCAAGTTATTTAATGTAAGAATTTGGTTGGCTTCCGTTAACCCCATCTCCCAAGGTATTCCTGCATACTTGATGCTTGTTTGAGGACTTGCTCCAGTTCCACCAGAATGTCCAGAAATTAAAATAATATCAGCTTTTGCTTTAGCTACTCCAGCAGCAATAGTTCCAATACCAGTTGAAGCAACTAGTTTGACTCCCACTCTTGCATTAGGATTAATTTGTTTTAAATCGTAAATTAATTGCGCCAAGTCTTCAATAGAGTAAATATCATGATGAGGTGGAGGAGAAATTAAAGTGACGCCGGGTGTAGAATGTCTTAATCTTGCTATTTCTTCTGTAACTTTGAAACCAGGTAGTTGCCCACCTTCTCCTGGCTTAGCACCTTGTGCCATTTTAATTTCTATTTCATTTGCGTTATTTAAGTAGTCTACTGTTACGCCAAATCTAGCTGATGCAATTTGTTTAACTCTTGAGTTTGCGCTATCTCCATTTGGAAGAATCTCAAATCTTTTTGCATCCTCACCACCTTCTCCGCTACAAGATGCTCCTTTAATTCTATTCATTCCAGTTGCTAAAGTTTCATGAGCTTCAGCTGACAAAGCCCCATGGGACATGCTTCCACTTCCAAAACGTTTTAATATTTCTTCTATAGGTTCGACTTCATTTATATCTATTGGTTTTCTTTTATTCTTGAATTCTATTAAATCTCTAATATTGATTGGTGGTAAATTATGTATTCCTGCTGAATATTTTTTAAATAGCTCATATGAGCCGCTGCCAACAGCTGTTTGTAACAAGTGGATTAATTTACCCTGATATTGATGATCTTCACCGCTTTTTCTATATCTATAAAGTCCACCAATAGGTAAAGAAAAAACATTTTTAGCATTAAATTTTTTATGAAGTTCTTTTATTTTTTTTTCAATACCAATAATACCTATTCCTGAAATCCTAGATGACATACCTGAGAAATAATCAGAAACTATTGCTCTGCTTAAGCCAACGGCTTCAAAATTGCACCCTCCTCTGTATGAACTTATTACTGAAATTCCCATTTTTGACATTATCTTCAATAGACCAGCATCAATTGATTTCTTAAATTTAACAACGCAGCTTTCAAAATCAGCTTTACCAAACAATTTTTTTTCGAATCTCTGGTAAATGCTATCAATTGCTAAATAAGGATTCACAGTCGTTGCGCCTACACCTATTAGAACAGCGAATGAATGGGTATCTAAAGCATCAGAACACTCAACATTTAAAGAACAATAACCCCTAAGACCTTGTTTAACTAAATGTGAATGAACTGCTCCAACAGTTAAGATACTTGGAATGCTAGCTTTTTGATTAGAAATATTTTTATCAGATAAAATTAGGGTGGTGCTACCTTCTCTCACTGCTGTTTCTGTTTCATCTCGTATCTCTTCTATCCTATCTTTTAATGATGATGAAATGTCAAAGGTACAATCTATAACTTTTATCTTTTTTGAAAAAAATTTTTTAAATTTATTAAACTGGGAATTCGTAAGTATTGGACTATCAAGCACATATATATTTTCTTCAGTTAAATTGTCAAAATTTAAAATATTTCCTAAATTTCCAAATCTTGTTTTTAAACTCATAACTTTATTTTCTCTTAGTGAGTCTATTGGAGGATTAGTAACCTGACTAAAATTTTGTCTAAAGTAATGTGAAACTGGCCTGTAATGACTTGAAAGAACTGCAACTGGCGTATCATCTCCCATTGATCCTGAAGCTTCCTTACCTTCTTCAGCCATAGGATGAAGGATTAATTCTAAATCTTCAATGCTTAACCCAGATAAGTATTGTCTTTTTCTTAAATCTTCTTTTACAAAATTTGGTTTTTCTTTTTCATTTGATATTTTTTTATCAAGATCAATAATTTGTTTGTTATATTTTTTATAATCCTTTGCTAAAAGATCTTTAATCTCTTTATCTTTAAATAATTTTCCTTTTTTTAAGTCTATTGCAATAATTTGTCCTGGCCCCAGCTTCCCTTTCTCAATAATTTTTTCTTCAGGAATTTTTATCATTCCGGATTCAGAACCAGCAAAAAATAAATCATCAGATGAAATTGAGTATCTTAAAGGCCTTAACCCATTTCTATCTGATGATGCTAAAACCCATTTTGCATCAGTAGCGCATATTGCGGCAGGTCCATCCCAGGGTTCTATCGTACTATTTAAAAAATTAAATAAATCCTGATGGTTTTTAGGAACTGTCTTACTTCTTTTTGACCAAGCATCAGGTATCATCATTAATTTTATTAATGGAGCTAATTTTCCTGAATGTGTAAGTAATTCAAAAACGTTATCGAGAGCCCCAGAGTCTGATGTGCTTCGTATTACTGGTTTAAGATCTTTGACATTTTTAAATAGAGGACTAGACATGTCTTGTTCATGAATTTTCATCCAATTAATATTTCCTTTGACGGTATTAATTTCTCCATTATGAGCTAATGTTCTAAAAGGTTGAGCTAAATCCCAGCTTGGAAATGTATTAGTAGAATATCTTTGATGAAATATAGCAAATCGTGATGTTAACTTTTCATTATTAAGGTCAAGGTAAAATTCTGATAACATTTCAGCTAAAAACATGCCTTTGTAAACTATCGATCTAGAGCTAAAAGAACATATATAGAGTTCATCTAATTGATTTTCTCGTGCGACTTTTTCAATTTTTTTTCTTGTCTCAAAAAGATCTCTTTCAAGGTCGTTAGTCTCAAGATTTTTATTTTTTTTAAACATCACTTGAGCTATTTCAGGTCTATTCATATCTGCTGTTTTGCCAAGTACACTTGGATTTATTGGCACCTGTCTCCATCCATAAATATTATAATTTTCTTCTAGAAGCGCAGCTTCAATGATTTCCCTACATTTTTCTTGTTTTGAATAATCAGTTCTTGGAAGAAATATCATTCCGACACATATTCTTCTATCGTCGTCTGGAGAATGTCCAGTTGCTAAAATTTTTTCTTTAAAAAAATTTGGAGCAATTTCTATTTGAATTCCTGCTCCATCTCCAGATTTACCGTCAGCATCAACTGCACCTCTGTGCCAAATAGCTTTTAACGCTTGTATTCCAAGCTCAACTATTTTTCTAGACTTTTTTCCATTTGTTGATGCTATTAAAC
>JAOHKR010000032.1 GCA_028101445.1 Candidatus Pelagibacter sp. | reverse complement strand
TTCATAGGCCACAATTTAGCTATTGAGTTAAGTAATAGAGGTCATAAACCCTATGTTATTGATAGTTTGGCTATCAATAATATTTATTCAATTAAAGATACAGATTTTGAAAATAAAAAACTTTATACTTTAATTCTTAATAATCGGATTGATCTATTAAAAAAACATAAGATACCTCTAAAAGTTTTGGACGCTAGAGACTACCATCTTACATCACAGTCATATTCAGACTTTGATCCAGACGTGATAGTACATTTAGCTGCAATTTCACATGCAAATAAGTCAAACAAAGATCCTAAAAGCACATTTGATCACAGTTTGAGAACTCTAGAAAATACTTTAGATTTTGCACGTTCTGGAAAAAAACATGTAATATATTTGTCCTCAAGTATGGTTTATGGAGAGTTTCAAAACAAAACAGTTGTTGAAGATCAGTCTCTGAAACCGATCGGCATTTATGGAACCCTAAAATTAGCTGGAGAATTAATGGTAAAATCTTATTATCAAGTTTTTGATATGCCGTATACAATTATTAGACCATCTGCATTGTATGGAGAAAGATGTGTAAGCAGGAGAGTCGGACAAATATTCATAGAAAATTCCGTTCAAGGTCAAGAAATAAAGATAAATGGAGACGGTGAAGACAAACTAGACTTCACTTACATCTCTGATCTAGTAAATGGAATCATTTCATGCTGTGAGAATAAAAATTCTTTAAATGAAACATTTAATATAACTTTTGGAAATTCTAGAAAAATCAATGAACTGATAAAAATTTTAGAAAGCGAATTTCCTAATTTAAAATTTTCCCACAAAGAAAGAGAAAAATTTATGCCAGAAAGAGGGACTCTAGACATCTCAAAAGCAAAAAAACTTATAGGATATTCTCCTGCTTACTCGTTAGAAAATGGATATAAAAAATATATTTCATGGTACAAAAACTTTTATAAAGACATAAATTGAAAAATGGCAAAGGGTAACTATATTTTAGGCATTAATGCTTTTGGTTTTAATACTTCAGCTTCTTTATTAAAAAATGGAGTTCTTACTGGCGCAGTTGAAGAGGAACGTTTGTCTAGAGAGAAAAGGACTAGAAAATTTCCAATAAAGTCAATCAATTATCTTTTAAATAAAGAGAGTGTTTCTCTTAAAGATTTAAGTGCAATAGGCATTTCATGGAATCCAGCAATTAACCTTGAATATTTTGATCACAAAAAATCAGATAACTTAAGCTATATACCTGACTTATTACACTCTGTTCCTAATCACCTATTCAAAATGGCAAAAAATCTTAATGAAGATTTTTTTAAACAAGAAATAAAAATAGGATCAAAAACTTTACCGATATTTTATGTAAAACATCATCTATGCCATGGAGCTAATTATTATTTATCTCCTTTTAAAAATAGCTCAATGCTTACAGTTGATGCATTTGGAGAAAAACAGTCCACAGTTTTTTTTAAATGTTCTAAAAATATTAATCAAATTTGGAGTCAAGAATTTCCACATTCTTTAGGTTCTTTTTATTCAACTTTTACAGAATTTTGTGGATTCAAACCGCAAAGTGATGAATGGAAATTAATGGGAGCGAGCGCTTATGGAGATGAAAAAAAATACTACAAAAGAATTAGAGATTTAGTTATTTTAAAGCCAAACGGAGGTTTTGATTTAGACCTTAAATTTTTTAATCATTATCAATTTCATAGGCCTAATTATTATAATTCATCAATGTCAGATATTTTAAAATTGAAACCAAATAATAAACAAGAACTAAATAAAAATTATTATGATTTGTGTGCATCAGCACAAAGAGTGTTTGAAGATATTTATTTTCACTTAATCAACTCTCTTCAGAAAATGACAAAAAATAAAAATTTAGTAATTTCAGGAGGTTGCGCTCTAAATTGTTTAGCTAATGGTAAAATTATTGAAAAAACAAAGTTTAAAAATGTATTTATTCCACCAATGCCAGATGATAGTGGAGCGGGATTAGGTGCTGCTTATTTTGTTTATAAAGATATCATGAATAATAAAAAAAGAGCTACTTTTAAAAATAACTTTCTTGGACCTAATTATCCTAACAACAAAATAAAGACAATTTTAGATAAGTATCATTTGAGTTATAAATTTATAAAAAATCCATCCAAAGAAGCAGCAGAGTCAATTGCTAATGGAAAAATTATAGGTTGGTTTCAAGATAGGTTAGAATTTGGAGATAGGGCTTTAGGTAATCGTTCTATACTCGCTGACCCAAGAAAAAAAAATATGAAAATGAGGGTAAATGCAACAGTGAAATATAGAGAAAAATTTAGACCATTCGCCCCTGCAATAATTGATACTGAAGGATATAATTATTTTGAAAATTATCAGGACAGCAGGTTTATGGAGAAAACATTAAAAATAAAGAAATCTTTTAGAAATAAGATACCAGCTGTAACACATAAAGATGGATCTGGCAGACTTCAAACAGTTTCAAAAGAAAATATAAAATTCTATAATCTTATTAAAGAATTTAAAAATATCACTGGTGTTCCTCTAGTTTTAAATACAAGCTTAAATTATAAAGGTGACCCAATGGTTTGTTCACCTGAAGATGCAATAAAAACTTTTTACCTTTCTGGTTTAGATGAAATGTTTATTGAAAATTATAAACTTTCAAAAAAATAATATTTAACAAAACATATGTGTGGAATAGTTGGCTATATAGGCAAGGAACCCATTGAAACTAATAGAGTCGTAGAGGCTTGCAATGCTTTACATCATAGAGGTCCTGATGGTAAAGGCATTTATGAGAGCAAGTTTAATGAAAACTTTATAACTTTTGGACATAGAAGACTTTCAATCATAGATTTAAATAAAAGATCCGATCAACCATTTATTTTTAGAGATAATGTTCTAATTTTTAATGGGGAAATTTACAACTATTTAGAAATTAGAGAAGAATTAAAAGATCTTGGACATATTTTTGTAACAGACGGTGATACGGAAGTACTTTCGCATGCCTTATATGAATGGGAAGAAGAAGCTTTTAAAAAATTAGAAGGGATGTGGTCTCTTGCATGGTTTAATAAAAAAAAAGGCGAAGTCATATTATCTAGAGATAGATTTGGTGAAAAACCAATGTATCTATGGAATATTCCTGGAAAAATTTTTTTTGCATCAGAAATTAAAGCCTTAAAAAAAATTGTAGGTGTATCTCCAACAATTAATGAAAATCAAATTTATAGATATTTAACTAATGGTTATAAGTCGATTTATAAAAAAAAAGAGACATTTTTTAAAGAAATTGTGGAATTAGATAAATCATCATTTTTAAAAATAAAAAAAGACTTTTCTGTAGTAAAAAAAAAATATTGGTCACCAGATTATGTTCAAAATCATAATTTATCTTATAAGAACTCAGTAGAAAATGTGCGAGAAATATTAATTAATTCAGTCAAGCAAAAAATAAGATCAGATGTGCCAATAGCTTTTTGCATGAGTGGAGGAATAGATAGTAATTGTTTAATCTCAATAGCAAAAAAAATATTTAAATATGATGTTCACGGATTTACTATCAAAAATAAAGATGAGAGGTATTCAGAGGAAAAACTTGTAGATAAATCAAAAGATTATTTAGGTATAAAGCATACTTATGTCGATACAAATCAGGAAAATTTTTTAGAAAATTTAACCAAACAAATTAATTCACATGATTGTCCTATTTCTACAATCTCTTATTATTTACATTCACAACTTCTTGAAGCAATGTCCAAAAAAGGATTTAAAGTTTCAATAAGTGGAACTGGTGCAGATGAAATATTTACTGGTTATTATGATCACCATTTATTTTATTTAAGTTCTTTAGAACAAAATAAAGATTACTTTAAAGAGTCCTATGATAACTGGAAAAGTTATATATCTGAGAAAGTGAGAAATCCATTTTTAAAAGATTATCAAAAATTTATCTCACATAAAGATAAAAGAAACCATATATATTTGAACAATGATGTTTTTGAAAAATATCTAATTAAAGATTGGTCAGAGAATTTTACCGAAAATAAATTTTCCACTGATGAACTTAGAAATAGAATGGCAAATGAAATGTTTTATGAGTCGGTGCCCGTTATTCTTCATGAAGATGACATGAATGCAATGTATTATTCGATAGAAAATCGATCTCCCTTTTTAGATAAGGACCTTTATGAATTTGGAAATAAAATTCCATCTAAATATCTTATTAAAGATGGATTCTCAAAATCAGTGTTACGTGATGCAATGCAAGGCATAGTATGCGATGAAGTCCTTAAAACTCGTCAAAAAAAAGGATTTAACGCTTCTTTAAAAGAATTAGTAGATTTTAATGATAGCAAAACTAAACAACAATTATTGGATAAAAGTAAAATTTTTGAAATAGTAAAACAAAGTGAAATAGAAAAACTAATTAAAAGCAAGGAACTTCAAAATAGTTTCAGTAAATACCTATTTAATTTCATTAATTCGAAAATATTTGTGGAAAATTTCACAAATTAAGCTTATAGGAAATATATTTCTAAAGTGTTAAATAGTTTCAAAAAATAAATGAAAAAAAAATTAACATATTGTAATACCTGCGTTTTACCAAGCACAAAACCCCATATCAAATTCGATAAGAATGGAACTTGCACCGCTTGTTTATTCCATTTGAAAAAAAATTCAAATATTAAGAATAAAATTAATTGGGGAAAAAGAAAAATTGAGTTTGACACATTAATTAAAAAAATTAAGGCAAAAAAAGCTCCTCTCTATGATGTTTGTGTTCCAGTTAGTGGAGGCAAAGATAGCATCACACAAGTCAGCCACTTATTAAATCGCGGATTAAGAATTTTAAGTGTTAATATTGACTATGGTATTAAAACAAAAATTGGAGAAGATAACTTAAGAATTATACCTAAACTAGGCTCTAATTTAATTACTTATAGGCCTGATTTAAAACTACAAAAAAAAATTATTAAGATTTCTTTTGAAAAGTTTGGTGATCCAGATTTAATGAGCCACTGTCTCTTACACGCTATGCCCATAAGAATAGCTATACAATTGAAAATTCCAATGGTTCTTTTAGGTGAAAATTCTGCCTATGAATATAGTGGATCAAGTAGTTATAATGATAAATTTATGAGTGAAAAGTATTTTAATTATTATGTTTCCAACTCAGGACATACACCTAAAAAATTTTCAAAAAGATTTAATATTCCATATAAACTTATGAAACCTTACGATTTACCATCTCAAAAAGAACTTAAAAAAACATTACCAGTTTTTACTAGCTATTTTTTTAATTGGAGTTCAGAAAATAATTTAAAAAACGCTAAAAAATATGGTTTCAAAACTTTGAAAAACCAAAGGGAAGGAACTTACAGAAACTATGTAGGTATAGATGAAAAAATCAATAGAATTCATCAATACCTTAAACTTCTTAAATTCGGTTATGGTAGAGGTTCCGACCATGCTTGTGAAGA
>JAOHKR010000031.1 GCA_028101445.1 Candidatus Pelagibacter sp. | reverse complement strand
TCCATAAACATAAGATTGTTTAATAAATTCATTTAAACATAAAATATTTTCAATCTTGCTTGGGGAAATGTTATCTCCACCCAAATTTACAATAATATCTTTTTTTCTATCTGTTATTTTTAAATAATTGTTTTGATCAAATTCTCCAATATCTCCTGTGTGTAGCCAACCATCCTTTATTACTTTTTCGGTTTCTTCCTTCTGATTCCAATAACCCAACATCACATTTTCACCTTTAACTAGGATTTCACCATCTTCGGCGATTCTCACTTTATTGGTTCTAAATGGTGGGCCAACAGTTTCGACTTTTACTAGATCTGGTAAATTACAGCTCACTACGGGTGAGGCTTCTGTTAAACCGTAACCCTGTAAGGTTGGCAATCCTATAGCATTTAAAAATGTACCAATATTTTGATCTAGAGCCCCACCACCTGAAACGAAAGCTTGAAGATTTCCTCCAAACTGATTTTGGATTTTTTTTCGTACTAAAATATTGCAAATAAAATTTAAAGCCTTTTCACTCAAACTTAAATTTTCTTTTTGAAGAATTTTTTTACCTAATCTTAAAGTGCTATTAATTAATTTTCTTTTTATTCCTTTTTGTTTTTCAAAATTTAAGTTTATCTTCGTAAAAAGATTTTGATAAAATCTAGGAACAGCTGTCATGATGGTTGGTTTAGCTATACTCATATTAGCTATTAATTTTTCTAAACTTTCAGCATAGTAAACTTTTGCACCTACAATAATTTGTATAAATTGAACAGTGTGTTCGTATGAATGTGATAAAGGTAACCAAGTTAAAAATATTGGATTTTTTTTTTCTATTAAAGGTTTTATTAATTCAACTGCACCTTCACAATTCGATAAAATTCCTCCATGACTTAAAACAACTCCTTTAGGATTACCTGAGGTGCCTGAAGTATAAATAATACATGCAGGCATATTTCTTTTTAAATTTTCGTTAATTTTTTTTTCATAATTTTCTTCATTTAAAATATCCTGAATTAGTAAACTTTCAGTTTCTATTGCTTCAAATGAAATAATTTTTTGTTTATCTAAATTAGTATATTTTTTTATCTTCTGAAATTGAGTATCATTTGAAACAATCACTAATGACGGCTTACAATCATTTAAAATATATTCGTAATCATTAGATGAATAAGTTGTAAAAATTGGAACTGAAATACCGCCCGCATTCATTACCGCAATATCAGCCATTAACCAATAAGGTCTATTTTCAGATAATATTAAACATCGATCGCCTTCATTAATTAAAGATTTAATTTTGTAAGATAATTTAAATATTCTCTCTTTTATATCACCCCAATTATAAGTTGGTTTCTCGGGCTTCAACCATTTTAAAAAAGGTTTATTAGGATCCACTTCTTCACACTTTTTAAAATAAAGTTCTACAAGACTATTTAATTTATCTATTTTCATAACTTGGTGGGCGAAGAGAGACTCGAACTCTCAAGGTATTGCTACCACCGGATTTTGAGTCCGGCGCGTCTACCAGTTCCACCATTCGCCCTTTTTTTGGAATAATCTAATTGATTTTTCTAACTATGAGAACAAAAAATATTGATGTTACAAACATAATTAATGCGTACGCAGCTGTAGGTACCATAAAAACCATCTCATCGAATAACTGCGTGGCCACAACTACTGCTAATGTTCCGTTTTGTAAGCCGCATTCTAGTGAAATACATCTTCTTTGGGCAACTCCAGATGCAAACATTTTTGCAACATAATAACCAACAAAAATCATAACTAAATTTAATATTCCAGTTACTAAACCAGCTCTAGCTATGAAGCTTACTATCCTATCCCACTCTTCTATCCATATAGATATAAAAACTATCAAGAATAAAATTATCGATAATCTCTGAATTATTAATGTTTTCGATATTATAAAATCTGTCATTAGGCTTCTTACAATCATGCCAAAAAGTACAGGAACAGTTACAACAAAAAACATTTTAACTGCTATAGATGCCATTGAAATGTCCTTAGTAATCTCAACTCCTATAAAACTAGCTGAATTAAATACAATTAACGGAACTATAAAAATAGCTAATAAACTTACAACTGCCGTTAAGCTTACAGACAATGCTACATCACCATTTGCAAATTTAGTTAAAACATTAGAAGTCACCCCACCAGGCGCTGCAGCTATAATCATTACACCCATAGCAATTTCTATAGGCATTGGAATGATTAAAATAAGCCCAAAAGCAATAACGGGTAGTAAAATTACCTGTGATAAAAATCCAACAAAAAAGTCTCTCGGTGTTTTTAGTAATCTAGTAAAATCACTTGTTGTTAATCCAAGGCCCAAACCAAACATTATTATGGCTAGACACACCGGGGCTATTGTTTTTGCTATTTCCATAATTACTGTCCGAGAGGTTAATCGATCTTAAATTTAGAATTCTTCATTAAATTGAATAAGGTTGTACAAAAGTCTGATAAATTTTTCTGGTTAATTAAATAGTTTGTTTGAAATGCTTTAAGGTTTTTGGTTTGACCTAGAGTGTATTCAAGTTTTTTATTTCGTCTAATAAAACCTTTTTTTTCTAAAGTTCTTAATTTTCTAATAACTGTAGCTCTTGGTATGCCTGATATATCTGCAATAGAAGATGCGTTTATTCCTCTTTCACATTTAAACTTTAACATAGACATATAGAAATCTTCGTAAGTAGATAATTCTTCTCTAGTTATTTTATTTAAGCTTTCGGTATATGCTGATACTTGAACTACAGCGATAGAACCCCATACATTCCAACTCTCTAAATCACCAAAAGCTTTTCTATGTCTAGTTAGGTAAGGTATTTGAAAACGGTAAAAATACTCCCAACAAACAGTAAAATGATCGTTTATAAATTTCTCAATATTTTCTCTTTTAATAGCTTTGCCAAACCAACTTTCTTTCGACAAAATTTCGGACATTTTTTCAAAAAATATAGCTAACTTTGGAAGAGAATTATTAGGTTTTATAATTTCAAGTGCTTTACTATTTAAATAGATTGATTTACCTGATCTAAAAATTATCTCATGATCTTGTAGATAGTTAATTTTTCTTCTAATTGTCTCTTTTGGGATATTTAATGCTTTTGAGATTTGTATTAAGTTAATTTTATCAATAGCAATTTTATCTTGACTATAAAAAGCATCAGCAGACATGTAATGAAATCGATCTGAGTAATCGACGTAAATTTTTTGCTTTAGATACATTAAAATTAAATAGGTATCGAAGTCTTTGAACGTCTCGTAAGCTCTATTAGTCCAAGCTTGTTGGAATTTATAAAAAGGGGCTATAGCTTCAAAATTTGATCTAGAAAAAATTTCATAGACTGATTCTTTGTTTAAAGCGTTATTAATGTTTTCGCTTTTATTTATATGGGCTATCTTAATGTCGACGGGTTCGCTCATCTCTTTTATCTTTTATTGTTATTTCTTCCAGGTAACACTCTGATTAATTAAAATAGCCATCAATATCCAAATTATAAATGTATCACCAGGTGAAAATCCATAATCGGCACCAAAGATTCCTGCAACTATAACGATAGCGTAGATAACCACTGTCGATAATATTAAACTTGCTAGGTATCTAAGAATTGTGCATTTTAAATTCATAATGTTAAAAAAATTATACGATAGATGTGTAGAGCTTGCTAGACATAAATTTTCCAAGCCTTTATTGGGTTTTGTAGCTTTCATTGAAAGTTTTTTCTTTCCTGTTCCTCCAGATTTAATGATTGTGCCAATGGTTGTCGCTAAAAGAGAGGATTATTTAAAAATCTTTTTAATCGCTACCGTAGGATCAGTGCTGGGTGGTTTGTTTGGTTATATGTTGGGTGTTTTCTTCCTAGATGCCTCAATGGTCATTATTGAATTTTATGGCTATGAAGAAAAAGTTTTTGCAATGCAAGATAAGATGTCTACTCGAGGAGGGTTTTTAGCATGGCTGGGTATTATGTTTTTAGCTGGGTTTACTCCTCTACCTTTTAAAGTCTTTACCATTACAAGTGGTGTAATAGGTTTTAATATTACTGTTTTCTTTTTTATCTGTTTGTTTACTAGAGGATTGCGATTTTTCCTTGTTTCTTATTTTACTAATCTTTTCGGGAAAAAATTTGGTGACTTTATTGAAAAAAAAGGTGCGTTATGGTTTACCATTACTGGTGTATTCGTTGTAATTATTGCAGCTGCCGTATACGTATTCTTTAGATAATGATCTCAAAAGATAATAAACTTATTTTAAACGGAATATTGATTTTTAGTATTCTCTCTTTATCTATTGCTTATTTTATTCAATATGTACTCGGCCATAAACCTTGCAACTTATGCTTAATTGAACGTATTCCTTATATTGCTTCTGTAATACTAATATCACTTATTTTTATCCTAAATAAATTTGAAAAAATTATATCTATAATCATATTATTATTGTTTATTTTTGGTGCTATCGTATCCTTTTATCATTTTGGTATTGAACAAGGTTTTTTCAGCGAGTCTTTGGTTTGTGATCTAGGAAATAATGCAAACTTATCTAAAGAGCAGCTTCTTAAACAATTAGAAAATACGTCAATTGTGAGCTGTAAGGACGTTACTTTTAGAGTTTTAGGCTTTTCACTTGCTACAATAAATACAATTATTTCAATAATTTTAAGTGCTATTATGGTCAGAGTAATAATGAATTATGACAAAAACTAATAAAAAAACATTAGAAGAAATTATCAGAGTGGATCACGCTGGGGAGCGTGGTGCTATTAAAATTTATGAAGGTCAGCTTCTTGCCTTAAAAACTTTTAAACAAGATGAATTTTTAAAAAAGAAAATAGAAGAAATGAAAGAACATGAAAAAGAGCATTATGAATATTTTGATAATGAAATTAAAAAGAGAAATATAAAGCCTACAAAGTTACTACCTTTGTGGGACTTAATGGGGGTTACTCTTGGTTTTGGAACTGCCATGTTAGGAGAAAAAGCTGCTATGCTTTGCACGGCTTCTGTGGAAGAAGTTATTGATGGTCATTATAAAGATCAAACTTATAAACTAGGAGAAGACGAAAGAGAATTAAAAGAAAAAATAATGAAATTTAGAGATGACGAATTACATCATAAAGATATTGCTTATGATAATGGAGCAACTAAAGAAGGTCTCTTTGGTGTTTTAGATAAAATTATTAAAACCTCCTCAAAAATAGCTATAACTATTTCACAAAAAATTTAATTAGGGCTGAAGCTCAATATCCCAATATAAATAATCCATCCAACTTTCATGTAAAAAGTTTGGAGGAAAATTTCTTCCGTTTCTATGTAAATCTTCTACGGTTGGAGCATAAGGTGTAGTTGCTAATTTTAAATCACAATCTTTATATAATTTTCCACCTTTTCTAACATTACAACTTGAGCAAGCTGTAACTACATTATTCCAATCGGTTAAACCACCTCTAGACTTTGGCAATAAATGATCAAAGGTTAAGTCCTTTTTATCTCCGCAATACTGACAAGTAAATTTATCTCTTAAAAAAACGTTGAACCTTGTAAAGTTTGGATTTTTTGAAGGTTGAATGAAACTTTTCAACGCAATTACACTTGGCAAATTCATTTCAAAAGATGGGCTTCTAATTTTTCTTTTATAATTTGAGACAATGCTTACTCTATCTAAAAAAACAGACTTAACAGCGTCTTGCCAACACCATATTGATAAAGGATAATAACTTAGAGGTCTAAAGTCTGCATTCAGCACTAAAG
>JAOHKR010000030.1 GCA_028101445.1 Candidatus Pelagibacter sp. | reverse complement strand
TGTTAAAATAGTTATTTCACTTGGGTAGGAATTAAATTTTTTAAAATAATTTTTATTATATCTTTCAAATTCTTTATAATTGATTGAAGGATAATATAAATTTTTTATAGTGTTTTCATAAAATATGCTTTTGTCAAACCATTGATTAATTGTTGTAAATAAAACTTTATTTGGATCAACATCGGTATAAACTAGAGATGTTAAAACACTTTTAAGATTATTTCCAAAATCAATAATTATAACAGAGTCAAAATTAACATTACCTAAAGTATATAACTGCTCTAATCTTTGCAATTCTTTAGTCGACTGCTCATCTTCTTTGTCTTCAAACATTTTCTTTCTTAATTCTAAACTTTTCTTTCTTTGTGAATAATTTGTTAAGATTTCAATTTCACCAGTGAGCACCTCTGGGTTTGAGCTATATTTAAATATTCTTGAGTTTTTTAAATCTAGATTATTCAATTTTTCTTCAATTAATTTTGAGTATTTATTTTTTGGAAACATTATTACCGTTTTATTTTTTTTCTGTTTTTTTATGAAATCAGTTAAAACTAAGAGTTGAGACTCTAAACTTACACCTACACTGATTATATTATTTGTAAATTTTGGATTAATATTTGATGGTGAAATAAAAATTAAATCATTATATTCTTTAACATGATTAAACTCCTCGTGAGTAATAGGACCAATGATTACTTTAACTCCTTGTAGTTTAATATCTTGGATAGCTAGATCGAGTTTTTTTTTATTATTAAACCCAGAGTCCCTCGGTATAATAAATATCTCTTTATTTCCTATTTCTTCTAGTGCCAACTGTAAGGAATGTACAAGAGAATTACCTAGTTCGCTGTAAGGACCACTAAGTGGAGCAAGTAAACCTACTTTTAAAATCTTATTTTCTTCACTTAAAAGATTAGAATTAAAAAAAAATATTATGTAAATTAATGTTAATATGAATTTATTTTTCATAAAATGAAATTACTTTCACCTTGCTTATATATTGTTTCTACGCCTATTGGAAATCTCAATGATATTACTTTCAGGGCTATAGAAGTGTTAAAAAAATCAGACATTATTTTATGTGAAGATACAAGGCATTCAAGCAAGTTATTAAATCACTTTAAAATAAAAAAGAAATTAATTTCCTATCACAAATTCAATGAAAAAAAACAGGTTTTGAATATCATTGAATATATCAACCAGGGTAAAATTTTATCCTTAATTTCTGATGCAGGCACACCTTTATTATCTGATCCAGGACGCATCTTAGTTAATCAATGCATAAAAGAAAAAATTAAAATTGTTCCAATTCCCGGCGTCTGCTCAATAACTACAGCGATGAGTGTTTCTGGATTTAAGGATCATTTTTTATTTTATGGTTTTTTACCCAAAAAAGAGAACGAGCTTAAAAAAATATTAAATATCCTATCACAACATTTATTTTCACAAGTTTTTTTTATACCAGCTTTAAAAATCAACTTTTATTTAAAAATGTTTAAAGAATATTTTTCTGGAAGAAAAATTCTTATAGCAAAGGAATTGACTAAAATTCATGAAACTTTATTAAGAGAAGACGTTGATAAAGTTAAAATGTTTGATGAAAGAGTAAGAGGTGAATTAACTGTTATAGTCTCAGAAAAACTCATTGAAAAAAAGAGTTTTGATAAAGAAAAAATTGTTAACAAGGCTAAAAAGTACTTAAAAAAATATAGCTTAAAAGATACTGTTGATTTAATTTTAGAGACTGAAGAAAGTAATAAAAAAAAAGAAGTTTATAAATTGTGCTTAAAGATAAAAAATGAAAAAAATTATTAGCATTTTAATAATACTATTATTAACCTCCTGTTCCTCTGTTGGTAGATTTGGAGCTGGTGTAGATATTACTTTTGATCCAAGAACTATTGGAATGCAGATTGATGATACAATAATGCAAAAAAGTTTATCTGCGAGATTGGTATTAGTAGATAAAAAATATTTTATATCAATTCAGTCAGAAGTTTTAGATGGAAGAATATTTCTTTCTGGAAAAGTTGACGAGCCAGAGGAAAAAATCAAGATAACAAAGCTGGCTTGGGAAACGAAAGGTGTGAGAGCAGTAAAAAATGCAATTTCCATAAAAGGGCAGAGTAATTTTAAAAGTACCGCAAAAGATGTTTTAATTACCAGTCAATTAAGAACAGCTTTAATATTTAATAAAAAAACAAAAGCAAGAAATTATACTTTAGAGACAATTAATAAAAATATTTATATATTTGGAATTGCTATGGATGAGGAAGAAAAAAAAGAGGTAATCAATGAAGCGAACAAAATTTACGATGTTGATGAAATTTTTCCTTCAATTTATTTAGCAACAGAATTAAGTCGAAACAAACTCTAACTTGAATAATCTATAACATCTGAAGAATAAGCTGCTATTGATGCTAAGTTTAAAATTTCAGACGTACTTGCTCTTAAAGGAGCCACTTCAATAGGTAAACCTAAGCCAATTAGAAGCGGACCAATAAGTTTACCCCCTCCAAAAACTTTCATAAGTTTTGTTGAGATAGCTGCACTGTGTAATGCTGGCATAATTAAAATATTCGCGTTACCTACAATTTTTGAAAATGGGTAAATTTCTTGGTAAATTGGATTTAAAGCCACATCTGGCTGCATCTCTCCATCAAAATCAAAATCAACTTTTTCTTTCTTTAACATTTCAATCGCGTTTCTTACATGTTTAGTATTTTTAGATATAGGTTTTCCAAAAGTAGAATGAGATAAAAAAGCTACTTTAGGATCGAAACCAAATAATCGGGCAACACGAACACAAGATTTAGATACACTTACTAACCTTTCAGAGGATGGAAAATCTTTAACATTAGTATCTGCAACAAGGATTGTCTTTCCTTTAGAAACTATCATTGTCATACCAAATATTTCTTCACCTGGTCTTGCTTCTACTACTTTCTTAAGTTTTTCAATTGAGGCTGCGTAATGTCTAATATTGCCAGTTACCATTGCGTCTGCATCTTTACAAGCAATCATAGAAGAACCCCAAGCGATACGATCATTTCTAACTAACCTATCTACATCTCTTTCTAATTGACCCTCTCTTTGTAATTTTTTATATAAATGTTTTGCATACATCTCTCTTTTTTCTTTATTTGTAGAGTTAACAATCTCAATCTTATAATTTTCATCCAAACCTATTTTTTTTAATTGTTCTTTGATTCTTTTTTCGGCACCAATTAATATTGGTATGCCAAGTTTATTTTTTCCAAATTCAATAGCAGCTTTAAGCATATTTTCATCTTCGCCTTCAGCAAAAATAACTTTTTTTGGATTTTTTCTAATTTTAGCATTTATACCTTGCATCAATGACATAGAAGGATCTAAGCGATTTGAAAGTTGATCTTTATAGAGGTCAAAATCTTCTATTTTTTTTCTAGCAACTCCGCTATTTATTGCTGCTTCAGCAACAGCAGCAGGAATTACACTTATCAATCGTGGATCAAAAGTTGAAGGTATTATATAATTTTTTCCATATCTTGGTCTATCTCCGCCGTAAGCTGCGACTACTTCATCAGGTACATTTTCTCTAGCAAGAAGCGCAATAGCTTTTGCTGCAGCAACTTTCATTTCTTCATTGATTGCTCTTGCTCTGACATCAAGTGCACCTCTAAATATGTATGGAAATCCAATTAAGTTATTAACCTGATTGGGGTAGTCAGATCTTCCAGTAGCAATGATTGCGTCATCTCTTACCTCTTTAATAAGTTCAGGCTTAATTTCAGGATCTGGATTAGCGCAAGCAAAAATTATTGGGTTTTTTGCCATGGATTTCACCATGTCTTGGCTAACAACATCTTTAGCAGACAAACCTAAAAAAACATCAGCACCTTTAATTGCTTCTTTTAAAGTTCTCAATTTAGTTTCAACTGCATGACCAGATTTAAACTGATCAATATTTTTTCTACCCGAGTAGATCACTCCCTTGCTATCACACATAATTAAATTTTGATTTTTAACACCGGAGCTTTTAAATAAATTCGCACACGCCTGAGCAGAAGCACCTGCCCCGTTGACAACAATTTTAACATTTGTAATATTTTTTTTTGAAATATCTAAAGCATTAATTAACGCCGCTGTTGTGATAATAGCAGTTCCGTGTTGATCATCATGAAAAACAGGTATGTCTAAAATTTCCTTTAATTTTTGTTCTATTATAAAACAATCGGGTGCAGCAATATCTTCGAGATTAATACCACCAAAAGTTCCACTTATATTTTTTATAGTTTCGATTATTGATGTTGTATTCTTGTTATCAATTTCAATATCAATAGAGTCTATATCTGCAAATCTTTTAAATAAAACTGCCTTTCCTTCCATGACAGGTTTTGATGCAAGTGAACCTAAATTCCCTAATCCTAAAATTGCAGATCCATTACTTATTACTGCAACTAAATTTCCTTTACTCGTGTAATCGTAAGCAAGTTCTGGATTTTTAGCTATTTCTTTTACAGGAGCTGCTACGCCAGGTGAATAAGCTAAAGAAAGGTCTCTTTTAGTAGTTAATGGCTTAGAAGAAGTAATCTCAATTTTGCCTGACTTTCCCTTTACATGAAAATCAAGTGCTTCTTTATCAGTATAGTGGTCAATTTCTGTTTTTTTTGGCATTTAGTTAAATGAGTATGTAATATAAAAAATGATAATTCACTAAATATTTATGGCTTAATTAAGATTATATATGAACCTTCTTTCCTCAACTTCCATATTTAGTTTTTTTACTTTAATCAGTAGAATTTTAGGTTATTTCAGGGATATCCTGATAGCATTTTTTTTGGGAGCATCGATATTTGCTGATGCATTTTTTGTAGCATTTAGACTACCTAATACATTTAGAAGATTATTTGCAGAGGGGACTTTTAATGCAGCATTTATTCCAAGTTATACATCTGCGAGAATAGAGAATAAAAAAAAAGGAAAAAGATTCGCCGACGACATTTTAGCTTCATTATTATTAATTTTAATATTAATAGTTACAGTAGTAGAAATTTTTACACCCTATTTAGTTTTTATTATCGCACCAGGATTTGTCGAAAATAGCATAAAATTTAATCTTGCAGTAGAATTAACAAGAATTACGTTTCCCTTTTTAATATTCATAAGTCTTTCTTCTTTTTTTTCAGGTATTCTAAATTCTAATAACAAATTTGCTGCAGCTGCAGCGGCTCCAATTATTCTAAATATTATTTTAATTTTAAGCTTGATCATTTCGTATAAACTTAACCTAAACTTTGCCAATCAGTTGTCTTACGGTGTTACATTAGCTGGAGTATTGCAACTTGTATTCCTGTTTTTTGTTACCTTTAAATTTTATAAACCAACTCTGAATTTAAGATTAAAAGCGAATAACAAAGTAAAAAATTTTTTTAAAAAATTATTACCAAGTATTTTTTCATCAGGTATTACCCAAATAAATATTTTAATTGGAACAATTATTGCTTCGTATGAAGCAGGAGCTGTTTCTTACTTGTATTACGCAGATCGAGTTTATCAAATTAATCTAGCAATAGCAGGAATAGCAGTAGGAACAGTTTCCTTGCCCGCACTTTCAAAGGCATTTAAAAATAAAAATATAAAAAAATTATCAAACATCCAAAGTAAGTCATTTGAGCTTTCTTTATTATTGTCAATACCAGCAAGTCTTGGATTAATTTTAGCTTCAGAAGAAATAGTTAATTCTTTATTTGGATATGGATCTTTTTCTGAAAAGGATGTCAAGCTTACAGCTGATGCTCTAAAATATTTTGGTTATGGAGTGCCGGCTTTTGCATTAGTTAAAATTTTATCAAATTTTTTCTTTGCTCGAGATAACACTAAAACTCCTTTATATATTTCCATATTCATGGTTATAATAAATATCTCCATTAGTGTAAGTTTATTTGCAAGC
>JAOHKR010000003.1 GCA_028101445.1 Candidatus Pelagibacter sp. | reverse complement strand
GTTATAAAAAACCACAAATAATTTTTTTGCCTACCCAAATTATTTATAATAAGTAATGTTGCAATAAGGAGAAAAAACGTTGCGTGTAAATCTACAAAAGGTGTGCCTGAAATTGTATAAGATAATAAAGAAAAACTAATACTGAAAATAAAAGCTTTTAATTTACTTATTTTTATATTGGTTAAAAAAATATAAACAAAAATTGTAATTATACAATTAAAAAAAGAAGCATGTAATGAATAAGCAAACCAATTTGTTCCAAAGATTTTAAAAAAAAAAGATTGTATTAAATCAACTGCTAGTCCTGAAACAATCCAGTAATCTCTAACAGGTAACTCATCATTTAAAATTCTATAAGCGCTATCATAATGTAAAAATGTATCAATTGGAAAAGACCCTAATTTTGCATAATACAAATTTACAAAAAAAGAAAATAAACCTAAAATTAGTAGATAAAAAAAATTTGTATTAATAATTTTATTTTTAGTTAAGATTGACATACAAATATTGAAATAAACTACTGTATTATAGTATAATAAAAAAACTTAAAATGGAAAATTACCCAAAAACAGCGACTGAAAGATTTGATAATGCAAATTTACATATAAATTATTGTTTATCAATTATTAAAAAATACATTAAAGGGGATATAATCGAAGTTGGGGCAGGTTGTGGTAGTTTTACCAGAAGCTATTACCATCCAAATTTAAAAAATATTATTCTTACAGAAAAAGATCTAAATAATATTAATAGCTTAAAAGTAGCGTTTAAAGACAATAATAATATAAAAGTATTACATTCATCAATTGATGAAATCGATGCTAAGTTTGACTCAATTTTATACTTTCATGTTTTAGAGCATATTGAAAACGATCTAGTAGAAATAGAAAATGCTAAAAAAAAATTGAATGATGGAGGGCATTTAATTATAATGGTTCCTGCACATCAAAAAATATATGGAAACTTAGATAAAGCTGTAGGACATTTTAGGAGATATGAGAAAAATTTTTTTAAAAGAGATCTTCTTGATTTGAAGTTAATAGATTTTAAATATCTAGATACCTTAGGATATTTTTTATACTACTTGAATAAAGTTTTCTATAAAAACGAAACTTACCCTTCAGACCTAAAAATATTTTTATGGGATAAAATTTTTACTCCAATAACAATATTTGTTGATTTTATAACAAGATATAATTTTGGTAAATGTATCGTCGCAGTTTACAAAAAAAAATAATTATTTTAAATCAGGATCAATTTTTTGAGCTGCAATAAATAAATCTTCAACAGATTTTATTGAATTTTGAAAATTTAACTTTTCTTCCTCACTTAATTTTATCTCAATGATTTTTTCAACTCCTTTTGATCCAATAATGACTGGCACACCTGCATATAAATTTTTTGTCTCATACTCTCCGTTTAAGTATGCGGCACAAGGCAATTGTTTTTTTAAATCTTTTAAATAACTCTCAGCCATCTCAACACCTGATGCAGCAGGTGCATAAAAAGCTGAACCTTTTTCTAAATATTTTACAATTTCAGCACCACCTTTTTTTGTTCTATCAACTATTTCATCCAATCTTTCTTTTGTTATTTTTCCTTCTTTAACCAAATCATTAATTTTTTTTCCTTCTATCTGTGTATGACCCAGCATTGCAACCATACTATCTCCATGCCCCCCAAGAACTAGTGATTTAATTTTTTGCACTGGAACCTGAAATTCTTTAGATAAAAAGTAAATAAACCTGGAGGAGTCTAATATTCCAGCCATACCTATAATTTTATTTTTTGGTAAGCCAGAATATTTTTGAAGAGCCATTACAATTACATCTAATGGATTAGTAATACAAATTACAAAAGCATTTGGGGATGTTTTTTTTATGCCCTCTGCCACCTGTTTAATTATTTTAAGATTTATTCCTAATAGATCATCCCTTGTCATACCTGGTTTTCTAGGAACACCTGCTGTTATTATAATTACATCAGAATTTTTCGTATCTTCGTAATTATCTGTTCCAGATAAATTAATATTAAATCCATCGACCGGAGAAGACTGTGCGATGTCAAGGGCTTTACCTTTAGCTATACCTGCGGCTACATCAAAAAGAACTACATCTCCCAATTCTTTCAGAGCAATTAAGTGTGCTAATGTTCCTCCAATTTGACCTGCTCCTATTAAAGTAATTTTTTTTCTCATATATCTCCTTTTTTATTTCATAGTTGGCATGATAAATTCAGGGTTAGACCTTTGTCCTGATGGCCACCTTGATGTTATGGTTTTTAATTTTGTATAAAATCTTACTCCTTCTGGTCCATGCATGTGTTGATCACCAAATAAAGACCTTTTCCAGCCACCAAAACTATGGAAAGCCATTGGAACTGGTATTGGTATATTTACGCCAATCATTCCAATTTTTGCTTTATTAGAGAATGTTCTACCCGTATCCCCGTCTCTTGTAAAAATGCTTGCTCCATTTCCAAACTCATGATCGTTAACTAATTCTAAAGCTTCGTCAAAATCTTTTGCTCTAATAATAGATAATACTGGACCAAATATTTCTTCTTTGTAAATTCTCATGTCTTTAGTTACGTGATCAAATAAACATCCCCCAATGTAATATCCCTTCTCGTATCCTTGTAATTTAAAATTTCTACCATCTACAATTAGCTTAGCTCCCTCTTTTTCACCAATATCTACATAGCTTTTAACTTTGGCTAAATGTTCTTTTGTAATTAATGGACCCATCTCAGATTGTTTGTCCATGCCAGGTCCAACTTTAAGTGCTTCTACTTTTTTAGCTAGAGAACTAACTAATTTATCTCCAATTCCTCCAACAGCAACAGCAACTGATTGTGCCATGCATCTTTCTCCTGCTGATCCATAAGCGGCCCCCATTAAACCATTGACCGCTTGATCCAAATCACAATCAGGCATTACTACACAGTGATTTTTAGCGCCACCTAAAGCTTGAACTCTTTTTTCATTTTTTGCACAATTTTCATAGATATACTTTGCAATGGGTGTTGATCCAACAAAACTCATTGCAACAACATCTTTATTATTTATTAAAGCATCAACTGCTTCTTTATCTCCATTAACAACATTAAAAACTCCATCTGGTAAACCTGCTTCTTTTAATAACTCTGCTAATCTCATTGAACATGAAGGATCTTTTTCTGATGGTTTTAAAACAAAGGTGTTTCCACAAGCAATTGCCATTGGAAACATCCACATAGGAACCATTGCCGGAAAATTAAATGGCGTAATTCCCGCACAAACTCCAAGGGGTTGTCTTATGGACCAACTATCGACGCTAGACCCAACATTTTCTGTAAATTCCCCTTTTAATATTTGTGGAATTCCACATGCGTATTCAACTACTTCCAAACCTCGATTCAATGATCCTTTAGCGTCTTCATAAACTTTACCATGTTCTGCTACTATTATTTTGGTAAGTTCGTCTGAATTTTTTTCAATTAATTCCTTAAATTTAAACATTACTCTAGCTCTTTGAAGGGGAGGTTTGTTTGACCAATTTTCAAATGCTTTTTTTGCTTTTGCAACTGCTTCGTTTACATCTTTTGTGGTAGCTAATTTTACTTCAGACTCTTGTTCTCCCGTAGCTGGGTTAAAAATTTTTCCCATTTTTTTTGAATCACCGCTGAAAGACTTTCCGTTAACAAAGTGCTCAATAGTTTTCATGATGTAATTGATTAAATAAGGTTTTAGCTTGTTGCAAGCATTTTCTTAATAGAACCGATAGCTTTTGCAGGATTCAATCCTTTTGGGCATGAATTAGTACAATTCATAATGGTATGACACCTATATAATTTTAGTTCATCTGCAACTTTTTTTAATCTCTCTTTTCTATCTCTATCTCTACTATCATTTATCCAACGATAAGCTTGTAATAATACCGCGGGGCCCAGATATTTATCTCCATTCCACCAGTAACTTGGACAAGATGTGGAACAACAGGCACACAAAATACATTCGTAATATCCATCTAATTTTTCTCTATCTTTTTGAGTTTGTTTTAATTCTGTTTTTTCTTCACCAGTTTGTTCTGTTGTAAGCCATGGTTTAATCGATTCATATTGTTTATATAGTGTCGTTAAATCTCCAATTAAATCTTTAATTACTTTTAAATGAGGAAGAGGATAAACATTTAAATCACCATTGATATCCGTATGAGATTTTATGCAAGCTAATGTATTTACACCATCTATATTCATTGCACACGAACCACAAACTCCATGGGCGCATGATCTCCTAAAAGTTAGAGATGGATCTATTTCATTTTTAATTTTAAACAATATATCTAAAACTTTTGGTCCACAATTATCCATATCAACTTCAAATGTATCAACTCTTGGATTTTGCCCAGTTGATGGATCCCATCTATATACGTTTACTTTTTTTAAATTATTTGAATTAGTTATGTCTTTGTAGTGCTTGCCAACTTCAATTTTAGAATTTTGTGGCAAGTTAAATTGAACCATTATTTAGTAAACTCTTTCTTTGGGAGGAAAATATTGAACATCATTTGTCAAAGTTCTTGAGTGAACATCTCTATATTTAATTTCTACTTTATTATCACTTTGCCAGGCTAAAGTATGCTTCATAAAGTTTTTATCATCTCTTTTACTATAATCTTCTCTCGCATGTGCACCTCTACTTTCTTTTCTGTTATAAGCCGAGTCCATTGTTGTAAGAGCTTGACGTATTAAATTATCAAATTCCAAAGTTTCGACTAAATCTGTATTAAATAGTAAAGATTTATCTTTTACGGAAATATCGTTCATACCTTCGTAGGGTTTTCTTATTTGGTCAACACCTTCCTTCAAAGTTTTTTCTGTTCTAAAAACTGCACATTTCGATTGCATCGTTTTTTGCATTTTTATTCTTAACTCCGATGTCATTGTGGAACCACTTGAATTTCTAATTTTGTCAAATCTATCTAAACATTTGTCTGTTTCTGATTTTGAAACTTCCTCATGAGGTGCTCCAGGTTTTACTAATTCTGCCGCTCTTTTAGCTGCTGCTCTTCCAAAAACTACGAGGTCAATTAAAGAATTAGATCCTAATCTATTTGCTCCATGAACTGATACACAAGCAGCTTCTCCTATAGCCATTAATCCTGGTACTGTTTTTTCAGATCCATTTAATGTTAAAACTTCAGCTTTATAGTTTGTTGGTATACCTCCCATATTATAATGAACTGTAGGCACCACTGGAATCGGTTGTTTGTTTATATCAACATTAGCAAATGTTTTTGCTGCTTCCGTTATTCCGGGCAATCTCTCATCTAAAACTTCTTTATCTAAGTGGTCAAGATGTAAGCTTATGTGATCTTTATCTTTACCAACACCACGACCTTCATTAATTTCCATTTCCATTGAACGACTCACGACATCTCTTGAGGCTAAATCTTTTGCATTAGGAGCATATCTTTCCATAAATCTCTCACCTTTTCCATTCACAAGAAATCCACCTTCACCTCTTGCACCTTCAGTTATCAAACATCCTACACCATAAATTCCTGTTGGATGAAATTGAACAAACTCCATATCTTGTAATGGCAAACCTGCTCTTAAAACCATTGCATTGCCATCTCCTGTGCAAGTGTGAGCTGAAGTTGCTGATTGATAAACTTTTCCGTAACCACCTGTTGCTATAATAGTGGTCTGTGATCTAAATCTGTGAATAGTTCCATCTGTTAAGTTCCATGCAATAATACCTTTGCATTCTCCATTCTTCATAATTAGATCTAGTGCAAAGTACTCAATAAAAAATTCTGTATTATGTTTTAAAGCTTGACCATATAAGGTGTGTAAAATTGCATGGCCTGTTCGGTCGGCTGCAGCACATGTTCTTTGTGCAGTTCCGTTTCCATAATTTTTAGTCATCCCTCCAAAAGGTCTTTGATAAATTTTTCCGTCGTCAGTTCTGCTAAAGGGAACTCCATATCTTTCAAGTTCAACAACAGCTCTTGGTGCTTCTTTACATAAATATTCGATAGCATCTTGGTCTCCAAGCCAATCGGATCCTTTGACTGTGTCGTACATATGCCATCTCCAATCATCTTCACCCATGTTTCCTAATGCTGCCGAAATTCCTCCTTGAGCGGCAGATGTATGGCTTCTTGTAGGAAATACTTTTGAGATACACGCAGTTTTTAGCCCTGCTTCAGACAAACCTACAGCAGCTCTTAAACCAGAGCCTCCAGCTCCTAGAACAACTACATCATACTCATGGTCTATTATTTTATAAGCGCTCATACTGTTAAATTAAAAATTCCTAAAATAGTTATCAATGGCATTACTATAGCAAATATATTCAATAGTTTATTTGCGACATTTTTGATTTTTTCATCTTGAATATAGTCCTCAAAAATCTCACTAATTGTAAGTGCAGAGAAAAAAAACGCAAAAACAATAAAGATTGAAAAGATGATTTTTGAGGGATTCTGAGTAAAAAAAATAACTACTTCAGAATAATTCCCATCGTAAATAGATACAAAATTTATAATGAACCAAGTCATTAATGGTAAAAGGATTAATGAACTAATTTTAGTAAATAGCCATTTTTTTGTTGATACATGCATAATTAAAAAATATTTTTTCCTAGTAAATAAAATAATACAGCAAATACGAAAGAGCCGATTAACGCAAGTATTCCAGTAATTTTTGAAACCTTTAAATCAAAACCGTATCCAAGGTCCCATATAAGATGTCTTAACTCATTTAATATATGGAAACTAAAAGTCCAACAAAGACTCACCGCTATAAATTTTCCAAAAAAAGTATTTAGAAAAAAATTTATTGGCTGATAACTTTCAATTCCTAATAATAATAATAAACTCCAAATACAAATTGCAGTAATAGCTATAATATTTATTACTCCAACTATTCTGTGGGCTATAGATAATAGTGATGAAATTTGCCATTTATAAATCTGAAGATGTGGGCTAAGTGGATTATTTTTATATTGCATAAATAAATTATAAACTAATACTAAAGTTTTTTCATTAGGCACTCAGCTATTTGAACTGTATTTAAAGCTGCGCCCTTTAATAAGTTATCTGAAACTACCCAAATATTTATGGCTTTTGGGTTAGTATTATCTTTTCTAATTCTAGATATATATGTCGTATAGTCGTTCTCAGCTTCGAGTGGTGTTATATATTCGCCATCTTTTCTACCATCAACAACTTTACACCCTGGTGCATTATCTAATTTTTTAATAATATTTTCTAAATCAAAAGCTTTTTCAAATTCAATATTCATTGACTCTGAGTGCCCGGTTCTTACTGGTACTCTTACGCAAGTAGCAGTCACTTCTATTTTCTCATCTAAAATTTTTTTTGTTTCATTCGTCATTTTTAATTCTTCTTTTGTATAGCCATCTTTATCAAAAACATCGATATGAGGAATTAAATTAAAGGCAATTTGTTTTGTAAAATTTTTAGAAACAATATTTTTTTTATCTAAAAAACTTTTTGTTTGATCAAATAATTCATCCATAGCTTCTTTACCGGCACCAGAGACAGCTTGGTAAGTTGACACGATAACTCTTTTAATTTTATATTCATCATGTAAAGGCTTAAGTGCTAGAACCATTTGCATTGTTGAGCAATTTGGATTTGCTATAATATTTTCATGCTTGTATAGAGCCTCAGGATTCACTTCTGGAACAACTAAAGGAATATTTTTTTGCATTCTAAAAAAACTTGAATTATCAATTACGATAGTTTTTTTTGCTGCTTTTGGAGCCCACTCTTTAGCTATATCGCTGCCTGCTGCAAAAATAGTAATTTCAGCTTTAGAAAAATCATAATTTTCTAAATTTTCTATTTCAATTTCTTTCTCACGAAATTTAATTTTTTTTCCTGCACTTTTTTTTGAGGCAACTAAATATAGATCTTTAAATGATATTTTAGATTTTTCTAAAATCTCAATTGTTTTTCTTCCTACATTTCCAGAAGCACCAATTATTGCAAAATTCATATTAACTCTACTTTATTTCAATTTTGCTATAATTGCATCACCCATATCTGAAGTGGAAACCTCTTTCATGTTTTTAGACATGATATCTTTTGTTCTTAGCCCATCATCAAGAACACTTTGAACTGCTAAATCTAATTTTTCAGCTTCTTTATCTAAATCAAGAGAATATTTTAAAGCCATAGATAAACTAAGCACTGTGGCTATAGGATTTGCTATATTTTTTCCTGCTATATCTGGAGCAGAGCCATGAACAGGTTCATACATTGATCTAATTTTTCCATTTTTATCTTTAGCGCCTAAAGAGGCAGAGGGTAATAAACCTAAAGACCCTGTTAACATCGCGGCTTCGTCTGAAAGAATGTCTCCAAATAAATTATCGGTCACGATCACATCAAACTGTTTTGGATCTCTTAAAAGTTGCATAGCACAATTATCAGCAAGCATATGACTTAATTCAATTTTTTTATAATCTTTATCTTTAAGAGCCTGGACCTCTTCTTTCCATAAAACACCTGCTTCCATTACATTTGACTTTTCACAAGACGTAACTTTATTTTTTCTTTTTTTTGCTAAGTCAAAAGCAACTTTTGCCACTCTCTGTATTTCACTTGTGGTGTAGGTATGGGTATTTATTCCTTTTCTTTCATTATTTTCTATTGGCTCAATTCCTCTTGGTTCGCCAAAATAAATTCCTCCTGTTAATTCTCGAACTATCATTATATCCAAACCAGAAATTATCTCTGGTTTCAGTGGAGAAGCGTCTACTAATTGTTTAAAGCAAATTGCTGGACGTAAATTTGCAAATAATTTTAATTCTTTTCTTAATTTTAAAAGAGCTCTTTCGGGTCTTTTTGAAAATTCAAGATTATCATACTTAGGTCCTCCAACAGCTCCTAAGATAACAGCTTCACTTTCTAGCGCTTTATAAAAAACCTCATCGGTAATTGGGTTTTTATGTTTTTCATATGAAGCTCCCCCAACTAAACCTTCTTCAATCTTAAAATCTAAAGATTTATTTTTATTAAACCATTCAATTATTTTTCTTACCTCTCTAATAACTTCAGGGCCTATTCCGTCTCCGGGTAGTAGTAATATTTTTCTATCTTTTACTTTAATCATTTTTCATCAACCATGGCTTATCTACACCAATTTTTTTTTCAAAATTATCTATATGACTTACTTTTTCCATTGATAGACCAATGTCGTCTAAACCTTCTATTAAGCATTTCTTTTTAAATGCATCGACATCGAATTTTATAGATTTATTACCAAATTTAATTTCTTGATTTTCTAGATTTACGTCAATTTCCTCTTTCCTTTTAGAGTAATCTGCTAACTCTAATACTGATTGTTCATCTATTTTTACAGGTAAAATCCCGTTCTTGAAGCAGTTGTTGTAAAATATATCTGCGAAACTAGAACTTATAACGCACTTAATTCCAAAATCTGATAGAGCCCAAGGAGCATGTTCTCTAGAAGAACCACACCCAAAATTTTTTCCAGATAACAATATTTTTGATTTATTGTAAGGCTCGTTATTCAAAGTAAAGTCTTTTATACTTTTACCTTGTTCATCATACCTCATTTCATAAAAAAGACTTTTTCCTAATCCGGTTCTTTTTATGGTCTTTAAAAATTGCTTTGGTATAATCATGTCAGTATCAATATTTTGTAATGCTAGATATGCAGGTATACTTTTAATTTTTGTAAATTTTTCCATTATTGAATCTTTCTTACATCTGCTAGATGACCGCTAATAGCTGCGGCGATAGCCATTCCAGGGCTAACTAAATGAGTTCTCCCACCTCTTCCTTGTCGTCCTTCAAAATTCCTATTAGATGTAGATGCACATCTTTCTTGTGGTTTTAATTTATCGGCATTCATTGCTAGACACATTGAGCAACCTGGTTCACGCCATTCAAACCCAGCTTCTTTAAAAATTTTATCTAAACCTTCTTCTTCGGCCTGAGCTTTCACTAAACCTGATCCTGGAACAACCATTGCATTGACATTTAAAGCTACTTTTTTTCCTTTTAGAAGCTTTGCTGCATTTCTTAAGTCTTCAATTCTACCGTTGGTACAGCTACCGATAAACACTTTGTCTATTTTTATATCTGATATTTTAGTATTTGCTTTTAAACCCATGTAATTAAGAGATCTTTCCATTGCAGCTTTTCTATCTTCATTAGACTCTTTACTGGGATCGGGGATTACACTTGTTATAGGTACAACATCTTGCGGTGAAGTTCCCCAGGTTACTAGTGGTTCAATTTCCTGAGCGTCAAGATTGATCTCTTTATCAAATTTACAACCATCATCTGAATATAGTGTTTTCCAATAAGCTAATGCTTTATCCCAAGTTTGTCCTTTTGGAGACATGGGTTTATCTTTAAAATAATTAAAAGTCTTTTCGTCTGGAGCGATTAATCCGGCTCTAGCTCCAGCTTCTATTGTCATGTTACAAACTGTCATTCTTTCTTCTATGCTTAAATTTTTTATGACATTGCCAGCAAATTCAATTACAAAACCAGTTCCACCTGCAGTTCCTATAGTTCCTATAATTTTTAAAATTACATCTTTAGCAGTCACTCCTGCAGGTAATTTTCCATTAACATTAATTCTAAAATTTTTTGATTTTTTTTGAATAAGTGTTTGAGTAGCTAAAACATGCTCTACCTCAGATGTTCCAATACCAAATGCTAATGCACCAAAAGCTCCATGTGTGGCTGTGTGGCTATCACCGCAAACAATTACTGTACCTGGTTGAGTAAAACCTTGTTCTGGTCCAATAATATGAACTATGCCTTGTCGTTTATCGTTAACATCAAAAAGTTCGACACCAAATTCTCTACAGTTTTCTCTTAATGTATCAACTTGAATTTTGGATTCTTCGTCATCAATACCTTTTGATCTATCGGTGGTGGGGACATTGTGATCTGGCACAGCTAACGTCAGCTCTGGTCTTCTTACTTTTCTTTTTTGAATTCTTAAACCTTCAAATGCTTGTGGACTAGTCACTTCATGAATTAAGTGTCTGTCAACATAGATCAAACAAGTTCCGTCATCTTGTTCATGGACAAGATGGTTTTCCCATATCTTATCATATAGCGTTTTTGGCATTAAAATTTTTATTTTTTTTCGTTAGCAGATTTGTCGTCTTTAGTTTCGACCTTTGAAGCTTCTTGTTTTGCTGCCTCAACTACTTTTTCTTTTGGTTCTACTGGTTTAACAGATACATCTACGCCAATTTTTTTCTTAATCTTTTCTGCTATTCTCGCTGACTTACCTTTTCTGTCTCTCAAATAATAAAGTTTAGCTCTTCTAACTTTTCCAGATCTTATAACTTTGATAGAATCAACGTTTGGACTATAAAGAGCAAAAGTTCTTTCGACACCTTCTCCAAATGAGATTTTCCTAACAGTAAATGAAGAATTAAGATCTCTATTTTTTTTAGCAATGCAAACTCCTTCAAAAAATTGAATTCTTTCTCTTTTACCTTCAACGATTTTTACACCTACTTTAATCGTATCGCCTGGTGAAAAATCAGTAATTTTTTTATTAGCAATTATTTTTTGTATCGCTGCTTTATTTATATCTTCAATGTTTTTCATTTTTTTTATCTAAATATTTTTTCCAAAGATCGGGTCTCTGGCGACGTGTTATAGCCTCAGATTGAGATAAACGCCACCCCTTAATTTTAGCATGATCTCCAGAAAATAGTATGTCTGGCGGGCTTTTACCCTCCCAATCTTTAGGTTTTGTATATTGAGGGTGCTCCAGTAGATAATTTTCAAAGCTTTCTTCTTTGTTAGACTCTTTATTTCCTAATACACCTGGCAAAAGTCTTATTAGCGCGTCTACAAAAACAAAAGATGCTGTTTCACCTCCTGATAAAATAAAGTCACCGATACTGTATTCTTCTATATTTCTAGTCTCCAATAACCTTTGATCAATCCCTTCGAAATGACCACATAAAATATTAAGCTTGTTTAATTTGCTAATTGATCTTGCTTCACTTTGATCAAATTTTTTACCTTTTGGAGAAAGATAGATAATTTTTTCACCTGATTTAGTGTTTTTATCTAAAGCGGAGGCAACTACATCTGGTCTTAATAACATTCCACTACCTCCACCAAATGGTGTGTCATCAACAGACCCTCGACCATCTGTTGAATAGTCTCTTATGTTGATGACTCTAATATCCCAAATTTTATTTTCCTTAGCTTTTTTATAAATCCCCGTATCTAGAGGACCAGGAAATAAATCTGGATATAAAGTAAAAATTTTTACTTCCAGCATTTTTTGCTTCCTTACGGTTAAGCTTTAGGTTCTTCCTTTTTTGCTTCTGCTTTAGGTTCTTCCTTTTTTGCTTCTGCTTTAGGTGCTTCCTTAGCTTCTTCACCTTCTTTTTTTCTTTCTTTCTTTGGAACAGCTTTTTGAGGATTGTTTCCTGGTTTCGGCATTGGCATTATTTGTGCCTCACCTAATATTCTAGAAACTCTTAAAGTTGGTTGGGCACCTTTGCTCATCCAGTACTTAACTCTTTCTGCCTCTACCTTTATTCTTTCCTTCTTATCTTTTGGAAGTAAAGGATTGTAAGAACCAATTTTTTCAATAAATTTTCCGTCTCTTGGATATCTACTGTCTGCTATAACGATTTTATAAACAGGTCTTTTTCTAACTCCGCCCATTGATAATCTTATTTTTAACATTCTATACCTTTCATTTTAGTTGATTAAGCATTTCATCTGGGATCATTCCAGATGGAATTTTTTTTCCTTGTGACATCTTTTTCATCATATCTGACATCATTTTAAATTGTTTGAGTAATTTATTTATTTTAGATACATCTACACCTGAGCCTTTTGCGATTCTTTTTCTTCTAGATCCACTAATTATTTTTGGATTCTCTTTTTCCTTTTTTGTCATAGATAAAATAAGTGCCTCATTTTCTATAAGCATTTTTTCATCAATATTTGCTTGGTCCATTTTTTCTTTCATTTTATTTGCGCCAGGTAACATTGACATTACACCTTCCATGCCTCCCATTTTTTTCATTTGTCTTAACTGTGAAAGATAAGAGTCCATTGTAAAAATTCCTTTTTTCAACTCTTCTTCAGTTTCTTTTAATTTTTCCTCTCCTAAATCTTGAGCTGCTTTTTCAACAAGCGTTACTACATCTCCCATACCAAGAATTCGATTAGCGAGTCTATCTGGATAAAATAATTCAAAATCAGATATTTTTTCTCCGACACCAATATATTTTATTGGCTTACCCGTAACATGCTTCATGCTTAGCGCTGCACCACCTCTCGCATCACCATCGACTCTTGTAAGAATAATTGAAGATAAGTTTACAGCTGTATCAAATTCCTTAGCGACATTAACTGCAATTTGTCCCGTTAAAGAGTCGGCAACTAAAATAGTTTCTGCTGGGTTTGTAATTTCTTTAACCTGTTTAATTTCTGACATCATGGGTAAATCGATCTGTGTACGGCCAGCTGTATCAAAAATTACTACGTCTGAACCATTAAGGTTGGCAGCATTAAGTGCTCGTTTAGTTATATCGAGTGGTTGCTGTTTTTCAATAATTGGTAAATTTTGTATTCCGTTGCTTTCAGCTAATAATTTTAACTGCTCCTGGGCTGCAGGGCGATAAACGTCTAAACTAACAAGCATAACTTTTTTTTTGTATTTTTCTTCTATTAATTTAGCAAGCTTAGCTGCTGATGTGGTTTTTCCTGATCCTTGTAAACCAACTAATAATATTGAAACGGGAGGAACAGCTTTAAAGTTAAGTTCTTCATTTTTAGACCCCAGAATTGAAACTAGTTCGTCGTAAACTATTTTAACGATCATTTGGCCGGGTGAAGTTGATCTAATTATTTCTTGGCCAATTGCTTTAGGTTTTATGTTTGAAATAAAGTCTTTAACAACTGGTAATGCAACATCTGCTTCAAGCAAAGCTAAACGAATTTCCTTTAAACCAGAGTCAACTTGCTCTTCTGTTAAGGAAGGAGCACTTTTAAGTTTAGAAAAAATTTTTTCTAATTTATTTGTTAAATTTTCAAACATTTTTAAACACCCAACACCTATCGCACTAGTGGGCGAACCTTCGCTGACTAGTGTCGACACTCTTCTTAAAAGAGCACCGCAAAGACATGTGTATTTGCGGAAAGTAAAGGGAAATTACAATTTGGGGTTTTAAAAGTCAACGAATAATTATACTAATCTATTATTATGCCAACAATTAAAGCTTTTAAAATGGATGGTTTGGGCAACAAATTTGTCATTGTTGATAGAAGAAAAGATTTTGTAAATATATCTAAAGAAAAAATAATTCATTTAGGTAACCTAGAGTCTTTTCATCGTGATATTGGATTTGATCAAATAATCTTTATTGAAAAAGAAGTTGATAAAGCTTTTCCAATTACTATTTTTAATTCAGATGGAGGTGAGGTTAGTGCATGTGGTAATGGCAGTAGATGTATAGCATATTTATTAGGCAAAGACTTAGATACGAAAGAAGTCAAACTAAAAACAAATAATAGGTTACTTAATGCTAAAATAGTTGGAGATCTTGAAGTCGAGCTTGCGATGGGGAAACCTATATTTGAATGGAATAAAATTCCTTTATCAAAAAATTTAGACCATAGTAATATAACTCTTAATATTGAAGATGAAGTATTCATGGATGGTTTTTGTTTGAATGTGGGAAATCCACACATAATTTTTTTTGTTAAGGATTGCTTTGAACATGATCTAAAAGTTTTAGGTCCTAAAATTGAAAATAACGAACTTTTTCCGGAGAGAACAAATGTTACATTTGCGCAAGTAAACGACAGAAACAATATAACGGTTAATGTTTGGGAGCGTGGAGCTGGATTAACAAAGGCTTGTGGAACAGCTGCTTGCGCTACCGCGGTTGCTGCAACGATTAAAAAACTAACAGAAAATGATATTAATATTAAATTCAAAGAAGGAACTTTAAATCTTAAAATAGATAAAGATCTGAATATTTTTATGCGAGGCCCGGTTTCAGATATAAAATATACTAAGCTTGAAATCTAAAATGAGTTTATTTAATAAATTTAAAATAGGTCTCGGAAAGAGCTCCTCCGGTCTGACAGACGGTTTTAAAAATATATTTTCAAAGAAAAATATTGATGAAGATATACTCACAGAGTTTGAAGAGTTAATTATATCTTCAGATGCAGGTGTTGATGTTGCCAGGGAACTTAGAAAAGATTTTGAAAATTTTAAAATAGATAAAAAAATAGAAGATCATAATGAAATTTTAAAATTAATAGCTGATAAAATGGCAATCAATCTTCTTAAATATGAAAAGGATTTAAGTTTAATGGGAAATGCAAAGTCTTCTGTAATTGTAGTTTCAGGAGTAAACGGTGCTGGTAAAACAACTAGCATAGGAAAACTTGGAAAATACTTTAAGGACAATAATAGATCAGTCGTATTTGGTGCTGCAGATACTTTTAGAGCTGCAGCCATTGACCAGTTACAGGTTTGGGCAGCTAAAGTTAAGGTTGATATTATAAAATCAGAAATAAATAGCGATCCAGCTTCTGTGGCCTTTAAAACAGCAGAATTCGCAAAAAAAAATCAAATTGATATTGCATTAATTGATACGGCGGGACGCCTTCAAAATAAAAAAAATTTAATGGAAGAGTATAAAAAAATTATAAACGTTTTAAAAAAAATTGATCCCTCTTATCCAAATGAAGTAATTTTAGTGTTAGACGCAACAACTGGTCAAAACGCTTTGAATCAAGTTGAAGAATTTAGTAAAATACATGATCTAACTGGGTTAATAATTACAAAACTAGATAGCACAGCTAAAGGCGGTGTGGTGCTAGCTATTTGTAAAAAATATGGATTACCAATAGTAGCAATTGGGATGGGAGAAAAAGAAACCGACTTGCATCCTTTTAATGCTGAATATTTTTCAAAAGCCTTATTGGGTATTGAAAATTAAATTTTATTAATGAATAGCTTAATCTCATTCAGCAATTGTTTATTATAATTCATCATATGATCATCGTCCTCTGGAAAATAGCTATATTTTGGGTTGTTAGCTTTTTCAAAAAGTTCTAGGCCCATTTGTTGTGGAACAATATTATCCATTTTACCATGCATTATAAAAATTGGAGTATTAATGTTTTTAATCTTACCGATAGAGTCGTACCTGTCTTTTAATATAATGCTTACTGGAAGGTATGGATAATAAATCTTTGCTGCATTAGCTATAGATGTAAACGGAGACTCTAATATAATGCCACCAAATGCATTACTTGTTCCTAGTTCTGTAGCAACACCTGTTCCTAGTGACTCTCCATACAGAATTATATTTTTGCTGATTACACCCTGATTATTAAGCCATTTAACCGATTCATCTGCATCACGATATAAATTTTTTTCAGTTGGTTTACCTTTGTTACCACTAAAACCTCTCCATGAAATTAATAAAATATTTACATCCAGTTTATTAAGTTTGTTTAACTTATAAACTCTATTAAATAAATTACCTGCATTGCCATGAAAAATTAAAATAGTTTTAAATTTATCTAGATCTTTTTTTATGAACCAAGATTTTAATTTAATTTTTTTATCGGTTTCTATAAAAATTTCTTCATAATTAAAAGTTATTTTGTCATTTAAATAATTATTTTCACTTGGGTGGTAAAGCAAGTTTCTTTGATAAAAATAAACAAATAAAATTATTATAAAATAGGCAAGAACAACCGATGATACTGCTAAGTATAAATATTTCATTATTTAATCTTTCTAGCTAAATATACTCCGGAAAAAACAAAAATTGCTCCAAAGTAATGAAAATTTAAAAGCTCCTCATCAAATATTATAATTCCATAAATAGCTGAATAAATTGAAAATATATATAGAGTAAATCCAGCAAGAGATGCTCCAACATATTTTTGAACTTTTGTATAAAGTGTAAAGGCTATTATTCCAGGTGATATAGCTGCAAACAATACCCAAAAAAAGAAATTGTTATTAAATACTGTTTTAAAATAAAAAATTTCTTCTAAAATATAAAATGGAAATAATGTTATAGCTCCAAATAAAGCTATCAATGTAAATCTTGCCATTAAACTAAAGTTACTTTTCCAGTTTAAAAGATAGATAGAATAAATAGCCCATCCTATAGCAGCACCAATCATCCATAAGTCTCCTGATGTGAATTTGAAATTTAATAATAAATCAATTTTACCCTTACTAATTATTGCTAAAACTCCAATTAAACATAAAAGCAAACCAATTATTCTTGATACATTTATCTTATCTTGAAAAAACATAACTGAAAGAATA
The DNA here is from genome assembly GCA_028101445.1 of Candidatus Pelagibacter sp. The sequence goes on along the minus strand of JAOHKR010000003.1, from coordinate 56,728 downwards.
ATTATAAAGATAGGTGAAGAGGTATAAATGATTCCCATATTGGCCATCGTTGTTGACATTCCAGCAATAAAAGGAAATGCACCACAAACACCGCACCCCATCGAACCTAAAAAAAATAATTTCCAAAATTCTTTATTAAAACTCTGTTTATTTTTAACAATCTCTTTATAAAAAAAAGGTAGTAAGATTAGAAAAACAGTAACCCATCTCCAGAAAGCAAGCGACACGGGAGGCACGTATTCTACTCCTCCTCTTGCTACAATTATGTTGGTAGCCATAAAGATTGGCTGAACAAAAAGCAAAATATAAGGAAGATAGGGTGAGCTTTTGTTTAGCAAGTTAAAGAGTTATTTTTTATTGCTAAAAGCATCATAAAACATCATTCCAATTGCAATAATCATTAATATATAAACAGGTAATATATCAAAAAAACCAATCATTGATGATCTTGTGAGTGTTGTAGCTAATCCAATTAAAAAAGATGCTGCTAAAGCTAAACCAATAATTGTTGTTAATTTATTCATCTTTGCAATTTTTCTCCAACCAATTAGCTATACTTAAAAACCTTAAATCATCCAGCTTATTACCTGTTAACTGGACGCCTAATGGTAAATTATTTTCTCCTGTTAGTAAAGGAAGTGAAATAGTTGGCAAACCTAGATAGGTCCACGTCTTTTGAAAATCTGCGCTACCTGTAGATTTTAATCCTTTATCAGCTACACCGCTTGCTGAGGGTGAAATTATTCCATGGTAATCTTCAAAAACTTCTTTGAAAGACTCATAACTTTGTTTCATAAAATCTATAGCATTAGCATAATCATAAGCGGAATGTTTAAGTCCTTTTTCAATAGCATCTCTCATTTCTTTGGAAAGCTTCTTTTTATCTTTCTTATAATAAGCTTGGAAGTTATTAGCTAAGTCTGTTTCGTGAATAATCTGATGATGTTTTGGTATATTCTTAAAGTATGAAGGAGTATCAAAAATTTCAATATTTTTTTTAAATTTTTTTATAAAAAATTCGAAAGCATCTCTTGAATCTTTATGAATGTTTTTCCATTTATCTGTTTTATAAAAAATAAATTTTGGTTCAAAAATTGGTTCTTGTTTACAAATTTCTAGCATATTGTCAGCAGCAAAATGGATTGTCGCAGGATCATAAAGATCTTTTTTTATTAGAGACTTTGCTAACAAAGCCACATCTTCAACTGATTTTCCGTATACACCGATAGTATCTAATTTTTCAGAAGTCTTGAGCACTCCACTCCTCGAAATTAATCCATAAGAAGGTTTGTATCCAACTACTCCACAGTATGAAGCTGGTCGTACAATTGATCCACCTGTTTGTGAGCCAATAGATAGTGGTGCCATTTGTGAAGCTATTACTGCTGCTGATCCACTTGAAGAACCACCTGGTGTTCTTGAATAATCATGCGGGTTTGTTGTTTTGCCGGGATGAATATAAGCCAGCTCAGCAGTTACCGTTTTTCCCATGATTATAGCTCCAGCATTTTTTAATAAATTTACTACTTCTGAATCTTGTGAGGCGGACATTTTTTTTCTAAATACAGTGCCACATTCAGTTGGCATATCATATGTTCCAAAAATATCTTTAACCGCTATTGGCAAACCGTGAAGTGGCCCTAAAGGTTTCCCGGTCTTTCTATATTCATCGGCTTCCTCTGCTTTTTCTAAAAGAATCTTTTTATCTAGAAATGTCCATGCCTTCACATCCTTTTCAAACTTTTCTACTCTTCCTAAATAAGCTTTGCATACTTCTACGGAAGAAATTTGGCCTTCTCGTAATTGAGCAACTAATTCATTAGTTGAAAGTGAAAAAATATTTATCATGATTATTTTCTATTCAGCGAAAAGTGTTTCTGGTAACCATAAAGCTATTCCAGGGAACCAATACATTAAGACCATGGCAAAAATTACTATACCTAAGAACGGCATTATTCCGGCAAATATTTCCATTAGTTCAACATTTTTAGACTGGACGCCTTTTAAGTAATAGGCGGACATGGCCATAGGCGGAGTTAAAAAAGAAGTTTGTAGATTTAAAGCTATTAACATTGCAAAGAAATATGGATTTACATCAAACAATACTAATAGAGGTAAAAATATTGGTACAAATATTATTAAAATTTCAGTCCACTCCAAAGGCCAACCTAGAAGAAAAATTATTATTTGAGTAATAACTAAAAATTGCCAAGGAGCTAAGTCCATTGATTTAAAAAAATGTTCGAAAACTTCATGGCCTCCTAAATAAGAAAACACAGAGGAAAAAGTCCAAGATCCTATAAATAACCACATGATCATCGCCGTTGTTTTTGCGGTTAAAAAAACTGACTCTTTAAAGTTTTTCCATTTAAGTGTTTTATAAAAATAAGATAATACTAGTGCACCAAACGCTCCGGCTGCTGCTGCTTCTGCAGGTGTTGCTATACCTGCTAGAATTGTTCCAAGCACTAACATAATCAAACCGAATAACGGAACAAAAGATACAAGCACCTCAAGTAAAATAGCTCCTGTTGGTGGAATATCTTCAGCTGGTGGTTTTGGTGCAATCGATGGATTTAAATATGCTCGGGTTACTGCATAAACAATATACAAGCCAGCCAACATTAGTCCTGGAAAAATAGCTGCTGCAAACAACCTTAAAGGTGAAAGTTGAGCAATTACCGAATAAACAATTAACATAATGCTTGGAGGTATTAAAATTCCTAAACATCCCCCGGCGCAAATTATGCCTGATGCAAATTTTTTATCATATCCTGCTTTAACCATTGCCGGCCAAGCAAGTAATCCCATTAATGTAACCACAGCCCCGATAATTCCTGTAGCTGTAGAAAATAAAGTACAAGTAATTAATGCAGCTACCGCCATTGAAGCTGGCAATCTATGTGCAGCCAATCTTATTGCAAAAAATAATTTTGATACAATTCCTGCTCGCTCAACTAAGTATCCCATGAATAAAAATAAGGGGACAGCCGTAAGCACATTGTTGTCCATTACTGTGTAAGTATTTTGGACAAAAAGTTGAAATATTCTATTGTCAAGGAAGTGTTCCATGACTGCTGGATCATAATAAGCGTAATAACCAAAACCTATACCCATTGCCATTAATGTGAACGCAATTGGAAAACCTAATAGCACCGCAAATAAAAATATACCCATCATCATGATGGCCACTTCAGGATTTGTTAAACTAAATAGCATCTTTTTGATCCTCGTCTTGTGAAGTTCTCATTAAAATTTTTTCTGTTTCTTCTGCAACTACCATTCTAGCAGGCCAATGACCGGTTTGAATACAAATGATAGATCTAAAAACTTCACTAATACCTTGAATAGTTAAAGTTACCCCTGCTGCAGGTATCATAGCTTTAACCATGTAAATTTGTATTTGTGCCGGACTACTCCAACTTGTTTCTTTTATCTTCCAAGCTAAGGCTGCATAATCGTAACCATAAAAAGTTAAAGCTAAAACACCTGGGAAAAAGAAAATAAAATAAAGAACCAAATCTATCCAGCCTTGTGTTTTTGGTTTGAAAAGTCTGTAAATTACATCACCTCGTACGTGAGATTCTGTTGCCAAGCAATATGCGCCTGACATCATAAGTATTGCACCATACATTTGCATACTAAAATCAAAATTCCAAAGGGTTGGAGCATTAAATACGTATGCCATTATTACTTCGTAAACTGTTCCTCCCATTAAAATAACAATGCACCAAGAAAATGCTTTTCCTATCGAAGTACTTAAATGATCTGCAAATGAAATGAAGCTTCTCATAGTTTAAAAGTATTATAAATTTTTCAAAAATTCTATAAAAAAAAGGGGGCGATTAAACCCCCTCTTTTTTCAATAAATCAAAAAGTTAACTAAATTTTAACTTTTTCAATATTTCCAAACTCGTTTTCATAAGCAAGTTTATAGTTAGGCTGATTCATCAATAAGTATTTCATAACTCTCTTAGCGTATGTTTTTTGAGAATTTATGATTTTCTTAAAGTGAGCATCTTTATCTGAGAACTCTTTAACAATTTTATCCCAACCTTTTAACTGTTGAGCTAATATTGCATCTGATGTTTGATACACATTTACTTTGTGCTCATTCATCAACTTAGATAAGTCAGCTGAGTATCTAACCAATGCTTTGAAATAGTTGTCTGTGTTCGCAGCATATGCAGCGTTTTTTAAGATCGCTTGGTGTGCTGGTGACAATGAATTATATTTCTTTTTATTCATTGGTATTTCAAACATCTCTTGAGATTGGTGAAAACTACCTAAGTGATAGTGCTTAGATACATCTTGCATACCAAACTGTGAGTCAGATGTTGGGTTATTAAACTCAGCAGCTTCGATCAAACCTGTTTTCATCGCTGGCTGAATTTCACCGCCGGGTAATTGTCTTACAACCATTCCCATAGCAGTTAAAACGTTAGTCGCTAAACCAACTGTTCTATATTTCATCCCTTTAACATCAGATACTTTAGTTACGTTCTTTTTGAACCAACCAAAAGGTTGTGCTGGCATAGGCATGTGAAAGAACCCTATGTAGTCAAATCCAACTTTCGCTAGAGTTTCCTCATAAAGTTTTCTACCTCCACCGTACTCCATCCATCCCATTACTTCTTGAGATGACATTCCGTATGATGGTCCAGTTCCAAAAAGTGAAGCAGCAGCATTTTTACCGTACCAATATGCAGTCACCCAGTGACCCATATCAACAACGCCTGAACTTACTGCTTGTCCAACTTCTGAAGTCTTTACAATTGCGCCAACCGGTTGAAGATCAATCTTAAGTTCTCCACCTGACATGTCGCTTACCATTTTTGCGTAGTCGCCAGCCATTTCGAAGAAAATGTTAGCGCCTGACGGCCAAGCCGCTTGCATCTTTAAAGTTATCGGAGCTCCAAGAGCAATGTTTGGCATTGCAATTGTTGCTGCCGCTGCTGCACCCGTAGCTGCTGCTGCTTTAAAGAACTTACGTCTTGCTGGAGTTTTAACTCCTTTTACTTTTTTTGACATATGTCCTCCGTTTATTAATTAATTTATTATCTAAGCATAAACTTTACATTGAGTCTTCTTATATTTTAGAATTATTTTAATGTAGTATAATTAAATTCAATCTATAGGTGCATTAGTTTACTTGATCTTGAGGTTTTTTCCCTAGAAAGAAATCTTCAAGATTTTTAGTCGCACGGTATGCCATGTCCCACCTGGTTCTTTTAGTTGCACTACCAAGATGAGGTAATAAAAAAATATTTTTCAACTTTAAATATTCAGGATGTATTTTTGGTTCCCCATTATAAACATCAAGACCGTAAGCAAATACTGTTCCATTTTTTAAAGCTTCCACCATTGCGTCATCATCAACTACATCTCCTCTAGCAGCATTACCTACAACAGTATTTTCTTTTAAATAACTTAAAGTGTTCTTGTTAATAATATTTTTAGTTTCTGGCGTGGCAGGACAATTGATTGATAAAAATTCACTTTTAGCAAAAAGATCTTTTATATTATCATGGTAAATTGCTCCATCTTCTAACTCTGCTGAAAGTTTAGATCTATTATGGTAATGAATTTCCATACCAAATGCTTTGGCTCTCTTAGCTACAGCTCTTCCAATTCTACCCATACCTAATATTCCGAGTCTTTTGTTTGACATTTGTTTGCCTAATAAAAAATCCCATGACCATTTCCAACTTTGTGTTTCTGCTGCAATTCTTCCTTCATATGCTTTTCTAGATGCACCCAACAAAAGTAAAATCTGAATATCGGCTGTAGCATCAGTTAAAACATCTGGAGTGTTTGTAACAACAATTTTTTTTTCCTTAGCAGCTTTTATGTCTATATTGCCAAAACCTACAGCACCATTTGCAATAATTTTTATACTACTTGAAAGTTTTGAAATAGTATCTGAGTTAATAGGATCGGTAACTGAGCTTAAAATTCCGTCAAAATCTTTTGATCCATCTATTATTTCTTTAGCAGTATAAATCTGATCATTGGGATTAAGTTTTACATCAAATAACTCTTTTAATTTTTCTTCATTTTCTTTTAAGAGTTTTCGAGTTACAAATATTTTTTTCATTTTTAAAAGTCTTTAAGCTTATAAGGCTTTGGGCCACCAGTAAACCAATCTAAAAGTTCCACAGTATGTATTATAGGTATTCTTGTGCCTGTAGAAATTTGAGTCATACATCCAATATTTCCAGTTGAAATAAAGTCTGGTGTAATTTTTTCAATATTGTTTACTTTGTTTCTTAACAAAGACTTAGCCATTTTTTGATGGAGAATATTATATGTGCCGGCTGAACCGCAACATAAATGGCCATCAGGAATATCTAATACTTTATTTCCAGTTTTAGAAATAAGTTCCTTTGGTTGATCATGTATTTTTTGACCGTGCTGCATAGAGCATGCAGAATGATAGGCAATTTTATATTTTTTTTCTTCATTTTTTTTTATATCTAATTTTAAATTTTCATCTAAATATTCAGTGATATCTTTTGTGAGTTCTGAAATTTTTTTTGCTTTTTTTTTCATTTCTTTGTCATTTTTAAAAATATGACCATAGTCTTTCATAGTTGTGCCGCAACCCGAAGTATTGCTTATAATAGCGTCTAATCCATTTAATAAATATTCATCGTGCCAGCTTTCTATATTTTTAACGAAAGACAATTTAGCTTTTTCTTTCTTTCCTAAATGATGATTTAGAGACCCGCAGCAATCAATATCTGGCATTACGACTACTTCCACATTATGTCTATTAAGAAGTCTTATCGTTGCTTCATTTATTTCTGGAGATATTACTCTTTGTACGCACCCAGTTAATAAAGCGACTCTTGAAATTTTTTTTCCATTAAGTGGGCTATAAATTTTTTGTGTTTTAATTTTTTTTGATGGGATCTTATCAGGCATTAAATTAAGTGAATTTTTTAAAAATCTTGGCATTAAAAAACTAAAAGGTTTAATAAATTTTGTTAAAATTGCTAAAGTTAAAAACACTTTTGGTCTTGGTAAAACGAATGATAAAATATTTCTAAAAGTTCTTTCTAAAAATGGTCTTTTATAAGTTTCCTCTACGTAATTTCTGCCATGATCGATTAAGTGCATATAATTTACACCTGAGGGACAAGTCGTCATACACGAATAACAAGATAGGCAACTATCTATATGTTGTGCTATTTTTTTATTTGCAGGTTTATTATTCTCAAGCATATCTTTAATAAGATAAATTCGTCCTCTTGGGCCTTCTAGCTCATCACCATTAATTCCGTATGTAGGGCAAGTGGCGTTGCACATTCCACAATGAACACATTTTCTTAAAATAGTTTCACTTGTTTTATTTTCTTTATTTTCTAATTGCTTTTCTGTGAACGATGTTTGCATTATATTCCTGAATACATTTTACCTGGGTTAAAAATCCTTTTTGGGTCAAAACTTTTTTTAATTTTTTCAGATATCTTATACTTAATGGGATCAATAGTAAAAATGTCCGCCGATGCTTTTAAATCCTCTTCTATCTTAATAATTGTAAAGTAACCTGAATGTTTTTGTGTGATATCTCTAATTTCTTTTAGAATTTTTAAGTTCAGATCTTCAATCTGAAGCCAAATTAAACTTCCTCCCCAATCTAAAAAATATTTTATATCATAAGCTTTTAATTTTTGTATCACGTTTACAGTTTCACTCATCGGAACAATAACCCTTAATAAATTACCTTTTGAGTTAGAGAAGACCTCTAAATTTTTTGTTTTATTCCAAAATATACTAGACTGTTCATGCTCAAGTATTGAGTATTCATCTCTCAAGAGATTTAATTCTTTACATAATCTTGCTACTCTTTGATCTACAGAATTTGTAGGTCCCTCTATTCTTATTCCTATTAAGGCACTCTTGTGAGTGAGATCATTAAAAATAAAATTTTTTTCAAAATACTCAGGATAAAATACTCCACCAGATGGATCAGTTGAAGACGATAAAGCAGAACCCAAATATTCAATTGTTTTTTTTAAATGAGGATTATTGATTATTAAAGTTTTGCTCATTTCTGGTTTAGGTAAAACTTTTATAGATAATTCAGTCAGTATGGAGAGAGTTCCAAAAGAACCAGATAATAATTTACACAAATCATACCCTGTTACATTTTTTACAACTGTTCCCCCCGATTTTATTGTTTCTCCTTTTCCATTCAAACCCTGAAAGCCTAACAAATGATCTCTTGCACTACCTACTTTAAATCTTCTTGGTCCTGCAAAATTACAAGAAATAACTCCTCCTATAGTTCCTAAATTACTCTCACCTTTAAATAAAAAACCAAAATCAATGGGCTCAAATGCTAGTTGTTGATTATTTTTATCTAATTCATTAATTATAGTTTTTAGTGGAGTTCCTGCTTTTGCTTTTATGTAAAGTTCTTCAGGTTTATATTCAATTATTCCTGAATAGTTAGACAAATTCAAAGTTTTTTCAGATTGGAAATTTCTTCCGATTTTATGCTTAGATTTTAATCCATTAATTTCTAAGGGAATATTTTTTTTATAACAATTTTTTACAATCTGAGTGATTTCTTCTCTAGAATTAGGTTTAAAAATATTTTGATTAAAATCTTGGAATGTCTGGGAATTTTGTTTTTCCTCCATGGACATGAACCCTTCCTTCCTCAGCACATTTTCTAAGAATTGGATATACTTTACCAGGATTTAACAGAGAATTAGGATCTAGTGCTACCTTTATAGTTAATTGTTGTTGAATATCTTTATCGTTAAAAGCTTCGCACATTAATTCACGTTTTTCTATGCCAACACCATGTTCGCCAGTTAATGCACCGCCTACTTTAACGCAATACTTCAGTATGTCTGCTCCAAATTCTTCACATTTTTTTAACGATTCTTTATTATTTGCATCAAACATAATTAAAGGGTGAAGATTTCCATCACCAGCGTGAAAAGCATTCGCTACAGGAAGATCATATTTTTTAGAAAGTCTTGTAATTTCTTTTAATACTTCTGCAAGTTTACCTCTTGGTATCGATCCATCCATACACATATAGTCTGGAGCTAGCACTCCACATGCAGGGAAAGCAGCTTTTCTTCCAGCCCAAAATTTTAACCTCTCTTCATTGCTTTTGCTTATTTTTAAACTTGAAGAATTATTTTTTTCAGAAATTTTTTTTACTTTTTCAATATATGCTTCGACTTCATGTTCTGTACCATCGAATTCAACGATCATCATGGCTTCAGCATCTGTTGGATAACCTGCTTTTGAATAATCATTTGTAGCTTTTGTTAATGCCTTGTCCATTATTTCCATTCCTGCTGGTATGCAACCACCTGCAATAATTTCTGCAACACAATTACCGGCATCCTCAATTGTTGGAAACCCAACTAAAGCCGCTTTAACAACCTCTGGGGTTTTTAAAATTTTTACTGTTACCTCGGTAATGACTCCTAACAAACCTTCGGAACCTGTCATTAAACCTAAAAAATCATACCCTTCTGCATCCATAGCTTTGCCGCCAAATCTAGTTATAGTTCCATCCATCAAAACAACTTCTATGCCTAATAAATTATTTGTTGTAGCTCCATACTTTAATGAATGAACCCCCCCAGAATTTTCTGCAACATTACCTCCTATGGAACACGCAATTTGGCTCGATGGATCTGGAGCATAATAAAAACCTTTATCTTGTACAGCTTGAGTTATTGCTAAATTAGTTACACAAGGTTGAGTGACTACGCATCTATTTTCAAAGTCTAGTTCTAAAACTTTATTAAATTTTCCCATAGCTAGAAGAATGCAATCCTGCAATGGCAATGATCCTCCTGACAAACCTGTTCCTGCTCCTCTTGGAACAACTTTTATTTTGTTCTCGTTACAATATTTTAAAATTTTACTTACTTCATTAACTGTCTCAGGTAAAACCACCATTAACGGCACTTGTTTGTAAGCGGCAAGAGCGTCTGTTTCATAAGGCTTAATCTCGTCAATATGTGAAAGAACGTTTTTAGGATCTACTATTTTTTCAACGTCAGAGACAATCTGATCTCTTTTAGATAAAATAGAATTATCAACTTTGGGCATTTGTAAACTACTCATACCAATACTTTATATTTTAAATTGTTTTTGGTCAAAACGCTTAAATGACCTACTTTAGCATTTTTCCAATTTTTTCTAGGGCTTTTTGAATATTATCCTGTGATGCAGCAAAGCTAAATCTAACATAATCTATTGATGTTTTCCCAAATGCTGTTCCAGGAACTATTACTACTCCTGCTTCATGCATGCATTTTTTTGAAAATTCCGACCCGTTCATTCCTGTTCCTTTTACATTTGGAAAAGCATAAAAAGCTCCGCCAGGTAGACTACACGTTACTCCCGGTAAATCATTTAAACCTTTATGAATTAGCTTGCGTCTTTGATCAAACTTTTTCATCATTTCATGAATAGGATCGTCCGGACCATCAAGTGCAGCTATGCCAGCAAATTGTGATGGTGCATTAACACAAGAAAAACTATTTATTGCTAACTTAGTAATATGCGGAATTAATTTTTCTGGCCAAACGCTCCAACCCATTCGCCATCCTGTCATTGAGTAGGCTTTGCTCCATCCATCTAAAATAATTAATCTATCTTGAAGGTTTGGGTAGTTAAAAAACGTAGGCATTTCTTTGCTGTCATAAATTTGTCGACTATAAATTTCATCACTTAAAATTGCTACATGTGGATGTTTTTTTAATTCTTCAGCAAGAAAATCAATTTTAGATTTTTCAACAAAACTTCCAGTTGGATTGTTAGGATTAATTAAAACAAGTAGCCTAGTTTTATCTGTTATTAGAGATAAAATTTTTTCTGGATCAAATTTTAAATCTTTATCTTCAGTTAAATCGTAAGGCACAGGTTTAGCACCAGTATAATTAATCATAGACTCGTAAATTGGGAAACCTGGTGTAGGGTGAATTATTTCTGCGCCCGGTTCGCCAATCATTGAAATAGCAAAATACATTGTAGGCTTTCCGCCTGGCATTATCATTACTCTTTCAGGACTGATGTCTTTTTTATAAAGTGATTTAATTTTTCTTGATACAGCCTCTCTACATTCTAAAATTCCATTAGCTAAAACATATCCATGATGACCTTCATCAATTGCTTTTTTTGCTGCTTCGACTACGTGCTTAGGGGATTTAAAATCAGGCTGTCCTAAACCTAAGTGGATCATTTCTTTACCTTGAGCTTCGAGTTTTTTAGCTTCAGCTAAAATACTAAATGCAGACTCAGTTCCCAATCTTTCTAAATTTTTTGCTAATTTCATAAATATTTTATTATAAATTTTTTAAGTAACTCCTGCAAATACATCCATTGCATTACCGGTATGCAATTTTTGATTTATTTAATTCTTTGATGGTTTTACATCCTAAAAGTATCATATCTCTTCTAAGTTCATCTCTCATTCGTTTTAAAACTTGTTCAACTCCAGCTTGACCGCCTGCACCTAATCCAAATAAGAAGCCTTTTCCAAAACTGCATGCTGTAGCACCTAAAGATAAAGCTTTTAAAACATGAGTCCCTCTTCTTATTCCACCGTCCAATATTATTTCTAATTTGTCACCAACAGCATCTTTAATTGCTGGCAATTGATCAAAGGGAGATCTTGATCCATCAAGCTGCCTGCCTCCATGATTGGAAAGTAAAATTGCTGAAGCACCGATATCAACAGCTCGTTTAGCATCTTCCACTGACATCAAACCTTTTATTGCAAATGGACCGCCCCATCTTTTGATACAATATTCTGCATCTTTCCAACTCATTGCAGGATCATATTGTTCGTTAATATATTCCATAACATTCGTAGCTATACTGGTTCCTTTTTTTGTAAAGGCCTTAACATTAGCCATCTCAAATTTTTTATGGGTTAAATAATTAAACGTCCACTTTGGCCGTTTCATAAAACCTAAAATACTTTTTATATTTAGCTTGGGTGGTGTTGCAAATCCCCAATAGTGATCTCGTTCTCGATTGCCTGCAGTTACCGTATCAACTGTAAGACACATTGATTTAAAACCAGAACTTTTACATCTATCAATTAAGTTATCAGTAAGTCCTTTTAATTTATGAATGTATATTTGAAACATTTTTGGTCCACCTGATATATTTGATATTTCCTCTATTGAAGAATTTGCCATTGTGGACATACTGTAAAAAGTTCCAAATTTTTCCGCTGCTTTAGCGCTAGCTATGTCACCTTCATGGTGAAAGAGTCTTTGCATTGCAACTGGGGACAAAAATAATGGCATATCTATTTTTTGACCAAAAACAGTTGTTGAAAGATCTGGTTCTCCTACGCTAGCTAAAATGTTAGGAACCAAATCACATTTTAAAAATGACTCAGTATTTCTTTTTAAAGTAACTTCATCGTCCGAACCCCCATCAATGTAATGAAAAATAGGCGCTGGAAGATTCTTTTTTGCTAATTTTCGAAAATCATTAAAACTATAACAATCGTTAAGTTTCATTATAATTAAAAGTTTTTAGAAAAAGTGATTTGCTGGTTATCTGTTCCAGGATTAGTTGCTCCCCAATCATTATTAGAAATGTGGCTGTAACTATAACTTAATTTTGAATTTTCAAAAATATCTAGACCAAATTTAATTTCACTTTTAAACTCTAGAACATCACCAAGATCTTTGCCATCACCTTTTTCATAATAACCTGGAGCAAAACTTGGTAAAATTTTTAGTGGGCCAATTCCATATTGACCTTCAATTCCAGTGTAAAGATAAACTGAACTTTTGCCTGTCATAAATGCTCCAGTTACAGGCTTAAATTTTCCAAGAAAGGTATCTCTAAATAAATTTGGGTTTTTGTGTTCAATGCCAAACAAATTTGTTTGATCATCACCTTCTTTATCGATTAAATCAAATGTTCCAGTATAAAAAGAAATATCTTTATTTCCCTCATCAGCATTAACTAGGCTTACGTTCCATAAAAAAGTAAATGCTAATAATAGAGCTTTAAATTTCATATCAAAAAAATACAACTAAATGGTTAATTTGTACAGATGCCTTTATTAATTTCTTCTTCTTTTAAATAAGAAAAAAATAATAACCCCACCTAAAACTAGAGCTAAATATGGTAAAAACCATAGTATAAAGTTTTGTTTGTTTACTTGGGGCTTAAATACAATCCAGTCTCCATATTTATCAGCCATAAATGCATAAATCTCTCTTTCTGTTTTTCCATCATTAATTAAATCTTTCACAACAAGTTTTATTGTTTGTGCAAAATCAGAATTTGAGTCCGAAATTGATTGTCCTTGGCAAACTAAGCATCTTAAATTTTTATGAATAGTATTTTGGTCAACTTTTTTTTCTTCACCATTAGCTAAGCTAAAATTTAATAACAATATAATCATGAGTAATTTAAATTTCATAGTTAATTAATTATTTCTACAATTGAGTCATAATCTTCAGCAGATAATGGTCCCACAAATTTTTTTAAAATCATAAGATCTTTATTTATTAGAATACTCTCAGGAATTCCAAAAATACCAAACTTTACTGAGCTTTTCCCTAGTTCATCTTTAGTTAAAAAATCATAAGGATTTCCAAGTTCATTTAAAAAAGTTTCCGCTTGTTTTTTTTTGTCTTTGAAGTTTACACCAAGTAATTTTAAATTTTTCTCTTTAGATAATTGAGTAAGTAGCGAGTGTTCCTGTCTGCATGGTAAACACCATGATGCCCAAAAATTTATTAATGTATAGTTGTTTCTTTTTAGGTCTTCTTCTTTGTAAAATTTATTTTCATCAAAATATTCAAGACTTATATTGGAAATTTTTTTTTCAGTTAAAAAATTTGTTTTATAATTTGCATCTTTATTTAAGCCCATAAAAAATACTCCAATTATAAAAATAATAATTATTAAAATTGATATTTTAATTATATTTTGCATTTTGAAATAATCTTAAAAATCCACCTATAGTAATCATGACTACAGAAATCCAAATCCAAATCATAAGTGGTTTTTTTTGAAATTTAATATTGTAATAATCTGATCTATCAATGTTACTCATTGTCAAATAATAATCTTTTAAAACACTAGTTGTAATTGCGGCTTCATAAGTTAATGTTTGTGGATTTTCGTAAATTCTAATTTCAGGTTTTAAAATTTTTTTTCTATTAGTTTTATTATTTTTAATTTCTAATGATCCAATCACAGCTTTATAATTTGAAAAATTTTCTGTTTCTAGATTTTGTAATTTTATAGAATAATTATCAAAATTTTTTGTTTCCCCTAACTTAATATTATAATCCTTTTCTATAGAAAATATATCATTCAAACCAATAAACATTATTAAAAATCCAAATGAGGTATGGGAAATTATTCTAGCAAAATCAGTTTTATTTTTTTTGAAAGATTTAAAAGCATCTATTAAAGATGATATAATTAAAAAGAGTGAAGATATAATAATTAAATTTGATAAAATACTATAACTTTTAAATAAAAAAATTATTAAAAAATTAATTAAAATAGATCCCAATAAAATAAGCAGATAATTTTTCAAATTATTAAATTTTTCTTTTATCCATTTTACTTTTGGCCCAATCGCCATTATTAGAAGAAATATAACTACAACTGGTATTATCACCACATTGTAAAAAGGTGGCCCGATTGAAATTTTATTTCCAGTAAGAACATCAGTAAATATAGGATATATTGTGCCTAAGAGAACTGTAATTAAATAAAACATCATAAACCAATTATTAATCAGAATAAATGTTTCTTTACTGTTTGGATTTAAATCATAATTTTCTTTTTTATATTTTTTAAACAGTAGGAAAATAGAAGAAAAAATCATTAACGTTAAAAATAATAAAATATAAATCCCCCTAGTAGGATCGCTAGCAAAAGTATGAACTGAATTTAAAATTCCTGATCTAACAAGAAATGTTCCTGTCACACTTAAGATAAAAGTTAATAAACATAATGTAATAACCCAAAAATAAAATAGACCTCTCTTTTCAAAAACCATTAATGAGTGCAAAAGAGCTGTCATAGCAAACCAAGGTAATAGAGAAGCATTTTCTACAGGGTCCCAGAACCAAAATCCTCCCCAACCTAATTCATAATATGCCCAGATAGAGCCAACTAAAATTCCAAGTGTCTGAAAACACCAAGATATTAAAACCCAGTTTTTAATACTATGAGCAAATGCTGTTTTAGAATAATTAGTAATTAGAGAGGCCATCGCTGCTGAGAAATAAATAGATGACCCAACAAATCCCAAGTAAAGCAAAGGTGGGTGAATTGCTAGAGCTGGATCTTGCAAAATAGGATTCAAACCCAATCCTTCTTTAGGAATTGGCGATATGGCAGTAAATGGATTTGAATTGAATAAAATAAAAAATAAAAAACCAAGTATTAAGATATTCTGAATTACTAATGTAAATATTCTATATTCTTTAGGATGGTTTTTAGTAAAAATTAAAAATAAAAAAGAAAAAATTGTAAGAATAATAACCCACAGTAATAGACTTCCTTCATGGTTTCCCCATGTGCCTGAAATTTTGTAAAATATTGGTTTTAAGGTGTGTGAATTTTGATAAACAGTAACTAACGAAAAATCAGAAACAATAAAGCCTGCTATTAAAGTAAAAAAACAAATGATTATTAACGTGCTTTGAAGAGTGCTTATTTGATAAATTGTTTTAGGTATAAATTTACCAGATATTTTTAAGCATCTTAAAGCTAAATAAATTATCGTAAAACTCAAAAAGATATTTATGAATAATAATAAATTTCCAAAATTACTTAACATTTTGCTTCATTATATTTTTTAGTTCAGGTGGCATATAATTTTCATCATGTTTCGCTAAAATTCTATCAGCGATAAAAAAAGTTTTGTCCTGCAACTTTCCTTCGGCTACCACACCTTTTTCTTCAGAGAATAAATTGGGAACAGTACCGCCATAACTAATTTTTAATTCATTTTTAAAATCTGTAATTGTGAATTTAATTTCTTCTTCACTAATAATTACAGAATCTTTTTTTACCATACCTCCTACTCTTATTTTTTTAGTAAAATCTATATCTTGACTTGTCTTAATGTCAGTAGGTGACTTAAAATATAAAATATTTTTATTTAAAGATTGTAATATTATAAAAACAGCTAACAAAGATACTAATAACAGAGCTGATAAGAGTGTTGCTCTTATTTTAGCTTTTTTTTGAAGCATTAACTGCTTTAGATTGTTTTACTGTGAGACGACAAAACTTGTGAAGCAATCTTTGAATTTTCTACAACTGATTTTCTCTTTTCAGCGGATAATTCATTAATTTCTTTTGCAAATTCTCTTTCATATTTTTTAAGTGTTTTTTGAGTTTTATAAAAAACTATTCCACACGAAATAAATGTAATTGAAAAAGCAGCCCATACGAATAGACCGTAACCGTTCATATATAAAAAATTTTGAATCATAATCTTTTTAAGTTTTTTTTCTTCATTCTAATGATTTCTGTCTTATATTTCATTAGAAAAATTAACGCACAATACAATAAGAGCACAAAAAACATGAGTAATAGTGGCATTAACATTGATGAGTGAATGGTGCTTGTTCCTGTTAATTTTATGCTTGCGGGCTGATGGAGAGTATTCCACCAGTCAACTGAAAATTTAATTATTGGTATGTTAATTAAACCTATTATGACAATTATACTTGATATTTTATTAGCTCGCTCTTCATTCAAGATTAATTTATGAGAAACTATGTAACCTATATAAAATAAAGCAAGTATAACCATGGATGTTAATCTTGCATCCCACGCCCACCAAGTTCCCCAAGTCGGTTGTCCCCATAATGATCCTGTAATAATTGCTAAACAAGTAAACATTAATCCTATTGGTGCAATACTTTTAGTAATTATTATTAAGTTTTTTGTTTTAAAAATAAAATTAGCTATAGAGAGTAAAGCTATGCAAGTAAAAGAAGCTAAACCAATCCAAGCTGAAGGTACATGAACATACATAATTCTTACACTATCACCTTGTAAATAGTCAGGTGGAGAAAAAATTAATGCAAATGAAAGTGCAATTAAAAGTAAAATAAAAAATATAGAATTGATGAAACTAATTAGTTTTTCAATTAAGTGAAAAATATTGCTGGGACTTAATAAGCTAAACATAGTCTTTTAACTACTATAATATTATTTTTTTGGGAAGTTGTATTATAAGCCCAATTGAGAAAGGAGGGAGTTAAGTAAGGAAAATAATTCTCAATCAGGCTTAAACATAAGAAATATATCTGCCGTCTATGTCTTAGGTTTGGATAAAAAATGTTAAATTTTAGGCAGTAGCAATTAATTTGAAATTTTATGATAACTAGCACCTTTTTTCCCTGAGAATATTTCTTCTATTAAAGGATGTCTGACTGGCTCTTTTGATAGATCTAATAATAAATTTTGTTCTGAAACATATGCCTCGTAAGTTACGTCATTACTCTCGGCTAATAAATGGTAAAATGGTTGATCTTTTCTAGGTCTAACTTCTTTAGGAATTGATTGGTACCATTCCTCAGAATTATTAAATTCAAAATCGACATCATAAATAACACCTCTAAAATCAAAATGACGATGTTTAACGACTTCACCTATAGAAAATTTTGCGTTGTTGTTTTTAAGCATATTTAATAGTTAATAATTTTTATCTTAAAATCAATATCTAATTTATTAAAATATTATTATATGCTAGTCTTTGTTTGTGAATAAGTCATTTTTAAAGTTTATTACTGATTTTGGCCCTCTTCTAATTTTTTTTACCATTTACTATAAAAGTGGGAACAATCTTACTGTAGCGATTCCTCCTCTAATTATTGCTACTGTGATAGCTGTAGTTGTTATGTTTTTTGTTGAAAGAAAAATTCCTTATGTACCCTTAATTGGCGGAATCGTCATTTCACTTTTTGGTGGATTAACTTTGTATTTTGATAATCCTATCTTTTTGTACATGAAGCCTACTATTGTTAATATTATTTTTGCAGCTATTTTAATTACAAGCAAAATTTTCTTTGATAAAAATTTTTTAAAATTTTTTTTACAAACTGCATTTCAATTAAGTGAAGCTGGTTGGAATAAATTAAATTTTAGATGGGCTTATTTTTTTATTTTTTTAGCAATTTTAAACGAATTTGTTTGGAGAACGCAACCAGAAACAACTTGGGTAAACTTTAAAGTTTGGGGCATGCTTCCCATTACTTTTATTTTTACTGCGTTGCAGCTTCCTCTAATCAACAGACATAAAATATGAAAAATATTAGATTAGTAATAGATAATGGTTTTCAAAAAAAAGAGAAAGAAAAATTTTTTGTTAAAAAAGAACTTCAATGTATTTTAAATTTGTACGCAAAAATGGTCTCTAACGGTTCATGGAAGGACTATTCTTTTTCTTCAGGAATTAAAGAGGTTTCATTTAATGTTTATCAACGATCCTCGGACAAACCTGTTTTAAGAATTTTAAAAAATCTGAAACCTAATTATTATAATGAAAAGTATTTAATTAAGGATAGAAACGGAAATACTCTAAAAAAATCACAAAATCTTGATCAGCTAATTGATAAAACAAGTTGGAATAAATTAAGATTGGTTAAATAATTATCTTCTTTGGCCAAAAAGTCTAAGTAACATTATAAATAAATTAATAAAGTCTAAGTAGAGAGTTAAAGCACCCATCACTGCTTTCTTGCCCATTAATTCACCGCTGTCACTGGCCATGTACATGTTTTTAATTTTTTGTGTATCATAAGCAGTAAGACCAACAAAAATTAAAACTCCTAAGATTGAAATTACAAAATACATCATTGTAGATTTCATAAAGATGTTAACCAGAGAAGCAATTATAATTCCAAATAAACCCATCATTAAAAAAGAACCTAACTTAGTTAAATCTCTTTTTGTTGTGTAGCCGTAAATGCTCATTGCCCCAAATGTTCCAGAGGTAATAAAGAAAACTCTAGTGATACTTGCTCCCGTATACATTAAAAAAATTGAAGAAAGAGATGCACCCATAAGTGCTGCGAAAACCCAGAAAGTAGTTTGTGCTTTTGCTGCAGACATTTTTGCAATTCCAAAGCTCATATAAAAAACTACTGCTAGAGGAGCGAGCATTATAACCCACTTTAATCCTGATGCATAAATTGAGTTTCCAAAACTTGTTAAACCTACGATCTCTCCTGTTCCTGAAGTTACAACAGCCATTTTGAAAAACGTTAGAGCTATTAAACCGGTTAATAAAACACCTGATGCCATATAGTTATAAACTTTTAGCATGTAAGCTCTTAAGCCTTGATCTATAATAGCTTCTGAAGCTGAAGAACGGACCGTCGAGGTTTGTTTGTTAAAATCCATACACTATATATAAGTTTTTTTAAAAACTTTTCAATAGGCTAAAATTGACCTAAAAAGCTTAAATTAATATTAAAAATCTATGAAATATAAAAAATTAGGTACTACAGATCTAGATGTGAGTTTGATTTGTTTGGGCACAATGACATGGGGAACTCAAAATTCTGAAAAAGATGCTTTTGAACAAATGGACTATTCCGTTAGCAAGGGTATAAATTTTTTTGATACGGCAGAAATTTACTCAGTTCCACCAACTGCAGACTCTTACGGCAAAACAGAAGAGATGATCGGCAACTGGTTTGAAAAAAGAAAAAATAGAAAAAAAATTATTTTAGCCTCTAAAGTTGCTGGGCCTGGTTGCGATTGGATTAGAGGTGGAGGAAATAGTTTTGATGAAAAAAAAATTGGTGAAGCAATTGATGGAAGTTTAAAGAGATTAAAAACGGACTATATAGATTTATATCAATTACATTGGCCGGAACGTTCTACAAATTTCTTTGGAAAAAGAGAATATTCAGTTAACGAGAGTGAGGGAAATTGGAATAGTTTTGAAAGCATTCTTCAAGCATTAGAAAAATTTATAAAAAACGGGAAGATCAGATACATTGGGATGTCTAACGAAACTCCATATGGGCTATCTAAATATATAGAATTATCAAAAAGTAAAAATTTACCACGGATGATGTCAGTTCAAAATCCTTACAACTTAGTGAATAGAACATATGAAATAGGTATGTCGGAAATATCTTTGAGAGAAAAATGTGGTTTGCTTGTTTACTATCCTCTAGCAGCAGGTGGGTTATCTGGTAAATATAGAAATGGTCAAATGCCAAAAAACTCTAGAATGGACCTTTTTTTCCAAGGTTGGGGAAGACATTTAAACCCTCTAGCTATGAAAGCTTATGATGAATATTACAAACTTGCCACGGATAACAAAATGACCATGGTTCAACTAGCACAATCATTTGTAAATTCCAGACCATTTGTAACGAGTAATATTATTGGGGCCACAACTATGGAACAATTAAAGGAAAATATAGACTCCATAAATATAGAACTATCGGATGAGATAATGGAAAAAATTAATTTAATACATAATAACAATCCTAATCCTTCTCCTTAATTGAACCCATTGAAATAGCTAATTTTTAGTATAAAAATAAATTTATGTTATTTAAAAAAATTTTTGTAATTTTTACCGTTACTGCATTTTCTCTAAATGCATTTGCAAATACTCCAAGATCGACTGGAAAATATAAAAACTGGGAAAGCTTTGTAGCAGAAACCGATAAAGGAAAAATATGTTTTGCACAAACTGTGCCAACTAAAAGAGCACCAGCGGCCATTAAAAGGGACAAGTCAAAATTATTTGTAACCTTTAGACCTACTGAAGATATAAAAGATGAAGTAAGTATAACTAGTGGACATGATTATAAATCCTCTACTGTTACGGCAAGATCAGGAAAAAGAAAATATTCATTTTTTTCACAAAAAAGTTTTGCTTGGTTGCTAGATGACCAAGAAGAGAAAAAATTTATTAAGCTTATGCAAAAAGCTACTGATGTAATTGTTAAAGCAAGAACTACGAATGGGGCGGAGACAACTGATCACTATTCAATGATGGGTTTTACTAAAGCTTATAATACAGCAAAAAAAACTTGCGGTTAAATGAAAAAAATTGTTTTAGCCTACTCAGGAGGATTAGACACCTCAATAATCTTAAGATGGCTTCAAGAAAATTATAAAGCAGAAATAATCGCTTATACGTCCGATATAGGTCAAGAAATGGACGAAAAGAAAATAATTAGAAATGCAAAAAGATTAGGCGTTAAAAAAATTATTATTGAAAATTTAAAAAATACATTTGTGAAAGATTATGTATTTCCAATGGTTAGAGCTCATGCTGTTTATGAAGGGGTATACTTATTAGGCACGTCCATCGCTAGACCTTTAATAGCTAAAAGACAAATCGAAATTGCTAAAAGATATGGAGCTTATGCTGTTTCACACGGCGCAACTGGAAAAGGAAATGACCAAGTGAGATTTGAATTGGGTTATGCTTATTTTGGAAAAAAAATAAAAGTAATAGCGCCTTGGAGAGAATGGAAATTACAATCTAGAACAGATTTAATTAAATACGCAGAAAAAAATAATATTCCGATACCTAAAGATAAAAAAGGAGCGCCGCCTTTTTCAATCGATGATAATATTTTTCACACCTCTACAGAAGGAAAAGTTTTAGAGCATCCAAAAAATTCCGCACCAGAATTTATTTTTCAAAGATCTGTGTCTCCAGAAAAAGCACCTAATAAAACAACTAAAGTTACTATTGGTTTTAAAAATGGTGATCCGATATCTATTAATGGGAAAAAACTAAGTCCTGAAAAATTACTAGATAAATTAAATGATTTAGCTGGTAAAAATGGAATTGGAAGAGTTGATCTTGTTGAAAACAGATTTATTGGAATCAAATCTAGAGGTGTATATGAAACACCTGGTGGAACTGTTTTATATTCTGCTCACAGAGCAATGGAGTCCGTGACACTTGACAAAGAAACAGCTCATGCAAAAGAGAGGATTATGCCGGCTTACGCCGAACTTGTTTACAATGGTTATTGGTTTTCAAAAAAAAGAATTAAGCTTCAAAAGATTATTGATAAAAAAAGAAACCAAGTTGCTGGCGATGTTGTACTTGGATTGTATAAAGGGAACATTACAATTCTATCAAGAAGAACAAAAAACAAGGCTTATTCTCTAAAAAAAGTTTCTTTTGAGGAAAATAAAACATTCAATAAATCAAAAATTGAAAATTTTATTAAACATCATTCAAAACAGTTAAATAAATCATAAATCTCTGTTATTGTTTCTTTAATGAATGCAGCGATTCGAAATATCCAATTAGTAGCGGTAGTAGTAGTTCTCGTATCTACAATAGTAGCCTTTTTATTAGAAATAATAAAAATGTACGAAGTTCAAAATGTTACTTTGGCTGATTTACTTTTAATGTTTATTTATATTGAGGTAATTGGTTTAGTGAGATCATATTGGGAGTCTAGATCAGTTAGAGTAATATATCCCTTGATCATTGCAATCACAGCCCTATCTCGATTTATAATATTACAAGACAAAGAGTCCGATCCAACGAATTTAATTTATCTTGCAAGTGCAATTTTAATTGTTTCGATTGCTACAGTAGTAATAAGATTTAGAAGAAGTAAGTATTTAAAAATAGATAACGATAAATCTAACGACCTTTAAAACATTCTAAGGTATTTTTTAATAAACATGCAATAGTCATAGGACCGACACCGCCAGGCACAGGTGTAATAGCTTTTGCTTTTTCTTTAACAGTTTCAAATTCCACATCTCCGACTATTTTATCTCCAACTTTATTAATACCTACATCGATAACGATTGAATTATTTTTAACCCAATCACTTTTTACCAAGTTGGGAACGCCCACTGCTGCCACAAGAATATCTGCTTTTAAACACTGTGTTTTTAAATCTTTTGTTTTGGAGTGAACAATAGTTACTGTGCAATTCTCTTTTAAAAGTAATTGGGCCATTGGTTTTCCATTCAAATTAGATCTTCCAATTATAATCGCATGTTTTCCTGATAAATTTGGTTCAATTTTTTTTATCAAAAGTAAACACCCTAGTGGTGTGCAAGGAACTGTCGCATTATAACCGGACGAGAGATTCCCAACATTAATAGGATGAAATCCATCAACATCTTTTAAAGGGTTGATAGCATTAATAATTTTTTCTTTATTTATTTGAGGTGGAAGTGGTAATTGAACCAATATTCCTGAAACTGCTTCATTATTATTAAGTTCTTTAATTTTTTTTAAAACTTCTTGCTCTGAAACATCTTTTGCATATCTAATTATATCAGAATTAATTCCTACTTCTTTAGCATTCCTTTCTTTATTTTTAACGTAGATTTGGCTTGGCACAAAATCACCAATTAATATTACGGTTAGACCAGGAACTTTATTGTTTTTTGATTTTAGTGACTCAATTTCTTTTTTAATCTCATCCCTTAATAACTGTGCTTCTTTTTTTCCATCTATAATCATATTTAAAATAAGGTGGGAGCGAACATTTCAAAGACAAAGTTTCTTAAAAACATTAATCCCAAAATAAGTATTACTGGTGAAATATCTATTGACCCTAGATTGGGAAGATATCTTCTAATAAAATTTAATGCTGGACTTGTAAGTTTATAAGAAACTTCAAGGACCGAATAAACAAATCTATTACCTGTATTAAGAATATTAAATGCTACCAGCCAACTAATTACGGCATTTATTATTAATACCCAGATATAAAGACTAATTATGTTGTCAAATAATATTAAAACTGACTTCATCCATTTTTCTCCACATAAATCGATGTACTTGGGAAAGCGAAAGATGCTTTATTTTTTTCAACAATATTTTTAATTTCTAAAGCAAGAGTGTCTTTTACATTAAGCCACTCTTGAAATTGTTTAGTTTTTGTAAAACATATTAATCTTATGTCTATAGAGCTTGCAGCAAATTGGTCAATCTTAACTGAAAGCATGGTATTATCAGATTTTATAAAGTCATCACTTTTTTTTATGTAATCTTCAATTTCATTTTTGATTTTTTTTAATTGTTCGCTGGTAGTTCTATACTCCAATCCAATCATCCAATTAATTCTTCTATTTGTAGTCTGTGTGTTATTAATCACAGCATTCTCAGCAAATTGAAAATTAGGAATTGTAGCTTGAGATTTGTCAAAACGCCTAACAACAGTTGACCTAAATCCAATGCTTTCAACTGTTCCTTCGATAACGCCTTCAACATAAATCCAGTCACCAACTTGAAATCTTCTTTCTACTAAAACTAATATACCTGAGATTAAATTTTTAAATAAATCCTGAGCACCTAATGCAACAGCAACTCCAAATAAACCTAGCCCAGCAATGATTGGGCCTATCTTAATTCCCCAAAGTTCAAGCACTGCTGCGAGACCTAAAATAAAAATTAAAACTTTTATCGCTTTAATAATCCAGTTTATTAAATCTTTAGAAAGTAACCCTCCAACTGATTTAATTACTGCAGATAAAGGACCTATAATTTGATGAAATGTCCAAAATATTAAAACAGTAATTAAAGAACGGTTAACTGTTTCTAAAAACTCTGCTGCCTGTGATTCAACTGTTAAATAGCTTGTTGAAACAAAAAAGCCTAAAACAACTGGAAAAAATTTTGCTGGTCCTTCCATAGAAAAAACCAAAGAATTATCAAAATTGTTTGTAGTCTTTGATACATAATTTTCTAAACGTTTAACTACAAACTTGGAAAAAACTCCTCTTAAAAATAAGAAAAATAAAAAAATTAATAACGCTATTATTATTTCTGAAATATTAACTCCAGAAATTCCTTTTTTCCACACATCAAAAAATAAACTTTTAAAATTTTGTAATACTTCCATTTTATTATACTTCCAGTTTCATTATTTCTTCGCCAGGTTCAAAATTTTCCAATTTTTTCCAACCCGCGTCCTTTAATACTCTTAAAACTTTTTCACTTATACATAATACTCTAGACTCTGTCATCAAGCCATTGAGTGCGTATTTTTTTACTAATTCAACAAAGCTTTCAGCGCTTCGTGTGGAGT
The DNA here is from genome assembly GCA_028101445.1 of Candidatus Pelagibacter sp. The sequence continues at coordinate 31,676 of JAOHKR010000003.1, read as the reverse complement.
AGATAAAAATTATGTCAGGAGGATGATTTTTAATTATTTTACTATTTTCTTCGTTAAGATCAGTAATTTTTTCTGAGGTATAATTAATAATTTTGTCAATCTGAAGTCCTTCTCGTTTAAGTTCAATATCCAGATTCGAAGAAATATTATCACCACAAAAATAAGCGATTGATTTTTTTTTATCTATTTGATCTGAATTTAAAATAATATTCTTTAGTGCATTAACCGTTCCGCCGGCAGAAATTGTGTTATTATAACCAGCTTGTCTCACAATTTTTTCAGTGATAGATCCAACGCAGAAACAAATCATATTCTTATCACTACTAATCAATTTTAAATTTCTAATTGCATTTGCGCTTGTAAAAATAAACGCATCATATTTTTTAGAGTCAATAGGATCTATATTAGCTGCTGATATTTTTAAAGTTGGAATATGAATAATTTTGTGACCAAGTGAAAAAAATTTTCCCATTAAATCTTCTGCATCTATTAAAGGTCTGGTTAGTAAAATATTCATTTTTTTTTAAATTCCTTTCCAGCAAGACTTAATAATTTTTCTCCAACTCCTTTTCCTATATTTATTGCTTCTATATCTTGGCCAGATATTTGATGTTCGAAACTTTTAGAGCCTGAGTCAGAAAATAATTGTGCTTTTAATTTAAGTTTATTATTTTTTATTACAGCTAGAGCTCCTATTGCTGTTTCACAATCACCTCCTATGACTTGAAGCATTTTGCGTTCAGCTTTTGCACATAATTCAGTTTCTGAGTCGTTAATGTTCTTTAGAAAATTTTTTATTACTTCATCATTTTTTTTACACTGCACTGCGATGATTCCTTGTCCCGCTGCAGGTAAAACTTCCTCTGCTTCAAATAATACGCTTATCTTATTATTTAATTTTAAACTTTTAACTCCTGCTGAGGCTAGCATTATTCCGTCTAGCTTTCCTTCTTCGAGTTTTTGAATTCTGGTGTCAATGTTACCTCTTATATTAATGAAAGTTATGTTTTGATTAATTTTTTTAAGCTGCAGTTCTCTTCTTCTAGAGCTGGAGCCTATAACTGTTTTATCTTTTAGATCTCCTATGCTTTTAATTTTATTGCTTATAATAACATCTCGAAAATCATTTCTCTTTATATATGCACCGATAGTTAACTTATCATTCTCAACCGACTCCATGTCTTTTAGCGAATGCACAGCTATATCGATGTCATTACTTATTAATTTTTCTTCTATTTCTTTGCAAAATAGATTTTTACCACCTATCTCAGAAAGCTTTATATTCTGATTAATATCTCCAGAAGTTTTAATCGCTTTAAAAATAATATTCTCTTCTTTTAGTTCTTTATTGCCTTTGATCAAAAGTTTTCTAACCTTTTCTACGTATGCTAAAGAAAGTTTGCTACCTCTGGCTCCAATTGTAATTTTAGTCATTAATTGATTATATATTTGATAGATCTAATTTATACTATTTAAAAATTAAAATGCAGACTATGACAAAAAAAATAACTTTTTTAGGAATTGAAACAAGCTGTGATGAAACTGCTGCAGCTGTTATTAGAGAAAATGACAATGGTACAGCGGATATTTTATCTAATATTGTTTCAAGCCAAATTGAAGAACATAAAAAATTTGGGGGAGTTGTGCCTGAGTTAGCTGCAAGAGCTCACCTTGAAAATATTGAATACATTATCGATACAGCTTTAAAGGATAGTAAATTTGCTATTGAAGAAATAGATGGTATTGCAGCAACTGCTGGTCCTGGCTTAATAGTTTGTTTAACTGTTGGCCTAAATATTGGAAAGTCGATTGCAGCATTTTCTAATAAACCTTTTGTAGGTGTTAATCATTTAGAAGGCCACGCATTAAGTCCTGGTCTACAAGAAAAAATTGAATTTCCATATTTACTTTTATTAATATCTGGAGGTCATACTCAATATTTAATAGTTAAAGATATTAATGAATACGAACAATTAGGTACAACAATCGATGACGCTTTAGGCGAAGCATTTGATAAAACTGCAAAAATGTTAGACTTAGGATATCCAGGTGGACCTAATGTTGAAAAATTTGCAAAGTTAGGTAATAAGGAATCGGTTAAACTCCCGGAACCAATCATTAACCGTGCTGGGTGTAATTTATCTTTTGCAGGTCTTAAGACTGCTGTTTTAAGAGAGTCAAAAAAGATTAATGGAGAAGATAAATTGAGATATAATTTAGCAGCCTCATTTCAAAACACTATTAATAAAATTCTTTATAAAAAAACTAAAGTTGCAGTAGACATGTTTAGAAAAAAAATAAAGAAGGAAAATTTTCAATTGATTGTAGCTGGCGGTGTTGCGGCTAATGAGTCTATTAGAAATAACTTATCTAGTTTATCAAAAGAAATGAATTTTAAAACTATCTATCCTGACTTAAAATTTTGTGGTGATAACGCTGCAATGATTGCGTGGGCTGGTATTCAAAGATTTAAAAAAAATTTAATTGATGATGTCAATATATCAGCTAAATCACGATGGCCTTTAGATAAAGATGCTCCATATATGAAAGGGCCAGGATTAAAATTATAATGCAGTATTGGCTAATGAAATCTGAACCTGATGTGTGGTCAATTGATCAACAAAAAAAAGCTGGTAAAAAAGGGGCAACCTGGGATGGTGTAAGAAACTATCAAGCTGCTAATAATTTAAAAAAAATGCAGGTTGGTGATTTGTGTTTTTTTTATCATTCTAATATTGGCAAAGAGATAGTGGGCGTTGTGAAAGTAATCAAAGAGGCCTTTGTTGATAAAACAGATAATGAAAAACGGTTTGTTGCTGTTCAGGTCAGGTTCAAAGAAGACCTAAAATACCCTATAACGCTTGAAAAAATTAAAAAAACAAAGACTATTTCTCATTTACCGCTTATTAAACAAAGTAGACTTTCAGTTATGCCCATAGATTTTAAAAGCTGGAAAATTATTTATAAGATGGGTAAAATAGGTTTTTAACTAGGGGAAATCGTGACTAAAAAGAAAAAAACAAAAAAAAATTCTAAGAAGACTAAAAGAAAAAAGTCTAGAAAAGTTAGTGTCACTAGAAAAAAGTCTAGAAAAGTTGGAGTCACTAGAAAAAAGTCTAGAAAAGTTGGAGTCACTAGAAAAAAAACTAGAAAAGTAAAAAAATTCAAAAGAAAAAAAACAAAAAATAAGTCAAAAAAAATAAAAAAAACTAGAAAGATTAACTTTAAATCACCGAAATTAATTGAAGACGCTGATGGTAAATCGATTATAAAGGTTTCTGATAGCTGGGATAAACATGCCTACGTTAATAAATCAAAATACCAAAAAAAATATAAACTTTCGATTAAAGAAAATGATAAATTTTGGGCTAAAGAAGGAAAAAGAATTACTTGGATAAAAAAATATTCAAAAATAAAAGATATAAAATACAGTAAAGATGATGTTAAGATTAAATGGTATTATGATGGAACTTTAAATGCTTCTACGAATTGTATCGACAGACATTTAAAAAAGAACGCGAGTAAAACAGCAATTATATGGGTTGGTGATGATCCTGCTGACTCTAAAAAAATTTCTTACAAAGAGCTACACCAAAATGTTTGTAAAGTTGCAAACGGATTAAAAAGCATAGGTGTTCAAAAAGGGGATCGTGTAACAATTTATTTAACAATGATACCTGAATTAGCTTACGTGATGCTAGCTTGTGCTAGAATTGGTGCAATTCACTCTATAATATTTGGTGGTTTTTCACCAGATTCGATAGCTACAAGAATTAATGACTGCGAGTCTGATTATCTAATCACAGCTGATGAAGGAGTGAGAGGTGGAAAAATCATACACCTTAAAAAGATTGCTGATGAAGCTTTACAACAATGTCCAAACGTAAAAAAATGTGTTGTAGTCGAAAGAACCGGAAATCAAGTAAATTGGAACAATGAAAGAGATGTTTCTTATGAAAAACTAATTTCATCTGCTTCTACTAAATGTGAACCTGAAGAAATGGGTGCAGAAGATCCTCTTTTTATTCTTTACACATCTGGATCGACGGGAAAACCAAAAGGTGTTTTACATACAACAGGTGGTTATATGGTTTACGCCTCTATGACACATCAATATGTTTTTGATTATAAGCCTAATGATATTTACTGGTGTACCGCTGATATAGGATGGGTTACGGGACATAGTTATATTGTTTATGGTCCGTTAGCCAACGGAGCGACAACAATTATGTTTGAAGGAGTTCCTAATTATCCCGATAACTCACGTTGGTGGCAAATAGTTGACAAATATAAAGTGAACACTTTTTATACAGCACCGACGGCCATACGTGCTCTTATGAGAGAAGGGAATGAACCAGTTAAAAAAACTAGCAGAAAATCTCTTAAATTACTTGGAACAGTAGGTGAACCAATCAATCCTGAAGCTTGGATGTGGTATTATAAGACTGTTGGGGACTCTAGATGTCCTATAGTTGATACGTGGTGGCAAACAGAAACTGGTGGAATACTTATTGCACCTCAGCCTGGCGCAATAGATTTAAAACCTGGTTCAGCAACAAAACCTTTTTATGGCATCAAGCCTTTACTTTTAAACAAAGATGGGAAAATAATTAAAGGCGAAGGTCAAGGTAGACTTTGTATGGCAGGTTCTTGGCCTGGACAAATGAGAACTGTGTATGGTGACCATCAAAGGTTTATTGATACGTATTTTTCACAATTTGATGGTAAATATTTTACAGGTGATGGGTGCCGACGTGATAAAGATGGTTACTATTGGATTACAGGAAGAGTAGATGATGTTATTATTGTCTCAGGACACAATCTTGGTACAGCTGAAATAGAAAGTGCATTCGTTGCTCATCCAAAAGTAGCTGAAGCGGCTGTTGTAGGTTTTCCACACAGTATTAAAGGAAATGGTTTGTATTGTTATGTAACGCTCAATGCGAATGAAAAAGCTACGGGTGATTTAGAAAGAGATTTAAAACAGTGGGTTAGAAAACAAATAGGGCCAATTTGTTATCCTGATGTAATTCAATTTGCTCCTGGTTTACCTAAGACTAGGTCAGGAAAAATAATGAGAAGAATATTAAGAAAAATTGCTGCTAATGAACCAGATAATTTGGGAGATACTTCGACATTAGCTGATCCAAGTGTTGTATCTTCATTAGTGGAAAATAGACTTAATCAAGATTAATTAAAATTTAATTTTTTTGTTAAGTTTTTAAATTCTTCAGTAATTAAATTCCATTTAAGACTCATTGAGTTTAACACAATTTTCTTATCCAAAATTTTTAGTTCGTCTGCAACTGGAGAAAAGTCGTAAAGAGCAAAACAACTCTCTTTAAAAGGATTTTCGAGATAATATTTTTTGAAATTAATATTTTCATATCTTTTTAAAAATATTTCTTTTGCTTTAATATAGATTTCTTCGCTGAGTCCGTTTTCTTTTTCTTTTTCAATAATATTAAGAAAAATTTCTTTAGAGTCATTATCTTTTAAATTTTTTTCATTCATTAAATTAGAAAAAACATAAAAAGTGCAATCTGCTAAAGCGACCATATAAATATTCCACTTTGCAATGTTAATTGATTTAGAAAAAATCTCATCATCAACCATTAGAGTAAATTTATGTCCCATACGTGTTTTTAAATATCCATATAATGTCGTCTGCGTTATGTGGGCAGATCTTTGCTGAATGAACTTTTGAAGATCTTGTTTTGAATTAATGCTCTTAAAATAGCTCGTCACTTTTTCTATAGGGAACAAGTATTCCTTCATTGCTTTTAGCGTAATTATTAATTTATCTAAATTCAATTTCACGTTGTATCCAAAAAGTACCTGTTTTATTGATATTATACCATTTCAAACTGTTTTTTGTGTTCCTTTTTCTCTTTAAATTTAGGTCATAATGGGTAAGCTTCTTAAAAATTAATAATACTTTTTACGTAAAAAGTTAATAAAGGGGGAAATATGTCAAATAAAGACGCTTATTGGAATAAGACCAAAAACCATATGATCGTTACATTGGTTCTTTGGGCTTTCTTCTCATTAGTAATCTTCATGTTTGGTTCTGAACTAAACACGATGTCATTTCTTGGGTACCCACTAGCATATTATATGACAGCACAAGGATCACTTCTTGCGTTTGTTATAATGTTATTTTGGACTGCCAATAAACAAGAAAAAATCGACGAAGAACACGGCTTCTCAGAAAGAGAGGACGACTAATGTTTAAAGGAGATTTTATAAAAAACCTTCCTAAAATATACGGGACCTACACTGGTGGTTTTGCGGTATTCATCATATTGATGGCTATTGCTGAGCAAGCAGGTGTGTCAGCTAAAAACATCGGAGTGATGTTTGTGGCTTTCACGGTATTGATTTATGCCTTAATTGGTTATTTATCAAGAACCATACAAGTAGATGCCTACTATGTTGCAGGAAGACAAGTGCCAACCGTATTTAACGGAATGGCAACAGCAGCTGACTGGATGTCAGGTGCTTCTTTCGTAGCCTTAGCGGGTGGAGTTTACTTTGGTGGTTATACTTATATGGCCTTCTTAGTAGGTTGGACAGGTGGATATGTACTTGTTGCAACTCTTATGGCTCCGTACCTAAGAAAATTTGGATGTTACACAGTTCCTGATTTTATCGGAACACGATACGGTGGCAATTTCGTTAGAGCTTGCGCAGTATTCGTGCTTTTCATAGCATCATTTACTTACGTAACAGCACAAATTAATGCTACTGGAACAATTGCTTCAAGAGCTCTTGGTATTCCATTTGAACTAGGTGTATGGGTTGGATTAATCAGTATTTTAATCTGTTCTATGCTTGGAGGAATGAGAGCTGTAACTTGGACTCAGGTTGCTCAATACATTGTATTAATCGTTGCTTACCTACTACCAGTATTCTGGATCAGTAGTAAAGTAGGTGGAGGAATATTCCCTCACTTAATGTTAGGTGATGAGGTTGCAAGACTTGGTGAACTTGAACAATCGTTTGGACTAGTTAAAAACAGCGCAGCAGATATGAAAGCAGCGGGAGTACCAGGAGGATTGAAATATATCTCTGGATCTCACTCTGGAGTACCTGAAGGCGGAATGGCTGTCTGGAAATACTTATCGCTAGCGATTTGTATGATGGTGGGAACTGCATCGTTACCTCATATACTTATGAGATACTTTACTACCCCTACTGTTAGAGCAGCAAGAAAATCAGTGGCTTGGTCACTATTCTTTATCTTCTTGCTTTACTCTTCAGCGCCTATGTTAGCAACATTGTCTAAATTATCATTAATGGATCCAAACCTACCAACTGGAATTATTGGAAAATCAATTGCCGATGTTCAGTCATTAGAATGGGTACAAAGATGGTCAGAAGTTAAACAAGTGTTCATCGCAGACTTTAATGGTGACGGTATACTTCAGTTAAACGAATGGTTTATGAGAGGTGACGTTGTAGTATTAGCTACTCCAGAAGTAGCGGGACTACCGTTTGTAATCTCAGGACTAGTGTTTGCTGGTGGTATGGCTGCAGCCATGTCTACCGCTGATGGTCTTGTACTTGCGATATCAAATGCTTTATCTCATGATATTTACTACAAAATCATAGATCCAAAAGCTGATACAGCTAAAAGACTTTTAGTTGCTCGTGTACTTCTAGTAATAATCGGAGCTGCTGGTGCTTATATAGCCTCGTTTAGGTTAACAAGTATCTTAGGTTCTGTAGCTTGGGCATTCGACTTTGCAATGTCAGGCTTATTCTTTCCACTTGTTTTAGGTGTATGGTGGAAGAGAGCTACTAGAGAAGGTGCAATTGCTGGTATCATAACGGGAATTAGTTCAGGGTTATTCTACTTATTATGGGTATATCCTAAATTCTCAAATGCTATCTGGGGTGTTACGAACACGCCAATCTTAGGTATCGATCACTTAAGATTTGGTTTAATCGGTGCACCGATTTGTTTAGTTGTAATGGTTGTCGTTAGTTTAATGACTAAAGAGCCAAGTCCAGCTACACAAAAAATGGTAGATGATACTAGAATACCAACGGGTAAACCAATCCTTGGTAAGCAATAGTAACTAACTATTAAAATTTAAAGGGGCGATTTTTTCGCCCCTTTTTTTTTGACTAAATCATGATATCTTAAAAGTATGATACCAACTTGGGCAATCGTTTTAGATTATTCTCTGGGTACAATAATGTGGACACTGATAGGCCGTGCATTTATGAATATCTTTCAAAGAGAAGACTCCACTTTTTTCTTCATGAGAGTTTTCGTAAAATACACAAATCCAATTATCAATCTATTTAAATTTATAACACCAAGTTTTTTATTTGGACCCTTTATCGCTCTATATGTTGCTTGGTTTTTCTATCTTTTCAGGTTCTATGCAATGCCTTATATTTTAGGATATGATGTTTGGGGTATGCTAGCCTTTCCGCTAGAAAGCGATTTTTCAAGACAGTTGTATAAATTATTCAATTAGAACTTAATTTTTTTGACAAAGTTTTTGTATTAAATATAAGTAAGGTAATGAGTGATGTAATTAAAATTTCACCTTCTATTTTATCTGCTGATTTTAGTAAACTAGGTAGTGAAGTTATTTCTTTAGAAAAAGCTGGTGCGGACTACATACATATTGATGTTATGGATGGACATTTTGTGCCTAATCTTACTATTGGCCCGGAAGTTATTAAAAAACTTCGTCCTCTTACTAAAAAAACTTTTGATGTGCATTTAATGATATCTCCAGTTGATAATTTTATAAAAGACTTTGCTGATGCTGGTGCAGATATAATTACTTTTCATCCTGAAGCAACAACAGATGTTGGTCAAACTATAAAATTAATCAAGGATCAAAATAAAAAAGTTGGTATTTCTTTAAAACCGAAATCAGAAATTAGTTTAATTAAAGAATATTTAAATCAAATTGATTTAGTTTTAATTATGAGTGTTGAACCTGGCTTCGGCGGTCAAAAATTTATGCCAGAAGTTTTAGAAAAAACAAAAATTATCAGAGATCTAATTAATCAAAATAATTTAAAAGTAGATCTTGAAATAGATGGCGGAATTAACTTTGAAAATTGTTCAAAAGCAAAAGATGCAGGTGCAAATATACTCGTATCAGGGTCTACCGTGTTTAAAGAAAATAAAGGTGACCTAAAAAAAAATATAGAGATTCTTAGAAATAATTAATAGATGTTTGGCCTGAAAAGTGTCTACTTTTATTTAATTGCGTGTCAAATAACATTAGTTAAGTTTTTTAGAAAAATATATTTTTCGTCTAAAAACTATAACAAATCTTTAGAGTCTAAAATACCTAAACAGGTTTATTATAATCCAAATCCATTTTTACTTTCAATCATCACATCATATAGCGGTCCACCTTTTAAAATTAGTGAAATTAACCCAAACAATTTTTGGCTCGAGGATAAAAAAAAAAACACTGAGCAAATGCATAATTTTTTTTGGCTTAGTCTCATAGATAGAAAGACTGATCACACAAAAGTAAAAAAAATTATTTATATTTGGATGATTAAAAATTCAAAATATAAAAAAAAAATATGGGAGACCTCAACTTTAAGTGAAAGAGTCATCAGCTGGATCTTAAATTTAGATATTATCCTAAATAATAGCACCTTTGATTTTAAAAAGAATTTCTTAAATTGTATTATTACTCAAACTAATCACTTAAAAAAAAACATAAAGTTTGAGAAGGATGTAACCAAAAAAATTGAGATTTTGAACGCTATTATCTTAACTGGTGTTGTTTTTAAAGAGTATGAAGAAAATTTTCATATTGGAATCAAAGAATTAGAAATACTTATAAAAGATTTTTTTGATGACGATGGCTTTCCTCTTTCGCGCAATCCTAATGATTTAATATTCTTTTCAAGATATCTATTGTTTTGCAAAGAAATAATTAAAGATAGTCAAAAATATGTACCAGAATTTTTAGAGAATATTATTGAAAAAATTTTGAATTGTATTGATTATATCAAAACACCAAATGATCAGATGCCTTTATTTAATGGTTCTACCTCCCTTAGTTTAGGCCAAATTCAAAAATATTTAAATGATTTTAAGTCTGATAATAAAAATAGTACAATAGGTGGTTTATTTAGAATTAAACATAAAAAAAGTTTTTTACTTATAGACACCGGCAGGCCTCCTCAAAAAAAATTTTCAAAATCATATCAATCTGGTCCTTTATCATTTGAATATTTTTTGGATGGAATGAAAATAATCACAAATTCAGGATTTGGTAATCATATTTCAAAAAAAGCTGGACTATTAAGTAGACTTACAGCATGCCAATCAACTTTGACTATTAACGAAACTTCGATAACCAAATTTGAGAAAAATGAAATGATTAATAAAGTTTTTGGAGCCTCAATTAAAAACAGCTTCAAATCTTTCGACTTTTCTTCAAAAAATGAAAGTGGCCTTATAGGATGCTCCGCATCTAACAATGGATATGAAAAAAAATTTGGGTGCACACATAAAAGGGAAATTTACATGGATAAAGATAACAATTGTCTTAAAGGTATTGACCACATATTTAAAACGAAAGATGGATATCCTATAAGATATGCATTTAGATTTCACATTAATCCTGAACTAAGTGCAGTTAAAACTATGAGTGGAAATAGTGCTTTAATTCAAATTTCAAAAAATAAATCTCTACTATTTAGTGTTAATGATGAACATTTAGAGGTAGAAAAAAGTATATTTTTTGGTGAGAAAAAAATAATAGATAGTTATTGTATTACAATCAGTGGTAATTTAGTTAATAAAAATAAAATCTTTAAATGGGAAATAAGAAAAAATATTTAATATATGAATTTAAAAATTAAAAATGCCTTGATATCTGTCTCTGATAAAGGAAATCTAATCTCACTTCTAAAAACATTAAAAAAATTTAATATTAAAATTATTAGCTCAGGTGGAACTCACTCTACTATAATAAAATTAGGTTATAAATGCACGGAATTGTCTAAGTATACAGGTTTTAAAGAAATGTTGGATGGAAGGGTAAAAACTCTTCATCCTAAAATACACGCAGGTATTCTTCACGATAGAGGGAGTAAAAAACATAAAAATGAAATGTCCAAACAGAATTTTTCAGCGATAGACTTAATTATAGTAAATTTTTATCCATTTCAAAAGGTTGTTACAAATACAAAAAATCCTAATCAAATAATCGAAAATATTGATATAGGTGGTCCAACGATGGTTAGAGCTGCAGCGAAGAATTTTAAAAACGTAACTATAGTAACTAATAAAAATGATTATGAGCCCTTAATTAAAGAACTAGAAAATTATAAAGGTAAAACATCTTTAAAATTTAGAGAATTAATGTCCTCAAAAGCATTCGGACTAACTGCTTATTATGATGCAATGATAACAAATTGGTTTAATGAAAAATTAAACATTAAATTTCCAGAAAGGAAAACTATATTTGGTAGAAAACTTCAAGAATTGAGATATGGAGAAAATCCACACCAACAAAGTTCAATATATGTAAATGATTATAACGACAAAAAGTTGAAATTTAATCAAATTCATGGAAAGGGACTGAGCTATAACAATTACAATGATATGTTTTCATCTTTAGAAATTTTAAACTCGTTAAAGAAAAATTTTGGAACTGTAATTATTAAACATGCAAATCCATGTGGAGTATCAGAAAATAAAAACCCATTAATTTCCTTTAAAAATGCTTATGCATCAGATCCAATAAGTGCTTTTGGTGGGGTTATTGCTTGTAATTATAAAATCAATAAAAATATTGCTACTGAAATTAGTAAAAATTTTTTAGAAGTTATTTTAGCTCGCGGCTTTGATAATCAGTCTTTAGAAATACTTAAAAGAAAAAAGAACTTGCGTATAGTTGATATTTCCAATTTTAAACTTAAAAACCTTATTTCTATTAAATCATTTGATGGATCTTTCTTGGTACAAAATAAGGATAATATTGTTTTAAACAAAAAAAAATTAAAATGTGTGACTAAATTAAAGCCTAATAAAAATGAATTAGCTGCAATTCAATTTGCTTTTAATGTTTGTAAACATGTCAAATCAAATGCAATTGTATTATGTAATAATTTTTCAACTATCGGTATAGGAGCTGGTCAGCCAAGTAGATTAGATAGTTGTAAAATTGCAGTACAAAAAGCAAAACAATTTCAAATCTCAAAAATCAAAAATTCTATAGCGGCTTCAGATGCTTTCTTCCCTTTCGCAGATGGTATAGACGAGCTTATTAAAGCAGGAGTTAAAACTATAATCCAACCAGGAGGTTCAATTAGGGATCAAGAAGTTATTAATACTGCTAATAAAGCAAAAATTAAAATGCTTTTCACAGGCGTTAGACACTTCAATCATTAACTAGATCTGATCAATTTTTGCTGCAAGTATAAAGTCATTTTCTGCTAGTCCTTCAATCGCATGAGTAAATATTTTTATTTTGCAATAACCCCAGCCAAAAGTAATATCTGGGTGATGATTTTCATCTTCTGCTATATCACCAATTTTACTTACAAAATTTTGGCTTTCTTTAAAATTTTTAAATTTAAAATCTTTCAATAAATAAAAGCTTTTATCATCATCGCTTTTTACATCCCAGCCATCTACTTTTTTTAAATATTTATGTATTTCGCTTGTATCAAATGGTGGAGTATTTCCGTCACAAGCTACACATTTTTTTTTCGATAAATCAGACATTATAAAATTTCTTACCAATTAACAGTAATTCCATTTTTAACCTAAAAAATCATGGAGCGGGCAAAGGGGTTCGAACCCTCGACCTTCTCGTTGGCAACGAGACGCTCTACCACTGAGCTATGCCCGCAAAAAGCAGATTATAGTACACAGCTTGATGAATGGTCAACCATTATAAAATGTCACTATCGATTAAGAAATTATTTTTATATACTATAAATAATGAAACATTATCCAGACGTAATACCAATTTTTCCATTAAGTGGCGTTATTTATTTTCCAAAAACAAACCTTCCTTTAAATATTTTTGAACAAAGATATTTGGACTTAATCAATGATGCATATAACAAAGATAAATTAATGGGTATGGTTCAAACAAAAGGGGGGAGTAATTCTGTACACAAAGTGGGTTGTTTGGGGAAAATAAACGACTACCATAAAAGTAAAGATGGAAGAATTTTAATCAATTTGACCGGTATTACAAGATTTGAAATTATAGAAGAAATCAAAAATCAAAAACTATATAGAGAGTTTAATGTAAATTATGAAATGTTTAAGAGTGATATCACTGATATTAAAGAAAAGGTAGAAACTTCTCACTTAATAGAAAAAGCAAAAATTTTTTTTAAAAGAAATGGTCTTTTACTTAATTGGAAAGAGTTTGAGAAATTGAGTCAAAATCAAAAAATTAAAACACTTGCAATGATTGCTCCTATAACAAATGAGGAAAAGCAAAAAATTCTAGAAACAGTTACTCTTAAAGAAAAGATTGGTATTTTAAATGAAATAATAAGTTTTTATCTACACGAAATAAGTTTTAATAATCAAACAATACAGTAAATCTAATTAGCAGTTTTATTCATTGAATCGAAAAAGTCAGAATTATTTTTTGTGTTTTTAAGCTTAGAAATTAAAAACTCAATTCCATCCATTGTTCCCATTGGGCTTATGATTCGTCTTAGAACATTCATTTTAGACAAATCATCTTTCTCAAATAAAAGTTCTTCTCTTCTTGTACCTGATCTTGTTATATCTAAAGCAGGGTAAATTCTCTTATCAGCAACTTTTCTATCAAGAATTAGTTCTGAATTACCTGTCCCTTTAAATTCTTCAAAAATAACTTCGTCCATTCTACTTCCTGTATCAACCAATGCTGTTGATATGATCGTAAGAGAACCCCCTTCTTCAATATTTCGTGCTGCTCCAAAAAACCTTTTTGGTCTTTGAAGTGCATTAGCATCAACACCACCTGTCAAAACTTTACCAGAGCTAGGTATAACTGCATTATAGGCTCTGCCTAATCTAGTTATCGAATCTAATAAAATCACTACATCTTTTTTATGTTCGACCAAACGTTTAGCTTTTTCAATAACCATTTCAGCTACAGCAACGTGTCGAGACGCCGGTTCATCGAATGTTGAGGCAACAACTTCTCCCTTTACTGATCTTTGCATATCTGTAACTTCTTCTGGCCTTTCATCAATCAAAAGAACCATTAAGTAACATTCTGGATGATTAGCTGTAATTGATTGAGCAATGTTTTGAAGAATAATTGTTTTTCCAGCTCTTGGTGGAGATACGATCAAAGATCTTTGCCCTTTTCCAACTGGACTTACAAGATCAATCAATCGAGCAGTGTTATCTGGTTTTTTTTCAATCTTTGTTGTTTCAACTTCTAATTTAATTCTTTCGTTGGGATATAATGGAGTTAAGTTATCGAATGCAATTTTATTTTTTCCTTGCTCAGGATTATCAAAATTAATTTTATTGACTTTTAAAAGGGCAAAGTACCTTTCTGCATCTTTAGGACCTCTAATTTCCCCTTCAACTGAATCCCCGGTCCTTAAACCAAATCTCCTTATTTGACTTGGACTTACGTAAATGTCGTCGGGGCCAGGTAAATAATTAGACTCTATCGCTCTTAAAAAACCAAAACCATCTTGTAAAACTTCTAAAACACCTGTTGCTGTAATCTGTTCATTTTTCTCTGCCAGTTTTTTTAAAATAGCAAAAAGCAGATCCTGCTTTCTTAATGTACTTGGGTTTTCAATACCAAGTTTTTCAGCTTCACTAATAAGCTCTGCAGGTTTTTTGGACTTAAGTTCTTGTAAATTCATGTGATTGTTTGTTTATAGAAGGAAAGTACCTAAAATATATGTCTTTTTTAAAAAAAAACAAGCCCTTAATTATTGAGGTTTAAATATCACAGTGAAAATTACAACAATTAGTACAATTGTAGGTATTTCGTTATATATCCTGAAAAATTTGGAAGTTTTCTCATTTTTATCAATTGCAAAATCATTTAAATATTTACCAAGTGTGAAGTGATAATAAGTCAAAATAATTACTGCTATAATTTTTATTTGCATCCAAAGTTCAAAAATAACTGAAAGTGTAATGCTGTGTAATAGTAAAATTCCAAATAACCAAGACAATAACATTGCAGGCATCATGATGTAATTGTAAAGTTTTTTTTCCATGATTTTAAAAATATCTTTTTGTGACTCATGGGATGCTTCAGAATGATAAACAAAAATTCTTGGTAAATACAAAAGGCCCGCCATCCAAGATACTACCGATATTAAATGTAAAGACTTAAATAAAAAATAATAATTCATTATTATAAATATTTTTTAACTAAATTTTCGAATAATTTTATGTGCTCTGAACTATCATTTAAACAAGGAATGAAATCAAATTTTTCTCCCCCATTTTTTAGAAAAGTTTCCCTACCTAAAATATTAATTTCTTCTAACGTTTCTACACAATCTGATGCAAAACCTGGACAAATTACCAACAAATTTTTTATTCCTTTAGCAGATAAGCTTTCTAAAGTTTTATCAGTATAAGGTGTTAACCATTCTTGAGGGCCAAATCGAGATTGGAATGTTGTTTGAATTTCAATTTTAGAAAATTTTTCTTTTATTAGTCGGGTAGTTTTATGACAATAACAATGATATGGGTCGCCTTTATCAAAATATTTTTTTGGTATGCCATGGTAAGATGCGATAATCAAATCTGGCTTCCAACTGATAGTTTCAATTTTCTTTTCAATACTTTTCACTAAGGCACTTACATATGAAGGCTCGCTTTCATAGTGAGGGACAATTTGTAAACTTGGCTGCCATCGCATTTTCATTAGAGTTCTATAAACTTCATCACAAACTGTTGCTGTTGTAGCTGCTGCATATTGAGGGTAAAGAGGCAGAATAATTATATTTTCACACCCATTTTTTTTGAGTTCGGTAAGTTTAGATTTAATACTAGGATTTCCATATCTCATTGCAAAATTAACTATAATGTTTTCACCTACAAGTTCTTGTTGTAATTTTTCTGCTTGATTTCTTGTATAATAACGTAATGGTGACTCGTTTGTTTCTTTTAGCCAAATTTTTTTGTACGCCTGGGCTGTTTTTGAAGGTCTGAAATTTAAAATAAATAAGTTTAAAATTATTTGCCAAATTACAGGGTTAACTTCAATAACCCTTGTATCAGATAAAAATTCCTTAAGATATCTTCTTATATCCCACCAATTAGTAGAGTCTGGTGTTCCAAGATTTATTAATAACACTCCGGTTTTACCAAATTTTATATCTGGGTGATTTTCTCTCATTTTTTATATTGGTTAATGTAATTGATAATATCCTTAATTGGCAAACCCATAATTGAGTCCTGATCACCTTTTATATATTCAAATAATTCAAGACCATCAGCTTCTATTTGATAAACGCCGTAGGCAAGTAAAGTTTTTGTTTCTATTTTAGCAAGATAATCTATCAATTCTACTTCTTTTAAATTTTTCATTTTTAGCTCCGATGAATCTGAATGGTTCCAAATCATAGAACCGTTTTTTGAAATACAAACCGAACTTATAAGATTGTGTTTTGAGTTATTAAGTTTTTTTAAAATTTTTAAAGCCTCTTCTCTTGAGTTTGGTTTATTGATTAATTCATTGTTTAAAGAAATTACACTATCAGCTCCGAGGACTAATTTATCGGGATATTTATTGCTTACTTGAGTTGATTTAATTTCAGCTAAGTTTTTTGAAATTTCTAATGGACCTGCCCCACTTGCAATTAAAGAATCTTTAATTTCACTTTCATCGACATTAGAAATTATTACTTCATTTTCAATTTTATATTTATCTAAAATTTTCTTTCTTACACCACTTTTTGAGGCTAAAATAATTCTCATTTATTCTTTTTAATTTCAATTATTTTTAAAATTGAAGCAGCAGTTTCTTCAACAGATCTTCTGGTTACGTCGATAACGGGCCAATTATTTTTTTTAAATAATCTTTTTGATTTTTCAACTTCATCATTAATAAATTTTAAATCAGTATACTCTTTTAATGTGTGATCTTTCATAATGGCTACTCTATTACGTCTTATATCAGCAAGTCGTTCTGGATCTGCAACTAATCCTATAATGCATGATTTTTTATTTAGCTCTAATCCATTAGGAATTTTTTGGTTTGGCACTAATGGTACATTAACAGTTTTATAACCTCTGTTAGCAAGATATATTGATGTAGGTGTTTTGCTAGTTCTGCTAACACCTAATAAAATAACATCGGCACTATTTATATCGTCTAACTTTTTTCCATCATCATGAGCCATTGTAAATTGTATTGCTTCTATTCTTTTATAATAATCATCATCAAGAACATGTTGAGCACTTGGTTTATGAATTGCTTTTTGATTTAATAATTTAGAAAAGCTTAAAATTAAATTTCCTAATATGCCAAAACAAGGAACATTATTCTCATCACTCTTAAATGATATATATTTAGCCAATTTTGTTTCCACAATAGTATAAAGTATTAAACAATTCTTTATCTGATTACATTCTTTTATAATTTTATCTATTTGCTGCTCTGTTCTTACAAAAGCAAATTCCTTTTTTTGATACTCGAAATTAGAAAATTGAGATTTAAGCGACAAAAAAATTCTATCAAGAGTTTCACCAGTAGAGTCAGACACAAGATATACATTGTATTTTTCGTTCATAAGCCTGTTTATAAATATTTAATAAAGTAATGTTTTAATTTTTTACTCATTCTTAAAAAAAAAAGTTAACAATTATAAACATATATTTCACACCTTGTTCAATGTTGATAATATTGTTTTATAAGTGTTTATAAAAGTATTAAAATCTAGAAATGGGACATTTTATTGGATAGTTATCAAATCCTCTAGGTATAAAAGATGTATAATTAGTTATATAACAAATTAACAGGACCTACTATAAAAACTAAGTTTATAAACTTTTTATTATTTAATGAGCAATCTTGTAAAAATCTTAACTGGTAGAAAAATTTGTAAATCAGTTTGGTTTATGAGACAAGCAGGTAGGTATTTACCGGAATTTAAAAAAATTAGAGCTAGTAATCAAAACTTTATTGAGCTTTGTTTAAACAGCGAGTTAAGCGCTGAAATAACTTTACAACCAATCAAAAGGTTTGATATCGATTCAGCTATAATATTTTCTGATATTCTTATGGTTCCTTATGCCTTAGGTCAAAACGTCGAATTTATAAAAGATTATGGACCCAAGTTAAGTGATTTCAATATAAATAATTTTTTAGACAATGATAAAATATCATTTACCCAAAAATTACATCCTGTTTATAAAGCAATAGAAATAACTAGAAAAAAATTAGACAAAAAAAAATCTTTAATATCTTTTATAGGTGCACCGTGGACGCTATTAATTTATATGTTAAATCTCAAAAAAAGTAAAAAAGAAATAAATTTAGAAAAATTAAAATTAAAAGATTTTGAAGTAAATTTAATTTTAGATAAATTAAACGAATACTTGTGTATTCATATTGAAAATCAAATTAATGCTGGAGCGGATATAGTTCAAATTTTTGATTCTTGGGCGGGTTTATTACCGGGTGATGATTTACCAAACTATTGTTATATTCCTAATTTAAAATTAGTAGAATTTTGCAATAAAAAAAAAATACCAGTTATTTGTTTTCCAAAAGGGATTAAAGAAAATTATAAAGAATTTAATAATTTAGTAAAACCAAATGGATTAAATTTAGATTTTGAAATAGATCCATCTTGGGCTTTAAAAAATTTAAAAAATGTTGTCTTACAAGGAGGGTTAGACCCAAAAATTTTATTTTTACCAGATCAAGAAATTCAAAAAAATACTATTAAATATTTAAACATTTTAAATAAAGTTCCTTATATTTTTAATTTAGGTCACGGGATACTTCCAGAGACAGAAGTTGACAAAGTTGATAGACTCATAAAGTTTTATAGAAATTTTAATTAATGATAAAAAAATTTGGTATAATCGGAAATCCAATTAAACATTCTTTATCTCCATTTCTACATAATTATTGGTTTAAAAAATATAATGTAAATGCTTCTTACTCCATAATAGATATTGAAGAAAATAATTTAGAGGAAGTTGTAAGAAAGATTAAAAATAAATCATTGTCAGGTGTTAACGTTACTCTCCCTTTTAAACAAAAAATTGTAAGGTTTTTAGAAAAAATAATTAATGACGCTGAAATTACAGGTTCTGTTAATACATTATTTTTAGACACAAAAGGCACTGTTATAGGAGAAAATACAGATGTATACGGTCTTCAAGCCGCTTATTTAAAACGTATAGAAAATGCAATGAACAAAAAAGCATTAGTTATAGGGGCAGGCGGTGTGTCCCCATCTGTAATATTATCGTTGGAAAAATCTGGTATAAAAAAAATTTCAATAACGAATAGAACACATGAAAAATGTTTATTTTTAAAAAAAAAATTTAATTTCTTAAATATTTTTTCTTGGAACAATCTACAAAGCGAAATAAAAAATTATGATATAATTATTAATGCCACAAGCTTAGGCTTAAAAGATGGATCAGATTTCGATTTCGATTTTGATAAATGTAAAGAAAATTCAATTTATATAGATACTATTTATAATCCGCTTAAAACTAAAACTTTTAAATTTCTTGAAGATAAAGGGGTTAAAGTTTTTAATGGTTTAGACATGTTTATTTATCAAGCTCAAAAATCTTTTTACTTGTGGAATAAAATTAATCCAGAAATAGACAATGAATTAATTAATTTATTAATGTCAAAACTAAAATGATTAAAATTGGTATTACAGGATCTATAGCCTCTGGAAAAACAACCGCAAGTCAAATACTGTCTTATAAAAGAGGTCCTTTATTTAGCGCCGATGTTGTCGTAAGTAGACTTTATAAAAAATCTATTTTGCAGAAATTATTAAAAAGAAAATTTAATATTAAACAGCACAATTTAAAAATAGCATTAAAAGAAATTATATTACAAGACAACAAACAAGTAAAAATATTAGAGAAAATGATTCATCCTTTGGTAAGAAAAGAAATGAAAAAATTTTCTATTAACAATCAAAAAAAGAAATTAGTTTTTTATGAAATACCTTTATTGATTGAAAGTAATTTAATGAAACATTTTGATATAATAATCTTTATAAAAGCAAAGAGAAAAATTAGACTTAATAGATTTCTAGATAAAGGTGGAGAAATAAAAATGTTTAATTTATTAAACAAAAGACAATTTTCAGATATAAAAAAAGCAAAATTTTCAAATCATATCGTTGTTAATGAAAAAAATTTAAATATTTTAAAAAAAAGCTTATCAGGTATAATTAATCAATATGTATGAAGTTTTTTTAGATACGGAAACAACAGGATTATCTTTTAGAGAAGGACATAAAATTGTTGAAATAGCCTGCATAGAAACAAAGAATTTGATACCAACAGGAAATGTTTTTCATAAACTGATCAATCCTAAAAGAAATGTACCTGAAGCAGCTTTTAATGTTCACGGTTTTTCTGAAGAATTTCTAAAAGACAAAGAAACTTTTGATGTTATCGCTGAAGAATTTAAAAATTTTGTAAATGAGAAAAAAATTATTATTCATAATGCAAATTTCGATCTTGGTTTTCTAGATGGAGAGCTAGGTTTAATTAATAAAGGAAAAATTGATAAAAAATTTGTTATCGATTCTCTTGAAGTTGCTAGAAATAAATTTCCAGGTTCATCAAATTCACTTGATGCTTTATGTCGAAAATTTAATATTAGTTTATCTAAAAGAGTAAAACATAACGCGTTGCTGGATTGCGAATTACTAAGAGAGGTCTATATTAATTTATTAGATGCAAAAGAACCTAAATTTAATCTTTCAAACAATACACCAAGTTCAAATTTTTCTGTTGTTAAAGATTATAACAAAAAAATTATAAAAATTTCTGAAGTTGAAGAGGAAAAACATAGAGCTTTTTTAAAATCAGAGTTAAAGAAAAATTTTTATTGAACTTTCTTTAGCTTATATAGTTTTTCAAAATCAACAGACTCGTTAATTTTTACATCTTTAAATCCTGAATTTTCGAAAAGAAAGACAAATATAGTTCTTATCTCTTGATAAATTTCTGACGGCACCTTTACTAAAATTATTTTTTCAACTTCTTCTTTACTAATTTTGTTATTTTCTAATTCGATTATTGCAGAATAAATAATTTTAGTTTTAATTTTTTCTTGATCTTGTTTAGCAGAATTTAAAGAAAGTGTTGTTAAGATCTCTATAATATTTTGTTTTACAGGTGAACTTTTAATATCAATATTAATTTTATAGTTTGCTATATTTTTTGAAAGTAAAAAAAAAATTTCAGGTTTGGGGATATTAAAATCTAACTCTTTTATGTATTTTCCAATTATTTTATAATTCATCTTTTTTATCTACTACTTCCACTTCTACGATGTCATCGTCATGATTTTTTTTGTGTTTACTTTTTAATGCAATATTTAATATAATATTTCTTGTAAAAGGTATCAAAATTAGAAATCCTATCAAATCCGTGAAGAACCCAGGTGTTATTAAGAGTAAAGCTGCTACTGCAATTGAGGCGCCGGATAGAATTTCATAAGTAGGCAATTTATTTTGGTATATATTAATCATTCCTGATTTTATGGTTTTAATACCCTGGACTTTTGCAAAATATAACCCAATTATTGCTGTTAAAAAAACTAAAGCCACTGTATTTAGGGCACCAACTTTACCACCTATTTTTATCATTAAAAAAATCTCTAGTGTGGGTAGGCCTATAAAAAATAAAAAAAATGAGTTCATTTGTCAGCTACAAAAATATATGATTAATGTATAATTATCAAATTTATGAGCAATAGTTTTGGGTATATAGACATAATTTTATTAGGAATGATCGCTGGTTTTATAATTTTGCGATTAAGAAGTATATTGGGAAGAAAAACAGGTCATGAGTCAAAGGTGTATCCCGGTTTTCCTGATAGAAAATTTAGCATTCCAAAAAATGAAGTAAAACCCATTAAACAAAATCATGATGTTTTAGAAGGTAAAAATAAAAAAGAATTTTTAAAAGGTGCAGAGTTAGCTTATGAAACAATTCTTACTTCTTTTGCAAATGGTGACACAAAAAAATTTAAAAGTCTTTTAACATCAGCAATGAATAGTAATTTTTTAAATGCTATTGATGAAAGAAATAAAGAAAAAATCAAATCTGAATTTACATTTATAGGTATCAAAGAATCATCCGTTGAAAAATATGAAAAAATTAAAGATGATTTGTCTGCTACTGTTAAGTTTGTAGCGGAAGTAATTTCTGTGAAGAAAAAAGAAGAAAAAATAATTGAAGGTAACCCTGATAAAATTAAATTTGTTACAGACATTTGGAAATTTACAAGAAATATAAACAATAAAAATCCTAATTGGTATTTAGCTGAAATCATAAGTAAGTGATAAAAAAAAAAGATCTTTCAAAAGAAGACAAAGAGACCTGGGATAATTTTACTAGACAACCTTCAGATATATATGACAAAGACTTACAAATTGCGGATGATAATCCAAAAAAAAATCGTCTAAGGTATGATCTACATGGTTTTACTTTAGAGGATGCAAATAAAAAAGTTAAAGATTTAATTCTTTCCGGTATTCGAAATAAGTATAAGGAAATACTTTTAATTACCGGAAAAGGTCTTCATTCTAATACTGAGGAAGATACCTATGTATCTAAGAATTTAAGTAAATTAAGATTTTCAGTGCCAGAATTTATTAATAGCTGTGATGAACTTAGTAAGTTTGTAGTTTCAATATCTGAAGCTTCTTTAAAAGATGGTGGGTCAGGTGCTATCCTGATTAAGTTAAAAAATTTATAGAATAAATTTTGATAAATCAGTATCTTTTACTAAATTACCTAAATTATCTTGTACATATTTTTCGTCAATTGTAATCGTTTCTCCGGATCTGTCTGTAGCATTAAAACTTATATCGTCTAAAACTTTTTCGATTATTGTGTGAAGTCTTCTAGCACCTATATTTTCTACAGATGAATTTACCTCTGCAGAAATTTTTGCAAGCTTATCAATCCCATCATCAGTAAATTCTAGATTAACATTCTCTGTTTTTAGTAATTCTTTATATTGTTTGATCAAACTGTTATCTGGTTCTTTGAGTATTCGAATAAAATCTTCTTCTTTAAGGGCACTCAGTTCAACTCTTATTGGCAATCTCCCTTGCAGTTCTGGAAGTAAATCTGATGGTTTAGCTAATTGAAAAGCTCCAGAGGCTATGAATAAAATATGGTCAGTTTTAATAGGACCATGTTTAGTACTTACTGTTGTACCTTCAATAAGTGGCAATAAATCTCTTTGAACACCTTCTCTTGAAACATCTCCACCTACTCTGTCGCTTCTAGCAGAAACTTTATCTATCTCATCTAAAAAAACTATTCCATTTTCCTCCGTAGCTTTTTTAGCTTCTTTAATAATTTTATCTTCTTCAATCATTTTATCTGACTCTTGTGCTATTAGGATTTCGTGAGATTCTTTTACCGTCATTTTTTTCTTTTTTCCTTTTTTATTTCCCATCGATTTCCCAAGAATATCGCCGAGGTTTACCATGCCAACATTTCCACCAGGCATACCGGGTATTTCAAAGCTTTGCATACCACCAGAGGTATTTTGTACCTCTATTTCTATTTCATTATTATCAAGATCTCCATTTCTTAATCTTTTTCTAAAGCTCTCTCTTGTTGCAACTGATGCTTTGTTTCCAACCAAAGAGTCTAAAACTTTTTCTTCAGCTTTTAATTCTGCCTTTGCTTTTACTTCTTTTCTTTTTTTCTCTCTTTCCATTGCAATAGCAATTTCTATTAAATCTCTAATAATTTGTTCAACGTCTCTGCCTACATAGCCAACTTCTGTAAATCTTGTTGCTTCAACTTTAATAAATGGAGCTTCTGCCAATTTAGATAATCTTCTAGAAATTTCAGTTTTACCAACTCCTGTTGGCCCGATCATAAGTATATTTTTCGGAAGAACTTCATCTCTCATTTCATCAGATAAAGCTTGTCTTCTCCATCTATTTCTCAAAGCAACCGCAACAGCTTTTTTAGCTTCCTTTTGACCAATTACGTATCTATCTAATTCAGAAACAATTTCTCTAGGTGACAGCGCACTTACCTTTGAGCTGTCCTTTTTTTTATTTTTAACAATATTTAGATTTGTAACTTTACTCGTTTTCACCATTTTAAACTTTCTCTACTGTAATATTGTTATTTGTAAATACACAGATGTCAGATGCGACTTTAATTGACTTTCTAGCTATTTCTTCTGCTTTCAAATCTGTTTCTATTAAAACTTTTGCTGCAGCTAATGCGTAGTTTCCACCTGATCCAATTCCAATTATTCCATCTTCTGGTTCTAACACATCTCCTGTTCCGGAAATTATGAAACTATGTTTTTTATCCGCTACAGCCATTAACGCTTCTAATCTTCTTAAAAATTTATCACTTCTCCAATCTTTTGCTAACTCCACTGCAGCTCTCTGTAAATTACCTGCGTGTTTTTCTAATTTTGCCTCTAATCTTTCAAATAAAGTAAGAGCATCTGCAGTTGAACCTGCAAATCCCGCTATTACCCCTCTGCTTTCGATTTTTCGTACTTTCTTAGCTTTGCTTTTTAAAACAGTGTTGCCTAAACTTACTTGACCGTCTCCAGCAACAACAGTTTCACCATTTTTCCTTAGCAATACAATCGTTGTTCCATGCCACTTTTCAGCTGTATTCATAATGTTATATGTGGAGATTAATTTGAGATCTTCAATAGTAAATCTGATTTATTGATAAAATGCTCGATTAAATATATATCAAAGATAAATCAGTTAAAATTTATGACAAGAAAAGCAAAAATTAGTAGAAAAACAAAAGAAACCAGTATTTCTGTTTCCGTTAATTTGGACGGTAAAGGTAAATATAAAATTAAAACTGGAATTGGTTTTCTAGACCACATGCTAGAGCAACTTTCAAAGCATTCATTAATAGATCTAGAAGTAAATGCAAAAGGCGATACACATATTGATTTACATCATACAACAGAAGACACAGGAATAGCTATCGGTGAAGCTATAAAGAAAGCTGCTGGTAACCGAAAAGGTATTAGAAGATATGCTTCTACAATGATACCAATGGATGAAACCTTAAGCAGAGTTTCCATTGATGTATCTAACCGACCCTATTTAATTTGGAAAGTAAATTTAAAAGTTGAAAAATTAGGAGAGATGGACACCGAATTATTTAAAGAATGGTTTCAGGCTTTCTCACAATCTGCTGGTATTACTTTACACGTAGAAAATATTTACGGTGAAAACAGTCACCACAAAATTGAGTCTTGTTACAAAGGTTTAGCTAGATCGTTAAAAGATGCTCTAGAAGTTGATAAAAGAATTAAAAACTCAATACCTTCGACAAAAGGTTCTATTTAAATTTGATGAACGTCACAATTGTTGACTACCAATCGGGCAATATAAGCTCAGTCATTAACTCATTTACAGAGGTAGCTGAAGGTAAAGTTAATCTAGAAGTTACATCAGACATAAAGAAAATTAAATCTAGCGATAAGATTGTTCTACCTGGTCAAGGTTCATTTAAAAGCTGCGTAGACTCCCTTAATAAGATTAATGGATTAGTAGATACGCTAAAAGAACTTGCAATCATTAACAAGAAACCTTTATTAGGTATCTGTGTAGGTTTACAAATTTTTGCTGACGTTGGCTATGAAGAAGCAGAAACAAAAGGACTAGGTTGGATTTCTGGTAAAGTTTCTAAAATCGATAATCAAAATGGAAAATTTAAACTTCCACATATTGGCTGGAACGAAATTGAAATACAAAAAGAAAGTAAAATATTTAAAAACATAAAAAACAAATCTCATATGTATTTCGTGCATAGTTACGAGTTTATTCCAAATGAAAAATCAGTGATATCAGCAACAACAGATTATTCATCAAAAATTGTCTGTTCCGTTGAAAGAGATAATTTGTTTGGAACTCAATTTCACCCTGAGAAAAGCCATAAAATTGGATTAAAAATAATTGATAACTTTATAAAACTATAATGAAAATATTTCCCGCCATAGATATTAAAGATAAAAAGTGTGTGAGATTAATCAAAGGAGACTTTGAAAATAAAACAGAATATGAAATTTCTCCCATAGATCAAGCAGGCAAATACAAGGATTATGGCTTTAAAAATTTACACATTGTTGATTTAGATGGAGCGCTAACTGGCAAGACAGTTAATCTAAAAGTTATTCAGGAAATAGTAAGCAAATATGATTTAAAAATTGAAATAGGCGGCGGTGTCAGATCCCTCGATAACATTAAACAGTATATTGATGCAGGTGTTGAGAAAGTTATCTTAGGAAGTGGCGCTATTAAAAATAAAGAATTTTTAAAAGAAGCTTGTGAGAAGTTTAAAAGTCAAATCGCTCTAGGGCTAGATGCAAAAGATGGAAATCTTTCCGTGTCAGGTTGGAAAGAAAATTTAAATATTAAAACCACTGAGTTTCTTGAAGAAGTAAACAGCTATGGAGTTAGCAGAATTATTTACACAGATATAAATAGAGATGGAATGAAAACTAGCCCTAATTTTGATGAGACTGTAAAAATTGCGGAACTATCTAATTGTCCTATAGTTATTTCCGGGGGCGTTTCTTCAATGAATGATATTAAGAAAGCTAAAGAATTAAATAATAAAAAAATAGAGGGCATCATTGTTGGCAAAGCTATTTATGATGGTGATATTAAATTAGATGAGTTAGTGAAGGAGATCAGTGCTTAAAAATAGAATTATACCTTGTCTTGATGTTAAAAACGGAAGAGTAGTTAAGGGGATTAACTTTATTGAATTAAAAGATGCTGGGGATCCAATTGAACAAGCTAAGATTTATAGTGACGGTGGAGCTGATGAGATTTGTTTTTTAGATATTACCGCTTCGAATGAAAATAGAGAGACAATTATTGATATTGTGAGAAAAACTGCAAAAGAATGTTTTGTTCCTTTAACTGTTGGTGGTGGTGTTAGAACTATTCAGAATATAACGGATTTATTATTAGCTGGTGCAGATAAGGTTTCGATAAATACAGCAGCTGTTAAAGACGTTAGTTTTGTAAAAGAGGCATCTAAAAAATTTGGTTCTCAATGTATTGTTGTAGCCATAGATGCTAAAAAAGTTTCAGTCAATAAATGGGAAGCTTTTACTCATGGTGGAAGAAATAAAACAGGTATTGATGCTGTAGAATTTGCTAAACAGATAGAAACAAACGGAGCTGGTGAAATTTTATTAACTTCCATGGATAGAGACGGAACAAAGTCTGGCTATGATGTTGATCTATTAAAAGAAATTACAAACACTACTAATATACCTGTTATTGCTTCTGGCGGAGTTGGGACTTTAAATCATCTGTATGACGGCATAGTTAAAGGCGGTGCAAGCGCAGTTCTTGCTGCCTCTATTTTTCACTATGGTGAATATACAATTAAAGAAGCCAAAGAATATTTGAATTCTAAGAATGTATCGGTAAGATTATAAAATGTTTGAAATCCTAGAACAGTTAATACAGACTATTAGAGAAAGAAAAAATTTTTCTCCTGATAAATCCTATACGAATAAACTTCTCAACAATAAAAGTTTAAGCGTTGCAAAAATTAAAGAGGAAATAGGAGAACTAATTGAGGCTGTTGAACAAGATTCTAATAAGATACATGAAGCAGCAGATGTAATTTATCATTTGATGGTTTATCTTGAGGCTAATAATATCAAGGTAGAAGATGTAATGAGTGAACTTAAAAAAAGACAAAAATGAGTTATGATAAAAATAATATATTCGCAAAAATTCTTAGAGGAGAAATTCCTTGTAAAAAAGTTTATGAAAACGATCATGTTTTAGCTTTTCATGACATTAATCCTCAGAAAAAAGTGCATGTATTAGTAATACCAAAAGGTGAATATGTTGATCTAGATGATTTCAACTATAAAGCTTCTGATAAAGAGATTGTTGAATTAAATAAAGCGGTTACACATGTAGCAAATTTAATGGGCTCAAAAGATAAAGGTTATAGAGCTCTTACAAATGTCGGTAGTGACGGAGGACAAGAAGTCCCTCATCTTCATTTTCATATTTTTGCCGGTGAAAATATAGGAAAGATGGTTAGCTAATGGTTTCAAGAGTAAAAAGATTTTTTTTAGAGATAAAAGATTTTTCGAATACTATCGATCTAAACCTTCTTGAAAATTATAAAATCATTTTAGATGACAAAAATGATTTTCAATTAAATAAATTTTTTTACAAACAAATAGGTCTAGATCACTATTGGAGAGATAGGCTACTTTGGTCTGATAAAGAATGGATTAAGTATGTATCAAATAAAAATTTGGAAACTCATGTTTTAAAAAAAGGAGAAGATCTCGTAGGTTATTATGAACAAGAATATCATCCAGATTCTAATGAAGTAGAATTAATAAATATGGGAGTATTAAAAGAATTTAGAGGTTTAAAACTAGGATCAACACTTGTTAATCACGCTGTTGCTAGTGCATCCAGAAAGAATCCAGAAAGAATGTGGGTTCATACTTGTAGCTTAGACCACAAACATGCGCTTCAAAATTACAAGTCAAAAGGTTTTGAAATTTTTAAAGAAGAAGAAATTGATTTCGTTGCTTAATTAATTTCAGGAATTTTAAAAGTTCCTTTTTTAAAAACATCATTTTTAGCGACAATGTTCAAAGAGAAATTTATATTGTTGTTATACTGGTCAATGATTTGCCAACCTTTTAAATCTAATGTTTTCTTATCGAAGAGAACTGTTATTTCATTTTCACCAAGATAAACAAGCTTAATAACCTGTTCAGACATTTCTATTTCTCCTGATCTTACAATTTCTAAAAGTTTATCTTTGTATAAAATATTAAGGAACGGTGATTTTGAAATAGGATAGTAATAAGTCTTGTTGTATTTTTTCTGAGTTATGGCTAATCTTTTTTTATTTATTATTAACTCCTTTTTTTTATCATCAAAATAATCACATTTTAATTTTCCAGGAAATTCCAAAAGACAACTACCTTTTTCAGTTTTGTCATTTATGATTTGATTAAAAATAAATTCTAAAGAATTTAAATTATTTAATTGTGTAACTATTTGGTTTTTTTCACTAGCGGATAGATTTGCTGATAAAAAAATAAAGATTATGAATATTTTTTTAAAGAACTTCACGTTTACCAACATGATTAGCTTTACTTACAATGCCTTTTTCTTCCATCATATCAATAATTCTAGCGGCTCTATTATAACCAATCTGTAGTTTTCTTTGTAAGAAACTTGTTGACGCTTTTCCTTCAGATTTAATAATATCAACTGCTTGTGAATACAACTCATCTTCATCAGCATCTCCGTCTGCTGTTGAAAAAGCATCATTGCTTGCTTGTGCTGTTATTTCCTCCATATAATCAGGCTCCCCTTGAGATCTGATTGAACTTACTATCTTTTCTATTTCATTTTCCGAAACAAATGGACCGTGAATTCTTACAATTCTATTTGCTGAGGACATGAATAACATATCACCTTTTCCTAACAGCTGTTCAGCCCCTTGTTCCCCTAATATTGTTCTACTATCTATTTTTGAACTTACTTGAAAAGAAACACGTGTTGGAAAGTTTGCTTTTATCGTTCCTGTAATTACATCAACACTTGGTCTTTGTGTTGCCATGATAATATGAATTCCGGCTGCTCTCGCCATTTGTGATAATTTCTGGATGTAGTTTTCAATTTCTTTACCTGCAACGAGCATTAAATCAGACATCTCGTCAACAACTACAACAATATAAGGCATTTTTAATTTGTGTTTAGCATTGTAGCCATCAATATTTCTTACTCCTACTTTACTCATTAGTTTGTATCTGCTGCTCATTTCTTTTACCGTCCAAGCTAAAGCAGATGTTGCCTTTTTTGCGTCTGTGATTACGGGGGTTAATAAATGAGGTATTCCTTCATAAGTTGATAACTCTAACATTTTAGGATCAATTAAAATAAATTTACAAAGATCTGGATTTAATTTGTAAAGCAATGAGACAATAATTGTATTAATGCAAACGGATTTACCTGAACCTGTGGTACCAGCAATTAATAAGTGAGGCATTGTTGTAAGATCTCCTACTATCGGCATTCCTGAAATACTTTTTCCAAGTGCAATAGGTAATTTTATGTCTTTGTTTTGAAATTTTTCGTACGAGATAATTTCTCTAAGTGATACACTTTCTCTAGTTTCATTAGGTATTTCAATACCTACAGTACTTTTTCCAGGAATTACCGATACGCGTGTAGATGTAGAGCTAGTATTTCGTGCTAAATCTTCAGCTAAATTTATTATCTTTGAAACTTTTACTCCTGGAGCAGGTTCAAATTCATACAAACTAACAACCGGACCATTATTGATAGCTTTAATTTTTCCTTCAATTCCAAAATCAAGAAGAATTTTTTCCATGAATTCTCCATCCGGGCGGTTCCTATTTAATTCTGATGTACTTAATTTAGTAGAACTTTTTTCTAAATATTCTATTGCTGGTAGTTTATATTTCAATTTCAAACTATTCGTTGGCTTTTCAGTTTTAATAGATTCGCCAAAAGAAAAAGATTGCTGTGGTCTTTCAATAATTTCTTTTTCTTCTTGTATAAAATCTGTCTCTAAATTTATATTTGGAATAGTATTTTCTTTTCTTCTTCCTAGAGAAGTTATTCTTGAATAGATTCCAGTAATTATTTTTTTTAAGTTTAAGTCATTAGCAAAAACAAAAAAGATTAAAGTAAGCAATAATAACCCATAAACGGAGTATGAATTGTCAATATAGGGATACCATGTACTTATAAATTCATAACCTATTTTTCCAACAAAACCTGAATTACCGTTATCTATCAGCCAAAATGAATTATTAAAATTAATATAAATAAAAATAGTGCTTAATATTAAATAAGAAACCATTAAAAATAATTTAAGGATTATTCGTTTGATTTCCTTCTGAGTTATTAAGTTAATTCCCCAAAATAAAAAATTAACCAAAATCAAAAATGAAGCAAGACCAAAGCTTTGCAAAAGAAAATCTGCAACACCACTTCCATAGATTCCAAAGAAATTTTTAATTTCAAAGTTTCTATCGCCATATACAAATGACGGATCTTCAGGCGAATATGTTGTAAAGGCTATCGCCAGCCCGATACTTGTTGAAATTAGGATTAATCCTATAAATTCAAAGGTTCGTTTTTTTAAAAAATTTGTTACAATATTAAAAAAGTTTGTATTCATATCGAATCGTTTTACGTACTTTTTACCATTTTTATGAAACTGAGAAAAATTTTTATATGAAAAAACATAGAATTTGCATAGTTGGAGACGGTCTTTCAGGTTTAATTGCTGCCTTGGCATTAAATAAATTAGAAAACTTGGAAGTCTACTTAATTTCTAGAAAAAATAAGCATTCTAAAGATAAAAGAACGACAGCTATATCTGTCTCTAACTATGAGTTTTTTAACGAAGTTATAGATAAGTTCGACAAAAAATTATTTTGGCCGTCTAAAAA
>JAOHKR010000029.1 GCA_028101445.1 Candidatus Pelagibacter sp. | reverse complement strand
TTGAATTCCATTCCATATATTCTTTCAGTTTTTTTTCATCATAACTTTCTGAAATTTTACCATTTTCTGCAACGATAAAATTACCAATTTTAATTTTTAATTTTTTTTGATCAACTATCTCGCCAGATTTTCCAATACCCATTGCTATTCTTCCCCAATTAGGGTCTTCTCCAGCAATTGCAGTTTTTACTAGAGGTGAATTTGCAATTGCAAATGCTATATTTTTTGCACTTCCTAGTGATTTAGCATTAATTACGTTAACTGTTACAAATTTCTTTGCCCCTTCACCATCAACGACAATTTGTTTTGATAAATTTAAACATAATCTTTTTAAAGCAACTTCAAATTTTTGCACATTTTTATCAACTAAAGATATGTTTTGACCGATTTTTACTGCTCTAGTTGAAAAAATTGAAACCATATCATTTGTTGACTGATCACTATCAACTGTAATCGCATTAAAGGAATTAGCAACAGCTCTTTTCAAAAGAGTTTTAAGCAAATTTGAATTTATATCTGCATTAGTAAATATGAATGATAGCATCGTAGCTAGATTAGGTGCAATCATTCCAGATCCTTTTGCTATTCCACAAATTTTAATTAGTTCGTCTCCAATTAATACTTCTTCGTAAGCTACTTTTGGTTTTGTATCTGTAGTCATAATTGCAGATGCAACTTTAATCCAATACATCTTGTTATGTTCTTGTCTCAACTTATCAACTAGCTGAGGAAGTCTGCTTTTAATTTTTTCAACGGGAAACTCTTCACCTATAACTCCTGTAGAAGCAAAAATTAAATCCTTAATTTTAACTGTCTCATTTGTTCCTTTTTCGGATTTTGATTCCTTAATGGTTAAAACTCTGGATAAATTTTTTGCTAAAATATCAATACTTTCTTTTCCTTGTTTGCCAGTAAATGTATTTGCATTTTTTGTGTTAACTAATAAACCTTTAATAATTTTTTTATGGGAGTTATTATTCCAGGGTATAAATTCGGAAGTAATGCTATTAGTAGTATTTAATGTTGCGTAATTGGCACCCTTACTAAAATAGAATAAAGCTAAATCATCTCTTCCATCGCCATACAAGTCAGCAGATATTGCAGACATTTCTAAACCTTCAATTTGTTTTAGACTCTGAAACTCTCCCATTTTGGATAATTTAGAATTATTATTTAAGAAATTTTTAATATTTATTGTCATTATTATTGTTTAATTTAAATTATAAATACATATATAGAAGTATAATGAATATATTTTCAAGAACTTTAAATAAAATATTTAAAAGCACTAATCAACAGGAATTAGATAAAATTCAAAATTTAATTCAAGCCATAAATGAAAAAGAGAGTGAAACCAAATCACTATCTGAAGGTGACTTTAAGGAAAAAACATTCAATTTTAAAAATAATGCCCAAAGTGGATCATTTAAGATAAACGAAATCATTCCAGAGAGTTTTGCTTTAGTAAGAGAAGCGGCAAAAAGAACCTTAGGGGAAAGACATTATGACGTTCAATTAGCCGGCGGACTAATTCTACATAGTGGAAAAATTGCTGAAATGAAAACAGGTGAAGGAAAAACATTGGTATCAACTTTGCCAGCATATTTAAACTCCTTAACGAATAAAGGTGTGCATATTGTTACAGTTAATGATTACCTGGCTAAAAGAGACTCTGCATGGATGGGTAAAGTTTTTGACTACCTGGGAGTTTCAACAGGATGTATTACAAATAATTTAGACGATGCTGATAGAAAAAAAAATTATCTATGTGACATCACTTATGCGACTAACAATGAATTGGGGTTTGATTACCTGAGAGATAACATGAAATATGAGTTGATTGAAATGGTTCAGAGAAGCCACAACTTTTGTATAGTTGATGAAGTAGATAGTATTTTAATAGATGAGTCTAGAACTCCGCTAATAATTTCAGGTAAGCTAGACGACAAAACTACACTTTATCTTACTTCTAACGAATTTATTAAATATTTGAAAAGAAATGATTTTGAATTGGATGAAAAAAATAAAAATGCAATTCTGACTGATGCTGGAATAGATAAAATTGAAAATTTAGCTAAACAAAAAGGAATATTAAAAAATAATAACTTTTATGATCCGGGTAATTTGGATCTTGTGCATCATATCAATCAAGCATTAAAAGCAAACCTTCTTTTCAAAAAAGATACAGACTACATTGTAAGGAACGGAAAAGTACAAATAATAGATGAGTTTACAGGAAGAGTTTTAGATGGAAGAAGGTTTTCTGACGGCTTGCATCAAGCAATAGAAGCAAAAGAAAATGTCAAAGTAGAAGAAGAAAATCAAACTCTTGCATCTATAACATATCAAAATTATTTTAGATTATATAAAAAATTAGCTGGAATGACTGGAACTGCTATGACTGAGTCTGAAGAATTTCATGACATCTATAAATTGAATGTTGTTTCTATTCCTACAAATAGAAAAATGTTAAGAAAAGATTTTAACGATCAAATTTTTAGAACAGAAAAAGAAAAATACAACGCAATAACTAATAAAATAATTGAGTGTAATAAAAAAGGACAACCAGTCTTAGTTGGTACAACAAGTATAGAAAAGTCAGAAAAAATTTCCACTTACCTAAATCAGAAAAAAATAAAACATAATGTATTAAATGCTAAACAACATGAAAAAGAAGCAAAGATAATTGCTGAAGCAGGTAAAGTTAAAGCCATTACAATTGCTACTAATATGGCGGGTAGAGGAACTGATATTAAATTAGGTGGAAATAAAGATTTTATTGAGGATGGCAAAAAAGTCGATGTAGATGAAATAAGAAAAAATGAGTCTCAAGTAAAAGATCTTGGAGGATTATTCATAATTGGTACAGAACGTCATGAAAGTAGACGAATAGATAATCAGTTAAGAGGACGATCAGGCAGACAAGGAGATCCAGGTAGCACAATTTTTTTTATAAGCTTGCAAGACGAATTAATGAGAATTTTTGGAGGAGACTCTATTGATGGAATGCTCAAAAAATTAGGTCTCAAAGAAAATGAGTCTATTGATCATCCCTGGATTAACAAAGCAATGGAGAGAGCTCAAAAAAAAGTAGAAACCAGAAATTTTGATATAAGAAAAACTTTAATTAAATTTGACGATGTTATGAATGACCAAAGACAAGTTATATTTTCACAAAGACTTAAAATACTAAAAGAAAATAATATAAATGAAATTTTGAGAGATTTTTTTGATGAAGTATTAATAAATCTAAATAATACAAGAATAGACTATCAAAAATCACATGATGAAAAAAACTTTCTAACAGAAATAAAAGGTATTACTGGAAATGCATATAATGACTCTCAGCTTTTAGAATGTGGAAAGTTAAATGAAAGTGAGTTTAACGAAAAAATGAAGGACTACTATTCAAATAAAAAGAAGTCTAGAGTTGCAATTTTAGGTGAAAATCAAAATAACAGTTTAGAAAAGAAAATATTTCTTCAAATAATTGATTTCTCTTGGAGATCTCACTTACAATATTTAGAGCAACTAAGACAAGTCATAGGGCTTCGTCAATATGGTCAGAAAGATCCTCTTTCAGAATTTAAAAAAGAAGCGTTTGTATTATTTGAAGGATTATTAGCAAAAATTAAAAATGACCTGATAAAATTCCTCTTTAATTTAAATATTGTTATTTCTAACGAAGAGAATGAACAAAAAATAACAAGCGAAAAAAAATTAAATAAAAAAGGAAAAAAAAAAAGGTGGTAAAAATTAAAAATATCCTTGCAGATGATTAAAAAATTGAACTATTGTTATGACAATATTTAATTACTAAATTCTTTTAAATGCATTCAGTGCTTTTACTCTTGCTTCTTCATGTTTAACCAATGGCAATGGATAATCTCTCCCTAATTTGAAATTTTTTTCATCTTTGAGTTCCCATGGTTTGTGTATGAATTTTTTTGAAACATTTTTTAATTCTGGTACCCATCTTTTTACATATTCTCCTTCTTTATCAAATTTTTCTCCTTGGAGTATTGGATTAAAAATTCTAAAATATGGTGCAGCATCGGCACCACTTCCTGCAACCCATTGCCACCCTGCTACATTACTTGCTTCACTGTAATCTAATAGGCAATTTTTAAAATATTGTTCTCCTTCTTTCCAATTAATTAGTAAATGTTTAACTAAAAATGATCCAACAATCATTCTCACTCTGTTGTGCATCCATCCAGTTGAATAAAGCTCTCTCATACCCGCATCTACAATGGGGTAACCGGTTAAACCTTTTTTCCAAGCTGATAAAAATTTAGCATTTTTTTCCCATGGAAATTTATCAAATTTTTTTGAATAATTATTTTTTAACATATGTGGAAAATGATTTATCAATGTATGATTAAATTCTCTCCATCCAATTTCAGTTAAAAATTTTGATGTCCCAATTTTTTTTTTCTTAGCATTTGTGCATTCCTTCCAAATTGTTTCAACATGTATCTGACCAAATTTAATATAAGGAGATAGTTTAGATGTTCCAATTATACTCGGATAATTTCGGCTATCAGAATAATCAACAATTCTATTTTTAATGAAATTTTGTAATTCCTTTAAAGCACTCTCTTCATTAGGAGACCAGATTTTTTCAAAATTTTTAAACCAATTATTTTTTGGTAATATTTGTGCAGGATCAATACAACCTTGAAAGTAATTTTTTTTCCTCAAACATTTTTTTATTATTTTTTCTTTTGATGGAATTTTTTCAATATAATGGTTTTCAGCGTTTCTCCAAAATGGAGTGAATACTTTAAAAGGGGTGCCATCATTTTTTTTTATTTCATCTATTTCATTAAGAACATTACCTTTACAAACTTTAAAAGGAATATTCATTGCTGTTAGATTTTTTAAAAGATACTTATCAAATTTTAAATAGTCTGGCTCATAAACTTTATTCCAATATATTGAAATATCCTTTTTTTTTACTAATTTATTAAAAAAGGATTTAAAGGATTCTGTTTTAAGTATTTCAAGACTAATATTGTACCCGTTTAATTTTTTTTGAAAATGAATTAGTGATTTGTTTAACCACCATTTTTGTGCTTCTTGATTTTCATATGTTGATTTTTTATATAAGTAAAAAACAACTACCTGATCATGATTTTTTGTTGCCTCTGCTAAACCGTGATTTTTTGTAACTCTAAAATCATCTCTTAACCAAAATAAACCAATTTTTTTACTCATAAGATTATTATAATTATCAGAAAAAAATTTGTATATCGATGTGTAAAACAAGTTGATGGTGGCCTTGGTTTGAATCGCACAAACGACACATACCTTTTCAGGGTACTGCTCTACTACTGAGCTACAAGGCCTAAAATCTAAAAGTTATTCTACCTTTAGTTAAATCATATGGTGTCATTTCAACCATAACATTATCACCCGCTAGAACTCTTATTCGATTTTTTCTAAGTTTTCCAGCCGTGTGAGCTAAAATTTCATGATTGTTCTCTAGTTTAACTCTAAACATAGCGTTAGGTAATAATTCTGTTACTTTTCCTTTAAACTCTAAAGTTTCTTGTTTTGCCAATTATTTATCCTTTTTTAATCTTATTTTAATCGAATTTGCATGACCTTCTAAATTTTCATGCTGCGCTAAATTTATAACTGATGGTCCCAATCTTTCAATACCTGTTTTTGAAATTTTTATTAGTGAATGTCTCTTTAAAAAATCATTTACTGATAATCCAGAAGAAAACCTTGCAGATCCAGATGTAGGTAATACGTGGTTAGGTCCAGCAATATAATCTCCCATGGCTTCTGGAGAATATTCACCAATAAAAATTGATCCAGCATTTTTTACTTCTTTTATAATTTCTTTATTTTTTCTCGTATTAAGCTCTAAATGTTC
This sequence comes from Candidatus Pelagibacter sp., assembly GCA_028101445.1. Next base: position 665 of record JAOHKR010000029.1, on the reverse strand, counting down.
CGGGGCAATAGTATTAATTATTTCTAAAATATTTTTTTTTCCACTAGTATAAATTGCTAATCCAAATTTTTTAAGACTTTTAGAGGCTATATTTTTTTTTGGTAAATTATTTAGTTGTTTTTTAAGATACTCGTTTACAGATTTTATTAAATTTAAATCATCAGATATTAAAATTGATTGTGCAAAGAAATCATGCTCTGCTTGAGCTATTAAATCAGCTGCTATCCAATTTGGATTTGCATATTTGTCTGCAACTACTGTTACTTCAGATGGGCCGGCTATCATATCAATACCTACATCTCCAAATACTTGCTTTTTTGCATTTGCAACATACGCATTACCAGGTCCGACTATTTTATCCACTTTTTCGAAAGATCGAGTTCCATAAGCAAACGCTGCTATTGATTGTGCTCCCCCTGCTTTATAAATTTTTTTTACACCACATTTTTTTGCAGCATATATTACTGCTGGATTAATTTTAGAATCAAGAGCAGGTGTTGTTAAATAAATATTTTTTACACCTGCGACTATTGCTGGAATGCAATTCATTAATACAGTGCTAGGGTAACTAGCCATGCCGCCAGGCACATAAACTCCAACTTTTTCAATAGGCGAATAAGTGTAGGATAATTCATTTTTATATTTATCTTTTAGATTAAATGAGA
>JAOHKR010000028.1 GCA_028101445.1 Candidatus Pelagibacter sp. | reverse complement strand
GAAATACTGCTAGTAGAAGTAAGTAAGTAAAACCTAAAAATAATTTGAAATTTTTACTCATAATTTACCTGTACAATAGACGACATTTAAAATATATACCTTTAAATATTTATGAAAAGAACTTATCAACCAAGCAATTTAGTTAGAAAAAGAAGGCACGGTTTCAGAGCGCGGATGGCTACTAAAACTGGTAGACAGCTTATTGCCAGAAGAAGAGCTAAAGGCCGAAAGACCATCTCAACATAATTGAAGATGGTTAAGCTTGAGAGTTTAAAGAAAAGCTACCAATTTAAAAAAATATTGAAAGAAAAAAAAGTTCACTCAGAATTTTTTTCAATTTTTGCTGCAAAAAATTTTTACAAGCCGAAATACAAAGAAGATTTAATCGTTAGTTTTGTTATGAAAAAGAAAATTGGAAATGCTGTAAAAAGAAACAAAATAAGAAGAAAATTAAAAGCAATTGTGCAAAAACTACTAAAAAAAAGAGGTGCAATTAGTAAAGATTATACTTATATAGTTTTCGGTAAATCAAATGCTTATTTGCAAAAACAAAGTCTATTAATGCCTTTGATGGAAAAGTGTTTTAAGACAATAAAATTAAATGATAAAATTATTAATTAAATTTAAGATCAATCTTATTAAAATTTATAAATACATTTTTTCTCCATTGCTTGGGAATAATTGTAGATATTTAACACCTTGTTCAGAATATTATATTGAGTCACTTAAAAAATTTGGCCTATCAAAAGGGTCCTACATGGGTGTGAAGAGAATTTTGAGTTGTCATCCTATTAAATTATTAGGCGGAGGATCCAGTTTAGATTTTGTTCCTAATAAAAATAATTTAAAAAAAGAAAATTCTAATGGATAATAAAAATGTATTTGTAGCAATCGCTTTGTCGATGTCAGTTTTACTTTTTTGGGGAGCTTTTTTTGAAACACCGAAAAAAGATAATCAAAATTTAAAATCAAATAATCAAATACAACAGAAAACGGAAGACTCAATTACACCAAATACAAATCAAGCTCCGTCTATAAATCAAATTAATGTAGAAAAAAAACTTTCTAGAGAAGAGTCTATTAATAAATCAAATAGAATTAAAATTGAGAATGAAAATATTGTTGGATCAATTTCTTTAGAAGGTGGGCTAATAGATGATATATCATTTAAGAATCACAAACAAAAAGTTGATGGTAAAAAAAATATTGAATTTTTAAATCCATCACAGTCAGAAAATGGATTTTTTGTCGAGTCCGGATGGGCTGGTATTGGAAATAATATTAAAGTACCAACAAAAAATTCTAAATGGGAGGTGGAAGGAAACAGAACATTAACTAATAAATCTCCAGTAACAATCAAATGGGATAATAAAGAAGGAATAATTTTCAAAAAAAAAATTGAATTAGATGAAAAATATCTATTTAAAATTAGTCAAGAAATTCAAAATAATTCATCAAAAAGTTTAGAGCTTTACCCGTATGCTCAAATTACAAGAAATAAAATTCCAGATGACATTCAAAATTTTTATATTTCTCACGAAGGTTTTATTGGTGTTTTTAACGACGAACTGAAAGAAGATGATTATGATGATGTAGAAGATAATAAAATCGTCAGAGAGGCTAATGAAGGATGGTTAGGAATTACAGATAAATATTGGATGGCAGTTATAGTTCCTGAAAAAGGAAAAAATTTTAAATCAACTTTCCAGTATAAAGATACTTTTAAAGCCAACTATATAATCAATGATCCTATAAAAATTAACACTTCTTCGAAAGGATCTAGCAATTTTAGACTATTTGTGGCTGCAAAAGAAGTTAATACGATTGATAATTATGCAGAGTCACAAAATATAAATAAATTAGATCTAGTTATAGATTGGGGTTGGTTTTATTTTTTCACCAAACCTTTGTTTTTTGTGATTGATTATTTGTTTAAATTTTCAGGAAATTTTGGAATTGCAATTGTTTTAATAACTTTAGCTATTAGAGCTTTATTCTTTCCGCTTGCGAATTTTTCATTCAGATCAATGGCAAAAATGAAGGCTGTGACACCTGAAATGACAAGACTAAAAGAGCTTCATAAAGACGATAAGGTAAAATTACAACAGGAGATGATGGCTTTATACAGAAAAGAAAAGATTAACCCTGCTGCAGGTTGTTTGCCAGTTTTAATACAAATACCCTTTTTCTTTGCTATTTATAAAATGTTGTTTATCTCTCTAGAAATGAGGCATCAACCATTCTTTGGTTGGATTCAAGATTTATCAGCTGCAGATCCTACTTCTATTTTTAATTTATTTGGGTTAATTCCTTGGAGCCCACCTAGTTTTATGATTATTGGAATTTGGCCAATTTTAATGGGCGCATCAATGTGGGTTCAACAAAAACTAAATCCTGCTCCTACAGATCCTATTCAAGCAAAAATTTTTGCATTCTTTCCTCTTTTTTTAACAATAATTTTAGCTTCCTTTCCATCAGGGCTAGTTGTTTATTGGACTATAAATAATATTTTAACAATTGCTCAACAATGGGTAATTAATAAAAATACTACCGTTAAGACAAATTAAATGTCTGAAAATATTTCTTTAGAGGAAATCAAAAAAATTTGGCCTTCATCTGCACCAGATATAAGTAATATAAATAAATATGTTGAAAAGTACAAAAGTGAAACCATTGTAATTAAATATGGGGGCAATGTTCTGATTGATAGAAGCATATTTAATAATTTTATTGAAGACATTGGTATTTTAAATAAATTAGGTCTCTCTATAGTTGTTGTGCATGGAGGTGGGCCGAGAATTAAAAGGGAGCTCGAGAAATCAAATATTGTCACTAAATTTATCAAAGGCTTAAGAGTTACAGATAAAAATATTATTGATATAGTTGAAAAAGTGCTAATTGATTTTAATAATGATATTGTAAATTCCTTAAATAAAAAAGGCTCAAAAGCTATATCGATAAATACAAAAACTAAAAATATTATAAATGTATCTCCTGAAAATGAAGAACTCGGTTTTGTCGGAATTCCTGAAAAAATTAATAATAATATAATAAATGAGTCAATAAAGAATAATCAAATACCTGTTGTTGCTCCGCTAGGTTTGGGAAAAGATAATCAAGTTTATAATATTAACGGCGACACAGCTGCTGGAGCAATAGCTAAATCTTTAAAATCTAGAAGACTACTTTTAATGACTAATGTTGAAGGTGTCTTAAACAAAGACAAAAAATTAATATCAGAAATTTCATCTTCAAAAATATTGGATATGATTAAAGACGAAACTATTACTGGTGGAATGATACCTAAAATTAACACATGCTTAGATTCGGTAAACAATGGTGTAAGAGGTGTTGTAATAATGGATGGTAGAAAATCACACTCAATATTAAATGAAATATTTTCTGACACAGGTGCTGGAACTTTAATAAGGTAATGAAAGACTTAAAAAATATAAAATATTGGTTATTTGATTTAGATAATACCTTGTATTCAGGGGACACAAAAGTATTTGATCAAGTAGATAAAAAAATGTCAAAGTTTATATCTGACAAACTTAATGTCGGTATTGAAGAAGCAAAAGAAATTCAAAAAAATTATTTTCATGAATATAATACGACGCTAAATGGTATGATTAAAAATCATAAAATAGATGCCAATGAGTTCTTAGAGTTTGTTCATGACGTTGATTTAAATTTTTTACAAAAAAACAAACCTTTAGAAAAAGAAATTGCAAAACTTAATGGTAAAAAAATTATTTTTACTAATGGGTCAAAAGCACACGCAGCAAATGTTACAAAAAGGATTGGTATTGAAAAGCTTTTTGATGGTGTATTTGATATTGTAGACTCTGATTTTGTTCCCAAACCCTCTAAACAGCCGTATGAAAAAGTAATAGAAAATTTCAAAATAGAGCCACAATACTGTATATTCTTTGAAGATATTGCAAGAAATTTAAAACCAGCACATGAATTAGGAATGAAAACAGTTTGGATAGAAAATGATGAACCTTGGGCTGCTAAATACTCAGATTCTGAATTTATTAATTATAAAACAAAAAATTTAGCAAACTTTTTAAAGGAGATAAATGAATTTAGATAAATTTGAAAAAATAATTAACGAAGCTTTCGATATTAAAGAAAAAATAAACGCTAACTCCGATAAATCAATTATTAATGCAATAAAAGAAACTATAGAATTAACCGATCAGGGTAAAATTAGAGTAGCTGTAAAAAAAGATGGCTCTTGGGTAGTTAACCAATGGGTTAAAAAAGCAATACTTTTAAGTTTTAAAATAAATAAAATGGAAATTCTTAGAGGCCCTTACACTTCATGGTATGACAAAGTTCCAGGGAAATCTGTTAATTGGAAAGAAGAAGATTGGAAGAATGCTGGATATCGACATGTCCCGAATGGGGTTGTGAGAAAAGGTTCTTTTATTGCAAAAAATGCTGTTCTAATGCCTTGTTTTATTAATCTTGGAGCATACGTAGATGAAGGCACGATGATAGACACTTGGGCATCTGTTGGTTCGTGTGCTCAAGTTGGAAAAAATTGTCATATTTCTGGAGGAGCTGGAATAGGTGGAGTGCTTGAACCATTACAAGCTGGTCCAGTAATTATTGAAGACAATTGTTTTGTTGGTGCTCGTTCTGAAATCGCAGAAGGTGTTCTTGTAGAAGAAGGAGCTGTAATTTCAATGGGAGTATATATAGGTGCATCAACTAAAATAGTTGATAGAGAAACAGGTGAAATTTCTTATGGAAAAGTTCCTGCTTACTCGGTGGTTGTGCCAGGTACGTTGCCTAATAAAAAAAATCCTGACGGTCCGTCACTTTATTGTGCTGTAATCGTAAAAAAAGTTGACTCAAAAACGAGAAGCAAAACTTCAATTAATGATTTATTAAGAGACTAATGGCTAACATTAATGAACTAAAATTAGCTAAAGATCTTATAAAATTTCCCAGTATAACACCTAAGGATGCTGGAGCTATTAATTTTTTAAGCAAACAACTAAGGTCTTTAGGATTTACTTGTAAAATTTTAGAATTTAAAGATAAAAAAAGTAAACCAATTAAAAATTTGTACGCTAGACTTGGAAAAAAAAGTCCAAATTTATGTTATGCTGGTCATACTGATGTAGTTCCACCAGGAAATATTGAAGATTGGACTGTAAATCCCTTCAAGCCTTCTATTAAAAAAAATCATTTAATAGGCAGAGGGGCTAATGACATGAAAAGCTCAATTGCTTGCTTTGTTTCAGCTGTGAGTAAATTCTTAAAAAAAGGAGAATTTAATGGTTCTATAAGTTTTTTGATAACCGGTGATGAAGAAGGTTTTGCAATCAATGGAACTAAAAAAGTTGTTGAGTACCTAAAAAAAAGAAAAGAAAAAATAGATTTTTGTATAGTAGGAGAACCCACTAATCCAAATAAGCTTGGTGAGATGATAAAAATTGGAAGAAGAGGAAGTTTGTCAGGAAAAATAGAAATTTCTGGAGTCCAGGGTCATGTTGCCTACCCTCATTTATCAAATAACCCAATCAATACATTGGTAAGTATTTGTAAAAAACTTAAACAAAAAAAACTAGATAAAGGAAACAAAAATTTTCAACCATCAAATCTTGAATTTACAGCTATCAATGTTAATAATAAAGCGCACAATGTAATACCTGCAAGAGCTACAGCTCAATTTAATATAAGGTATAATAATTTTCATAATGCTAATTCACTTAAAAAAAAAATTAACTTAATAGTTAAAAACATCTGTAAATCAAATAAATGTAATTTTAAAATACAATTTATAGCTAACGGGGATTCTTTTCTTACTAAGCCCGAAAGAACTATTTTTATGGCAAAAAAAATTATAAAAAAAGTTACAAAAATAACACCTAAATTTTCTACTACGGGAGGAACTTCAGATGCAAGATTTATTCGAAAAATTGCTCCCTGCTTGGAATTTGGTTTAGTAAATAAAACAATGCACAAAGTTGATGAATGTGTTTCTCTTTCAGATTTAAAAAATCTTACAAAGATTTACCATGATATTCTTGAAGAATATTTTAAATGAGTCTTTACAAAGTAAAAAAATCTAAAATAGATAATCAAGGTGTTTACGCAGCGAAAAATATAAAAGCAGGAACAAGAATTATTTATTATAAAGGAAAACTTATCACAAAAAAAGAAACAGAGAGAAATCCTAAATACGATAATGACAAAGCAATTTATCTATTTAATATTAATAACAGATATGATTTGGACGGTGATTTTAAATACAATACTGCAAGATTAATAAATCACTCTTGCGAACCAAACTGTGAGGTGGATGGAAAAGGATTGAAATTATGGATCTTTTCTTTAAGAAATATAAAAAAAGGTGAAGAATTATCTTATGACTATGGGTTTAGTTTTGATGAAGATTACAAACAATTTCCGTGTAAATGTGGATCAAAAAGTTGCTGTGGTTATATAGTCAGAGAAGGCTCAAGGTGGAGAATAAAAAAATCTAAAAAAAAACGAAATAAAAAAAGAAATTCATAATATCAAATTTTTAATAATTGGTGATGTAAGTAAATAAATTTTTTTTAATTTAAAAATAGTAAGTCTCAATATATAACATTACTTAAATAAAGTCCGTCAGCCGGAGCTGGAGGAGCACATAGCTTTCTTTTTTTTGAAACAATAATGTGCTTTATTTTCTCTGGTTTCCACTTGTTTTCTCCAACATATTTTAAGCAACCAACCATAGACCTTACTTGTTTTTGTAAAAAAGATTTAGATTCAAATGTCACAATTATTTTATCTCCTCCCTTTTTAATATTTACTTTACTTATGGTTCTTATTGGGCTTTTAGCAGAACATGAAGCTGCTCTAAAAGCAGAAAAATTATGGGTTCCATAAAAATAATTGATAGCCTTTTTCATTTTTTTTAAATCAAGTTTTTTTTTAACTAACCAAGATCGGTTTTTATCAATCGTTAAATTACCTGTTCGGTTACAGATAATAT
>JAOHKR010000027.1 GCA_028101445.1 Candidatus Pelagibacter sp. | reverse complement strand
CTATTTCAAAAAATAAAATTCTATCTTTGGTCTGGAATTATTCATCTGAAGCGGATACCCACACTGTAGAAACACATATTTATAGATTAAGAAAAAAAATCAATGATAAATTTTCTGACTTAAAATTTATTCTTAATAATAAAGAAGGGTATTACCTTTGAAAAAGAGAAATAAAATAGCAAAAGATCTTTTCACAAAAAAATACAGAAAACGAGTTGTTAAACCAAAAAAAGGTAAAGGAAGTTTTAAAAGAAAAAAAAGTTAATTTAACTTTTAGTAATTAGTAATTAATTATTTACTATTAGTCTAATCTTGCACCAATTTTTTGGATTACTTTGGAAGCCATTTCAGTTCCCTTATTTAAGTTCTCTTGCAGCGTCATTTTATTAATATAGCCATGAAGAAAACCTGCTGCAAATAAGTCTCCAGCTCCTGTTAAATCTACAATTTTAAGATCTTTTTGACTTTTACATTCTACTACTTCATTTTGATTAATAACTACACTACCTTTATCTGATCTAGTTATTACAAGAGTTTTATTTATTTTTTTACCAAATGAAATAACTTCATTAAATGATGTAGCATCGATTAACTCTAGTATTTCTTGTTCATTGGCAAAAGTAATATCTAATTTATTTTTTACCAAATCTAGAAAATTCTTTTTATGACGATCTACGCAAAACTTATCTGATAATGACATGGCTATTTTATTTGAATATTTAATAGCTTCATTGAATGCTTCTTTAGGTTCTCCCTCATCCCACAAATATCCTTCAAGAAAAGTTATTTTACTATTCTTAATAGCTTGAGCATCTATGTCTGTTTTGTTAATTTTTCCTGCCGTTCCAAGAAAAGTACACATTGTTCGCTCTGAATCTGGAGTGATTAGTATAAGGCATGTTCCAGTAGGTAAACTTTCTTTCTTTTTAGTATAAAAATATTCAACATTTTCTTTTTTTAGACCTTGCTCATATTTTTGTCCTAGTTCATCATCACTTACTTTTCCAATAAAACCAACCTTATTACCTAATTGTGATAAGCCAACAATTGAGTTGGCCACAGATCCGCCTGAAACTGTTTCTTCAATTTTAAGATTACCTAGTAATTTTTTAAACTCTATTTCATCTATTAATTTCATGTTGCTCTTTGCTAAACCATTTTTAGTAAGAAACTCATCATTTACCTTACAAATAACATCAACTATTGCGTTTCCTATTCCCAAAATATTCATTAATTATGCTTTATTAGTTTTGATTGGTTTTTTTCTATTTGGATAACATCTTTTACAAATTTTACAAGTAATTCCGAAACACTCTCTAGCTTGACAATGTTCTCTTCCATACCAAATAATTTGAAGGTGCAATTTATTCCAGTTTTTCTTAGGAAATATATTTTTTAAATCTTTTTCTGTACGAACTACATTTTTTCCATTAGTCAGACCCCATCTCTGCGCTAATCTATGAATATGAGTATCTACCGGGAATGCTGGATAACCAAAAGCTTGAGACATTACTACACTCGCAGTTTTATGGCCTACACCTGGAAGACTCTCAAGCTCTTCATAAGTTTTAGGAACTTTGCTTTTATATTTTTCAACGAGTGTTTTCGAGAGAAAATAAATACTTTTAGCTTTAATTCTAAATATGCCAATCTTATTTATTAACCGTTCAATTTTTTTTCTACCTAATTTTACAAAGTGTTTTGGTTGATTATATTTTGGATAAATATTTTTAGTAACGTTATTAACATTAACATCAGTGCATTGCGCAGAGAGTAATACAGATATTAATAGTGTAAAAGTATTTTTGTAATTTAAAGGAATTGGTACTTCGGGATATATTTTATTTAATTCCCTTAAAATAATTTTAGATTTTTCTTTATTGTTCACTTAAAGTTTAAAAGATCACGCATCGAATAAAGTCCAGGTTTTTTGTTCATAAGCCACATAGCAGCTGTCAACGCACCCTCTGAGTAAAGAGCTCTATCAAAAGACTCGTGATTAAGTTTTATGATTTCTTTTCCACTTGAAAATCTAACCTCATGCTCTCCAATGACTTCACCTTTTCGAATAGAATTAAAATTTATCCTTTTTGAATAAGGAAAAGATTTTTTATTTAAATATTTTTTACCAATTATGTTATTAAGATTTTTATTTTTTCCAGCAGCTATACCTTTACCTAACATTAGAGCAGTCCCAGATGGATAATCTATTTTATGCTTATGGTGCACTTCATGTACTTTACTAAGAAAATTATTTCCAAGAGATTTAGATGTAATTTCCGTTAAGTACATTAGTAGATTGACCCCAAGACTCATATTACCTGCTTTTAGAATTGGAATTTTTTTTGAAAATTTTTTAATTGAATTTTCATCTTTTTTTGAAAAGCCAGTTGTTCCTATAACAACCCTTTTTTTAAGTTTTGTCGCAATTTTTAAAATCTCAAGGGTACATTTTGGAACAGTAAAATCGATAATTACATTTGTATTTTTAAATGACTCAATATTATTAAGACCAGGTTTAACACCTGAAATCTTTTTATTAATTATTTTATTTTCTGTTAATGAAACTAATTTAAATCTTTTATTATTTTTTGACGATTTTATGAGTTGCTGACCCATTCTACCCATACAGCCTGTAACAGATAAATTTATTTTTTTAATCATTTTATAAAATAAATTATTACAATAATAACCAATGTAATTACAGCCCAAATAGATATATTTCTTAAAAATTCCTTAAGTTTATTATTTGTAGATAAAAAGCTAGGTAAGATTAAAGTTAAAACAGCAATTAAAAAAATTGCAGACATTGTCTGATCAATTTCCATTTAATCTAGGAATTTTTCCAAAACTTTTTTGCTTTTTCAAAAAAAGATTTAATGATTGGATCGGGTTTATTACTTTCAATTTTATTAAATTCTTCTAATATTTCTTTTTGTCTTTTTGTCAGTGCTGAGGGCACTTGAGTGATAATTCTAATATATAAGTCTCCAAGAACACTTCTTCTTAAAATCGGCATACCTTTGCCTTTTAATCTAAATTGCTTACCATGTTGTGTTCCAGGTGGAATTTTTATTTTTGATTTTCCACCGTCAATTGACGGCACTTCAACAGAAGTTCCAAGTGCTGCGTCAGCAAATGAAACAGGTAACTCATAGTATAGATTTTCTTCTGATCTTTTAAAAATTTCGTGATTATCTATTGAAATAAATAAATAGAGATCTCCACTGGAACCACCTTTGGATCCTGCTTCACCTTTTCCAGAGACTCTTATTCTTGTTCCATCATCAACACCTTTTGGAATTTTAACAGTTACATTTTCATTAGCTTGGACTTTACCATTACCGCTACAAGTATTACATGGCTTACCAATCGTCTCACCATATCCACTACACTGGGGACATGTTTGTTGAACAGTAAAAAATCCTTGGTTGGTTCTAACTTTTCCTCTTCCAGAGCAATAATCACATCTAATAGGTTTAGAGCCTTTTGCAGCGCCACTGCCTGAACAAGATGAGCATGATTTATAGGTAGTGTACTTAACATTTTTCTCAATTCCTTTAAAAGCATCTTCTAGGTTTATGCTTACATCATATCTTAAATCATTTCCTCGATTACTTGATCTTCTACTAGAACCGCTTCCACCAAAATCACCAAAAAAATCCTCAAAAATATCTGAAAAAGACGATGCATCAAAACCTCCAAAACCTTGACCACCTCCCCCAGCTCCTTCAAAAGCCGCATGACCAAACTGATCATAGTTTGCTTTTCTCTTTTCATCTGAAAGAATATGGTAAGCTTCGCTAGCTTCTTTAAACTTTTCTTCAGAAGCTTTGTCACCTTTAGTTTTATCTGGGTGGAATTTTAAAGCAAGTTTTCGGTAAGCTTTTTTAATTTCGTCTTTAGATGCTGATTTAGTCACACCTAAGACATCATAACAATCTCTCTTAGCCACAGGACGTCTCCTTAATTATTTTCTTAGGCGCTTTTTTCTTTATCTTCTTCTTTTTCTTTTACATCTTCAAAATCGGCATCAACTACATTTTCTTTGTCATTAGGTTTTGTGTCTTTTGCTCCTTCTGCTTTATTGGCATCAGGCTTTTGTTGGCTTTTATATACAGCTTCACCTAATTTCATCGAAACTTGAATTAAATTTTGAGTTTTCTTTTTAATATCTTCAGAGTCTGTTCCTTCTAAAGATTTTTTCAGGTCCGCTATACCAGTCTCAATAGCTTTCTTTTCCTCAGCTGAAACTTTATCTCCATGTTCTTTTAAACTTTTTTCTGTAGAAAAAACTAAACTGTCTGCTTGATTTCTAGCATCAACAGATTCTCTTTTCTTTTTATCAGCTTCTTTGTTTGCTTCTGCTTCTTTAACCATTTTTTGAATTTCTTCATCAGAAAGCCCACCTGAAGCCTGAATTTGAATTTTTTGTTCTTTTCCAGTTCCTTTATCTTTTGCAGAAACGTTGACAATACCATTTGCGTCAATATCGAATGTTACTTCAATCTGAGGAGTTCCTCTCGGTGCCGGCGGTAAACCCACTAACTCAAAATTACCTAAAATTTTATTATCAGACGCCATTTCTCTTTCACCTTGAAGAACTCGAATGGAGACAGCAGGCTGATTATCTTCAGCTGTTGAGAAAATCTGACTTTTTTTTGTTGGTATCGTTGTATTTTTTTCAATTAATTTTGTTGAAACTCCTCCTAATGTTTCAATTCCAAGTGATAATGGAGTTACGTCCAGTAATAATACATCTTTAACGTCACCCTGTAGCACACCACCTTGAATAGCGGCGCCCATAGCAACAACCTCATCAGGATTAACACTTTTGTTAGGTTCCTTACCAAAGAAATTTTTTACTGTTTCAATAATTTTAGGCATTCTAGTCATGCCACCAACCAAAACAACTTCATTAATCTCTGCTGCAGAAAAACCAGAGTCTTTTAAAGCTATTTTGCATGGTTCTAAAGTTCTTTCAACGAGATCAGCTACTAACGCTTCAAGTTTTGCTCTAGTGAATTTTAAATTCACGTGTTTTGGGCCAGTTTTGTCTGCGGTTATGAACGGAAGATTAATTTCAGTTTGTGTTGCAGAAGACAATTCTATTTTAGCTTTTTCAGCCGCCTCTTTTAATCTTTGAAGAGCAAGTTTGTCGTTTCTTAGATCAATACCATTATCTTTTTTAAATTCATCAATTAAGTAGTTTACAATAGCATCATCAAAATCTTCACCACCTAAAAATGTATCACCATTTGTAGATTTTACTTCAAATACACCATCGCCTATTTCAAGAATTGAAACATCAAATGTTCCACCACCTAAATCATAAACTGCGATTTTTTGACCATTTTTTTTATCTAGACCATAAGCTAAGGCTGCAGCAGTAGGTTCATTAATAATTCTCAAAACCTCTAGTCCTGCAATTTTACCTGCATCTTTGGTAGCTTGTCTTTGTGCATCATTAAAATAAGCTGGCACAGTAATCACAGCTTTAGTTACTGATTGACCTAAATATTTTTCAGCTGTCTCTTTCATTTTTTGTAAAACAAAAGCAGAAATTTGTGCTGGTGAATATTTTTTACCTTTGCCTTCAACCCAAGCTTCACTGTTTTCAGATTTAACAATTTTGAACGGAACTTTGTTAACATCTTTTTTTACTGTTTCATCTTCAAAAGATCTTCCAATTAATCTTTTTGATGCAAAAATTGTATCTTGCGCATTAGTAACAGCTTGTCTTTTCGCTGGTTGCCCAATTAATTTTTCTTCATTCTCTAAAAAAGCGACAACAGACGGTGTTGTTCTTGCGCCTTCTACATTTTCCAAAACTTTTGCTTGTGAACCATCCATTATGGCGACACATGAATTTGTTGTACCTAAATCTATTCCTATAACTTTACTCATTAAATTTGATCCTTTTGTTTATGTGATTTATATGGGTGTTTTTTTTTAATCTGCAAGGTTTTTTTTATTCTTTTTTTCCCCATTTTCCTCATTTTTTTTTGAAATATTTACTAACGATGGTCTCAAGAGTCTTTCACCTAAAAGATAGCCGGCTTGTATTTCTTGTAAGATAGTTCCTGTTTCAACTTTTTCATCTTGAATTTCAGACATTGCTTGATGAAAATTAGGGTCGAATTTCTTGTTTACTGTTTCAATTTTCTTAATGTTATTTTTTTCAAATATTGAAATTAAATCTTTTTCAATAATAGTAAGGTTTTCTATAAACTTGTTTAAATCTTTATTATCTTTAAGACTCTCATCATTTTTAATGGCTAATTTAGCTCTTTGAAGGTTGTCAAGAATAGCCAAAGACTCTTTGGCAAAATTAAATGATCCAAATTCAAAAGCATCTCTTACCTCTTTTTCGAATCTTCTTCTTTGATTTTCTATTTCAGCAAGAGATCTGAGTTGTTTTTCTTCGGCTTCTTGAAGTTTTTCTTCTATAGTCTTTTCTTTTGATGACTTAACTTTTTCCTCATCATCATTTACTTTGACATCTTGATTTTGTTTTTTAATATTTTCACTCATTTATAATGCTATATAGTAAGAGATTATTAAATTACTAGGCTGATATGAAAAAAATTTTAATTGGTACTCATAATAAAGGAAAATTTAAGGAAATTGCCTATTTAATTTCAAAAAAGTATAAAAAAATTTCTCCAATACCACTAAAAATTAAAAGTCCAAAAGAAACAGGAAAAACATTTTTATCAAACTCAAAATTAAAAGCTCAATTCTTTTCAAAATTTGTTGATTACCCAGTTATATCTGATGACTCAGGTATATGTATTAAGGCATTAAATAATATGCCTGGTATTTATTCTGCAAGATTAGCAAAAAAATATGGTGGTTTTTTTAAAGCTATGAAATTCATTTTAAAAAAATTAGAAAAGAAAAAAAATAGAACAGCAACCTTTGTTTGCAGTCTTTCCTTTAAAGATACAAGTAATAAAATTACTTCCGTTGAGGGAAAAATAAATGGAAAAATATCTAATAGAATTTTAGGAAAAAAAGGTTTTGGATATGATCCAATCTTTATACCAAATAATGAAAAAATTACTTTCGGTCAAATGAATAAATTAAAA
>JAOHKR010000026.1 GCA_028101445.1 Candidatus Pelagibacter sp. | reverse complement strand
TCTAATTTTTCTGTAAGACCAGATGGTATTTATTATAAAAACAACCCTCATAGAGAGTTTGAATATCTTTATACTCTACAAGAAGCCTTAAAAAAATTTGATAATATTAAAATAAATGAAATTGAAGAATCTGCTAAAATTTTGGATAAAACAATGGGTGTAGATAATTTTCGAATATTCTATTTTTTATATGAAGGCAGTGCGAGTGTAGCATTAAAAAGAATTAGCATTGATATTAAAAATAATTTAACTGCAGAAATTACGTTACCAAGCAAGATTATAAGTGGCGTTACTTTGTACTATTTCTTAAGGGCATGTGATATGAAGGGTGTAGAAGTAGATTTTGAGCCTGGTGTTAATAAAGCTTTGGGTTAAATAGCTATTATTTATTATTGTTTTCATCGTCATTATTAGACGACTGATCATTTGTATTTTCTGAAGTAGAATTTTCCTCTGTTTCTGTAGTTTCTGTTTGAGTTTCTTCTTGAACTGGTTGTTCTGTTTCAGGTTCTGGTTCTGAATACGTTTCTTCTTGAGTTGGTTGTTCTTCTTGTGGCTCAGGAGTTGACTCTTGAGACTGCGATCTAGCTATATCAGCTGCACTCTGATCAGGTTCTCTTCTCATAAAGAAATATATTCCAGCTGCTATAACTGCAATAGCGCCTAAAATATAAAGAATAATATTTAGCATACTTAATCCCTTATCTTCACTTGATCCTGTAGTTTCTTCTTGAGTAGGAGTTATTACTTCTTCCTCAGGTTTTGCATCTTGTTCTTGTGTTTGTTCAGCACTAACTTCTTCTTTCGGTTGCTCTGGTTCAGGCTCTGGCGCTGGTGTAGGTTCAGGCTCTGGCGCTGGTGTAGGTTCAGGCTCTGGCGCTGGTGTAGGTTCAGGCTCTGGTTCTGGTTCCTTAACAACTGGAGTAACTACTTGAGTTTCTGGTGCTTTTGCAATTTCTTCAGGATCTTGAGCCTTTGGATTAATCACACCTGTAGCAGCAACAACTGCACCAATAATAAGTATAGTTAATAGATCCATATATTTACTTTAAACAAATGTTAAAGATATTCATCTGATAATATGAACATTTTGGGTGATGTGTGAACAAAAAAACCACATATACCTTGGTTTTATAGAAGAGTTTTTAATTTATTCAGGTCTAAAGATTAAACATAAACCATTACTACAAAATCTTTTACCTGATTCTCTTGGTCCATCATTAAAAACATGTCCGTGATGGGCTCCACAATTAGCACAATGATATTCAACGCGCTCCATCCCAAAAGAGTTGTCCGTTTTAGTTTTAAAAGCTCCTGGCAAAGCCTCTGAAAATGATGGCCAGCCTGTTCCACTGTCAAATTTAGAATTTGAAGCAAAAAGCTTGTTCCCACAATTAGCACAGTGATAAAATCCTTTTCTTTTTTCATTCAATAAATCACTTGAATAAGGCCTCTCTGTACCTTCATTGAACATTACATTTTTTTGTTGATTTGATAAATTAGGGTTAATAATTTTTTTTGCTGATGCAAGCAAATAATTGATGGGTAGAATTAAAGAAAAAATTGATAGTCCAATTAATCTCAAAAATTTTCTTTTATAAATTTTCATAAGTTTAATTTTAATATATTTTTTATTTTTTTAAAGCAATTAAGTGTTCTTTTGCACTTTCGGACAAAGCTTGAAGATCGTAACCACCTTCAAAAAAAGAGATTATTCTTCCTTTTGAGTGCATATCAGCCAATTCAACAATTTTTTTTGTTATTTTAAAATAATCTGTAGACTCTAATTCAATATTTGCTAAAGGGTCTCTGGTATGAGCGTCAAAACCTGCTGAAATAAGTATAACTTCTGGTTTAAATTTATCTATAGGTTTTAAAATCTTTTTTTCAAATATTTGAAGAAATTCAATTCCACTTGTTCCTGATTTTATTGGAGCATTAAAAATGTTTCCTACGCCCGTTTCACTTTCCGCACCTGTTCCTGGAAATAAAGGAAATTCATGTGATGAGGCGTATGCTACTGATTTGTCATTATAAAATATTTCTTGGGTGCCATTACCGTGATGTACATCAAAATCAATAATTGCAACTTTTTTGATTTTATACTTTTTTTGCAAATATCTTGCAGCAACAGCAATATTATTAATAAAACAAAAGCCATTTGCTCTTATAGTTTCAGCGTGATGACCTGGGGGCCTTGTAGCACAAAAAATTCTTTCATTATGTAACATAAGTTCATCAACTGCAGCAATACCTGCGCCACAAGATCTTAAAATTGCATTCCTACTATCTGGGCATAATAAGGTATCAGCATAGGGTTCTTTTTCTATACCCGTGAGTCCTTCTGTAGGAATATTGCTAAATATTTTTTCAATATGTTCTTTTGGGTGGACTAATATAATTTCATTCATTTTAGCCAATGGTGCCTCTTTAAAATTAACTTCTAATTCCGATGTAGATTTCAATGAATTAATAACACTATCTAATCTTTCTTTTCTTTCTGGATGATTTTGGCCATTAAATTTTTTAAGACAGTCATTATGAGTAAAAACTATCATTTATTTAAAAAATTGTTTAACGATATAGCTACTTGCGTTGATGAAAGTTTTTTTGTTTTAAGATTATTTGAATATTTATTATTAATTGTGTTTTTTTAATTTGAGAATTAATTTTTTCAGGATTATCTAAAAAATCAGAAACATATTCAAATATTTTTTTTGGATTACAGTTTGATTGCAAAAGCTCAGGAATGATTTCATCATTCGCGGCAATATTTATTATATTTGCGTATTTAACTTTAACTAGCATTTTTATTAATAAAAAATTTATTAATCCCATTTTATAAAGAATTATAGATGGAATTTTTGCATTACATATTTCAAGTGAAACCGTCCCAGATTTTGAAACAGCAAATACTGATTTTTTAAGTATATGTGACTTTATCTTATTATCACTAATAACTTCACAATTATTTAAATTATATTTTTTAATATATGTTTGAATTAAACTGGAATATTCCTTTGTTGAATGAAAAACGAAAGTAAAATCATCATACTTTTTATTCATAAGTTTTATAAAGTCTAATATAATTGGTGTCAAAACTTCTAATTCGGATTTACGACTTCCAGGAAAAACAGAAATTACAGCATTATTTTTTTCTAGAATTTGATTTATATCAATCCCTCCTCCCGTTGCATTATCCAGCAAGGGATGACCTACAAACTCATTACTAATATTTTCTTTATCAAAATAAGGTTTTTCAAAATTAAAAAGTAATAAAATATGATCAATAAATTTTTTAATTTTTTTAAGCCTACCTTCTCTCCATACCCAAACCTGTGGAGCAACATAATGAATTGTTTTTATTCTAGGATTATTTTTTTTAACTATTTCTGCTACCCTTAGTGTAAAATCAGGGCTATCGACTGTAAATAAAATTTCAGGTTTAAATTCTTCAATTGCTGTTACAGTTTCATTTATTTTTTTTTTAATTTTAAATATATTTAAAAAAACGCTAGTAAAACCTAAGTAAGTTATTTCTTTCAAATCATAAATAGAGTTAATTCCTATCCTTTTAAGGTTTTCTCCACCGACTGATAAATATTCTATATTAGGATTTATTTTTTTTAAGTCACTAATGGCTTTTGATGCCAACTTGTCTCCTGAAGCTTCTCCTGTTAAAATAAAAATCTTTTTCACTTATACAATCTCCATAAAGAACCTTGATCTGTTAAAAAAAATATTTCACCTGTTTTATTTTGTATTTCTATATCTCTAATTCTTCCAATAATGTTCTTAAAAATAATATCTTCTTTTATAAGATTATTATCTTTAAATTTTATTTTTCTTAATGACTGATCTTTAAGAGATGTAATTAAAGCGTCTCCATTCCACTCTTGAAATTCTTTACCTTTATAAATAACCATTGAACTTACCGCTATAGATGGAACCCAATATTTAATAGCTTTTGTAAATCCTGGTTTCCATTTTGGACCAATTTTACTACCTGTATAATTTGTTCCTCCCCATCCTAAAATTTTCCATCCGTAATTTTCACTTTTTTTAACAACGCCAAACCAATCACCCCCTTTGGCACCATGATTTGTTATATAAATATTTCCATCAAAAGGAGATAAGGACATTCCTTGTGGATTTCTTACGCCTATTTGATAAATTTCTGGTAGCCAATTTTTTTTATCTTCATACTTAGGATTGTTTGATGGTATCGATCCATCCAAATGTATCCTAATAATACTTCCAGGATGTTTTTTTGGGTCTTGCGCTATCATACCTTCACCTCTTTCACCAGCTGTAATAAAAAGATAATCACCTTTAATCACTAATCTTGAGCCAAAGTGATAACCAGAATTTATTGGTGGTTCCGATCTGAATATATTTTTGAATTTTAAATCTTTATCCTTTATTGGTGCCTTAGCTACAGATGTGCTTGATTTTCCATCTCCCCTGTTCTCTGAATAAGAAACATATATTTCATCATTTTTATATAAAACTTCTAACAGTCCTCCTTGCCCATCCTCTAATATATTTAGATTATGAGTTAATTTTTTTATCTTTTTATTCGCTAAATTAATCTTTAATAAATTTCCTGATTTTTCTGTAATTAAAATATTGTCATCTGTTACAAATGACAGACTCCATGGGTTTTTTAAGCCTTTAATTAATTCCTCAAATTTTGGTTCATTAGAACTTAAATTTAAAAATTGTGTTAAATAAATTAAGAAAAAAAAAATTATATGCTTCATTTTACTAAAATAAACATTTTATTTTTGTTTGCGTATTGAATGCATTTTTTTTTATCTAATAGAATATTTTTTTTATGTTTTAAAACTATTCCTTTGAGACCAGCTTTTTTACATTGTTTGAGTGTATTTAAACCAATTGTTGGTAGATCAACTCGCATATCCTGTTTTTTTTTGGGGAATTTAACTAAAACACCATTGCCTTTATTTTTAATATTTTTAAGCATTTTTTGTGTTCCTCCTTCACCTTCAATAGCAATAACTTTATTATCTCTAGATACGGCTCCTTGGCTATAACTATAAGGTCTTGTCTTCGTTAATGCTTTAATAGATTTATTAATGTCTTTTTTATTTTGAATATTAGGTCTTGTTTTCGAATAACTACCTTTTTTCAAACTAAGTTCTGGAGTAAAAATTGTTGAACTTACTGTGTTAATTTTTTCTTTCTTTAATATTTTTATTACTTCTTTTAATATAGCGGCATCACCTAATTTAGAACTCTTGATTATTCTAGGCATGTAATAAATACCTTTAAAATCTAATTTTAATTTAGAAAAATTTGGTTTATTTACTTTTCCAGCAAATAAAACTTTCTTACAGTTTTGTTTTTTTAATATGTTTATTATTTTTCCAAATTGACCAATGGATACTGGGTAAGAATTTCTATCTTTCTTAAAAACATTGGTTTTTGTTAGATCTATTATAAAATACTTTTCTTTTTTTTTTATTTTTTTTAAGATTTGTTTTGGAAAATCCGTCTCTCCAAAAATAAGCCCAATCATAATTATTTTAACTTTGCGGTGAACAAATAGGTCTTTTTTTATCTTTTTCTATAAAGGATATAACTTCGTTTACTAGTTCATTGCCCTTGTGTTCACCATTAATTTTTTCAAGGTTTTCATGAAGATTTTTTGATGAAAAAATTTCTTTATAAGCTTTATCTAAACCCATAATTTTTTTATTTTCATATTTTTTTCGTCTTAAACCAATCAAATTTAATCCTTGCAAATAATTTCTATTACCTATTGATAATCCAAAAGGAATTACATCTTTCAATACTCCTGTCATACCTCCTATCATTGCTAATCTTCCGATCCTAGTAAATTGTTGAACTGCCGAATTTCCACCGATAACAACAGAATCTTCTATTGTTACATGTCCACCTAGAGGGACGTTGTTTGCGATTATTACATTATTTCCGATTTTACAATCATGGGCTACATGTGATGAAATCATAAACAGACAGTTATTTCCAATAATAGTTTTTGAACCACCACCTGCTGTCCCAGGATTTATTGTTACGTATTCTCTTATAGTATTATTGTTTCCTATAATTGTATAATTTTTTTCATTGTTGTACTTTAAATCTTGAGGATTGGTTCCAATACTTGAAAATGGATATATTTTTGTTCCATTTCCTATTTTAGTATTTCCTTCTATATGTACATTAGATATTAATTCAACATTTTCATCGAGCTGTACTTCTGGACCTATATAACAAAATGGACCTATTTTTACATTTTTTGAAATTTTTGCGTTAATGTCTATAACGCTTGATTTGTGGATCATTTTTTTCGATCCACTATCGTTGCTGACCACTCTGCATCAGCCATTCTCTTATCATCAACTTTTGCCGTGCCTTTGTATTTCCATACTCTTCCATGAGATCTTACTGCTTCAATTTCTAAATGTAGTTCACAATCAGGTATTACAGGACTTCTAAATCTAGCTTTATCAACACCCATTAAATAAACTAATTTGTTAGCATACTCTTTAGGATCAATTCCATGGGCTGTTAAAGCAGCAGCTGCTTGTCCAAATGCTTCAACAATTAAAACTCCTGGCATTACTGGTTGACCTGGAAAGTGACCTTGCACATAGAAACCATTTTTTTTAACATACATTATTGCAGTTGCAGATTTTAAAGGAACAATATTAATTAATTTATCTATTAACAGCATGGGCTGCCTGTGAGGTAGTAAACTTTCAATCTTTTTTTTATCTATTTCAGTTTCATTCATATTTATTTATTTTTTAAAAATTCTTTAAGGGACACTGCGGGATATCCCATAACAATTTGATTATCTTCAATATCTTTTATAACACCACTGCCACCACCAATTTTAACATTATTGCCAATTTTTAAATGGCCAGAGATGCCTGCTTGGCCACCAATAGAAACATTGTTGCCGATAATAGAGCTTCCTGCAAATCCGACTTGACCGGCAATCATACAATTATCGCCAATTTGAACATTGTGAGCTACATGAACTTGGTTATCTAAATAAGTATTATTGCCTATAATTGTATCATCTACTGATCCTCTATCAATTGTACATCCTGAAGCAATCTCGACAAAGCTTTTAATAATAACTTTACCAATATGTGGAAATTTAATATTTTGGTTTTTTAATGGTATAAAACCAAATCCCTTTTGACCTATTTTACAATTATCCTGTACCACAACTTTTTTATCTATTATTGAATTCTTGATAATTACACCAGAACCAATTACACACCCTTCTCCGATTTCAACATTTTGTTCTATAATAGTATTTGAACCTATTATTGAATTTTTACCGATTTTAACATTTTTTCCTACTAAAACATTATTTCCAAATTTTACAGTTTTATATTTAG